>CAZOCL010000173.1:0-13717 GCA_964578245.1 uncultured Klebsiella sp. | reverse complement strand
TTGCCCTCGTGCTCGAACTCGCCGGTCCAGGTGGCGCGGTCGAACTTCCGCCAGACATACCAGCCGCGCGAGACGCCGATGTTGCCGGGCACGCCGAAGCGGCGCGCGTGCAAAGGGTGCGCGCCTTCATGCGGTTGGGTGGGGAGCGTGCGGAGGGGTATTAGTTCCGCGCCGGGGTGGCCGGCGAAGCCCTTCACACCGACTTTCGCATGGAAGACTCCATCGGGTGTGCCGGTGGTGCAGAAGATCTCGTCGTGGTTCGTGCCGCCGAAGGTGATGTTGCTCACGACCTGCGCCGGCACGTCGAGCTGGCCAAGCACTTTGGCCTCCGGGCTGAGGACGGTGATGCGGCCGTGCTTCGTTTCCGGCCGATGGAAGTCAGCGACCCACAGGTTGCCTTGCGCATCAAACACGCAGCCGTCGCCACCGCTGCCGCCGAGTTCGTAGAACACTTCCGGTGCGCCGAGCGGGGCGTTGTCGCTTGCGGGCAGGGCGAGGCGGAGGATTTTCTTGGACTGCGACTCGATGAGGTAGAGGAACTTGCTCGCGGGGTCCACGTCGAGGCCGTTGGGGAACGCGAAGCCGCTGGCGACGCGCGTAACTTTGCCGGCAACGCTCAAGCGGTAAATGTCCCCGACCGGCTTGGCGAGCGAGGAGCCTTCGGGATCGGTCCAGTAAATGTTGCCGCGCGCATCGACAGTCAGGTCGTTGAGGCCGCGCAGGGGTTTGCCCTCGAACTGGTCCGCGAGGACGGACACGACGCCATTGGTGGCCAGGCTGAGCACGGCTTTGTGCTTGTTGTCCACGATGAGGATTTGGCCATCGCGGCGGAGGAAGGTGCCGGCCGGGTTGATGTCCAGCCACGGGAAGACCTTGCCAGCTGGGTCCACCTTGAGCAGGGCACCGGAGCAGAAATAGACTTCGCCATTAAGCCAGGTGGGGCCTTCGGAATAGCCGGGAGCCTTGGCGTAGTGGGTCCACTTGGCTGCAGCGAGTTGGTCGGCGATGGAGGCGGCGGGGAGGGGAAGCGCAAGGGTGATGAGGGTGGCGAGCACGAGGCCAAGCCGCGTGGCGGCAGGCATCCTGCCTGCCGTAGAGGGCGGCGTCCCGCCGCCCGGGAAAAACGCTGCGGTAGGCGGCAAGGCTTGGGAGTAAGAGGCGGTTTCTGTCGTCGCAGCGCTCTTGCCGCCGGGCAGGATGCCCGGCTCTACGGCAGGCGGGACGCCTGCCGCCACGGGGGAGGGGAATTGCAGCATGGCGCGTTGGACGTAATGCGTGGCTCCGGCATTTCCATCTTTACCCGACTTCGTGCGCTTGGCACTTTGCCGCGAACGAACATCACACCTATGCCCACCATCCCGGAGCAGATTGACCAGCAGGACCTGTCGCTCTTCAAGACCATCGAGAGCCAGAGCAGCGAAGACGACCGCCGCTCGTTTCTCGCGTTGAACAGCGCCTTCCGCCAGTGGAAGGGTGGCAAGTTCACTTTCCTCGAGATCGGTTCCTACAAGGGCGGCTCGCTCCAGTCCTACGTGGCTGATCCCGGCTGCACGAAGATCATCTCGATTGATCCACGCCCGACGTTCGTGCCGGATGCGCGCGAAAAGGGCGGCGACTACTCGCACGTCACGACGCAGAACATGCTCGACCTGCTGGCGAAGGTGCCGGGCGCGGATGTGAAGAAGGTCATCCCCATTGAGAAGGGCACGGAGACGCTCAAGCCCGCGGAACTGCCGTTCAAGCCGGACTTCTGCTTCATTGACGGCGAGCACACGGACACGGCGATGCTGCGCGATGCGCGGTTTTGCCTGAGCGTGATGGGGCCGGACAGCGCGATGGCCTTCCACGACGGCGACATCATCTACCTAGGGCTGGATGCGTTCCTCCACGAGTTGGAAGCGTCGGGCCGCGAGTTTCGCGCCTACAATTTGCCCAGCTCCGTCTTCGTCATCGAATTCGGCAAGTGCCGTTTGAGCCAGTCCGAGCCGATGCGTTCGTGGCGCGATCAGAACTACAAGGGCTACCTCTATGCGCTGGTGCGCAACGACGTCTTCCGCACGACGGCCCGCGAATACTGGCGCATCGCGGAGCACCCGGCCTTCAAGCTGCCGCACAAGCTGGGGCTGGTGAAGGTGGCCAAGAAGATCATGGGCGGCGGCAAGAAGAAGAAGTGAACGGAAGTGGAGCAGGCTTCCAGCCTGCCGATGCGGGCGTCCCGCCCGCGAAGTCTGCCAATTTCCAAGGTAATTCGGTGGGCTGCCGCCGGACGGCACCCCTCACCCCAACCCTCTCCCCTCCTTCCGAGGAAGGGAGAGGGAGCCGAAGGTGCGTCGCGCTCCGCATCAGCGATTCCACCAGTATTCATTGGGAATTGGGATTGATTCCCAAGGCATCAACGCGGGCAAGATGCCGGGTGAGGCAGGCTGGAAGCCTGCCCCACTATGCGGTCGGAAGTTCAGGTCCCCTTCGCCCGGCCAGGGAACTCCGAAGGCCGCCAGCCGGTCCATTTCTTGAAGGTGTTCGAGAACACGAAGGGATTTTGATAGCCGACCGCAGTGGCGATGGTTTCCACCTTGTCGTTGGTGGTGGAGAGGAGTTCCGCCGCGCGGCGCATGCGGAGGAAGATGACTTGATGGATCGGGCTGCGGCCGAGTTGCCGATGGCAGAGGCGGCGCAGGTGTTCGGTGCTCATGTGTGCGAGGCGGGCGAGCCGCTCCAGCGTCCACTCTTCTTCCAGATGGGCAGCGACGCCTTCCCACACCAGCCAGAGGCGGTCCTCCACCTGCCAGGGGCGCGCGAAGCGTAGCACGTAGGCATGCACGAGGTCGGCCCAGCGCTGCATCTCCGCCGGAGCCGCCATGCCCCTGGCCTCGTGGTGCAGGCCCAGCGCGGCGTGGCGCACGGGTTCAGGATCGAACTTTGCCAGCACCGGTGAACTCGCGCCGGCGATGGGCCGCTGGTCGGTGGGCTGTTCGTAACGCACCCAGACGAATTCCCACGGCGCACCGGGCTCGGCATGAAACGCGTTCAGGATGTGCGGGGGCAGCAGGCAGGCGGTGCCCGGACCGCAGACCTGCCAGCGGCCTTCCACCAGAAACCGTCCCCGTCCGCCGAAGCACGCGAGGAAGTAAGTTCCGCTCTGCTTGGTGCGCACGATGCGATAAGGTGCCACCGCATGACACACGCCCAGATGGGCGATCTGGTGCTGGGTCAGCGCGGAGCAGACCGGCACGTCCTGCAGCCACGGACGTGCATCCGTGTCGCTGGCCCGCACCACCCACTGGCGGGTTTGCGTGCCCAGGACGTGAGTTTCAGCAAGTTCAGGGGGACGTGCGGCGGCCATAATTTATCCAGGTTTCACCGTGAATTGCGATTCAGCCCGTTTTTGGCCTGCATGGGACTAGAATGGGTTGGCACGGCTATTTCGCCCGGCTATAGGTTTCAGCGGCGTCGAGTTCAGTTTGCGTGTGATGTTCCGATAGTAACCTATGAAGGGTCTCCGTATCAATCCTCTCGCGGCGGTCGTGTGCAGCAGGGATGCGGCGAGCCGGGTGGCTTGGCTGGCCACGCATTTTCATCGTGGGTCGATCCCGACACCCCGTCACCATCCGTGATGAGCGTCTCCCTCCCAAGCGGCGAAGATGAACTGCAGCGCCTGCAAGCGCTGCTCAAGCAGGAACAGCAGGCGCGCCTCGCGGCGGAAGCCACCGTCGAGCGCGGGTTGCGCGGCGCGTCCGAGCGCCAGCGTTCGCTCGAACTCATGCAAGCCGTCGCCACGGCAGCGAACGAGGCGGTGACGACCGAAGCCGCACTGCACGTCACGCTCAAGCTCCTGTGCGAGTTCACCGGCTGGCCTGTGGGCCACGCGCTGATGCCCTCCACCACCGCCACGGAGCTGGAGTCGACCGGCCTGTGGTATTTCAATGAAGAACCCCGATTTGCCGCATTCCGGGAGGCCACCGAGGAATGCCATTTTGCTCCGGGCACCGGCCTGCCTGGGCGAGTGTGGCGGAATGGCAATGCGGTCTGGGTGGTTGATGTCACTCGAGATAGCAATTTCCCCCGCGCGGACGTGGCCCGGCGCTGTGGTCTGCGCGGTGCGCTTGCGTTCCCGGTCCTGGTGGGTCCTGAGGTTTGCGCGGTGATCGAATTGTTCGCGGGCGCGGCGATGGAGCCGGATGAGGAACTGCTGGCCAGCGTGACGCAGATTGGCACGCAACTGGGGCGGGTGTTTGAGCGCGCATGGGCGGCGGAAGCGCTGGAGAAAGCGCGGGACCAGCTGGAGGAGCGCGTGCGCCTGCGCACGGTTGAACTGGATCGCGCCAACCTCCAGATCGCACTAAGTGAACGGCGCTACCGGCAGGTGCTCTACAATCTCCGCGAAGTTGTGTTTCAGACGGATCAGAACGGGGCGTGGACCTTCTTGAACCCGGCGTGGACGGAGATTTCCGGTTACACCATGGAGGAAAGCCTGGGACGATGTTACGCGGACTTTTTGCACCCGGAAGATCTGGAGTCCGGCTTGAAGATGTTCCCGCCTTTGATCCAAGGGCAGACTGACTATTGCCGGCTGGAGGTCCGCTTCGTCACCCGTGGCACGGGCATCTGCTGGGTGGAACTGCATGCCCGTCCCCTGCGCAACGAGGCGGGCGAGTGCATCGGTGCGGCGGGCACGCTCGCAGATGTCACGGACCGGCACGAGGCCGAGCTGGCGTTGAAGCTGCGGGACCGTGCCATGGCGGCCACCAGCAATGGCATTGTCATCAGCGACGCAACGTTGCCGGACATGCCGATCGTCTTCTGCAACCCGGCCTTCGAGCGCATCACTGGCTTCAAGGCGGAGGAAGTCCTCGGGCGGAATTGCCGTTTCCTGCAAGGGCCGGAGACGGACCAGGCCACGCTCGAAATCCTCCGGCGCGCCTTGCGCGAGGGCACGGAGTGCCGGGTGGTGCTACGCAATTACCGCAAGGACCGCTCCCTTTTCTGGAACGAGCTGACCATCTCCCCCATTCGCGATGCTGGCGGCCGGCTCACGCACTTCGTCGGGGCACAATCGGACATCTCGGACCGCAAGCGCATCGAGGAGGAAGTGCGGGCGGCCAACGACAAGCTGGCCCGCGCTTCACGGCTCAAGGATGAGTTCCTGGCGGCCATGAGCCACGAGCTGCGCACCCCGCTCAATGCCGTGCTCGGCTTCTCCGAAGTGCTGATTGATGGGGTGCACGGGCCGGTGAACGACAAGCAGATGCGCGCCATCCGCAACATCCAGGACAGCGGCCGCCACCTGCTCTCGCTCATCAACGACATTCTCGACCTCTCCAAGATCGAAGCCGGCAAGGAGCGGCTGATGGTGGACAACGTATATCTGGACGTGCTGTGTGACGCCTCGCTCCAGTTCGTCCGTCCGCTGGCCGCCAAGAAGAATTTGCGCCTGAGCCTGGCCTTGGACCCTGGCCTGCAGACCATGCGGGGCGACGAACGCCGGCTGCGCCAGATCCTGGCGAACCTGCTCACCAACGCGGTAAAGTTCACCCCTGACGGCGGCCAGGTGGGCCTGGAGGTCAAACCGTGTCCTGACATCAAGGGCGTCGGCTTTACGGTCTGGGACACGGGCATCGGCATCTCGCCGGAAGACCAGGCCAAGCTGTTTCAGCCCTTCGTGCAGCTCGACAGCAAGCTCTCACGCCAATACAGCGGCACCGGCCTGGGTCTCTCGCTGGTGCTGCGGCTGGCGGAGATGCACGGCGGGCGGGTGCAGCTGGAAAGCACGCCGGGGCAGGGGAGCCGCTTCACCGTAAGCATCCCCTGGCAGCAGGTCGAAACCCAGCTCGTCCACGCCGCGGAGACCACGGCCCGTGCGCAACCCGTCGCAGCGGCGCCAGCCCCGGTGGCCAGTGCATCGCGTCCCGTGGTGCTCCTGGCGGAGGACAGCCCGATGAACCGGGAGACGATCGTGACCTACCTCACGGCGAAGGGGTTTTGCGTGGTTACCGCCGAGAACGGCGAGGAAGCTATCCGGCAGGCAAAGGCGGTGCATCCGGCGATCATCCTGATGGACATTCAGATGCCGGGCATGGATGGGCTGGAAGCCATGAGCATTCTCAAGAGCCGGCCCGAGACCGCCCGCACTCCGATCATCGCGCTCACCGCCCTGGCGATGTCGGGCGACCGCGAGCGTTGTCTGGCGGCGGGCGCGGATGATTACATGGCCAAGCCCGTGAATCTGCGGGAGCTCACGGCCACGCTGCATCGTCACATCGAGCCACCCCGGACCTGAGCCATGCCTTTCCGATCGGCCACGAAGCTTCGCCTGCGCCTTGAGTTTATCATCGCGCTCCTGGGGGCGTTTGCGGCGGCGATCATGGCCTACTCGCTGACCTCGGCTGGCCGGCAGGATGAGCGCCACCATCAACTGCTGCTGCAGAGCACCGAAATCCAGCAGCGCATGACGCTCGCGCACCTGTGGCTCGAACAAGGTTTGTCCGGCGATATGCGGGTCCGGCCGGAGCGCGACATCTTCGGCAATCTGGATGCGACGATCCGGCTGGCAAAGGAACTGGCGGCCAGGCTGGAACGCCGCGAGAACGCATCCCCTTCGGCGCAATCGTTCGCGGCCGGCAGCAAAGTGGACCTGGTCGTGTTCGCGGACCGGCTGATCGAGTTGCGCCGCCTGGCCGGGGAACGCTGGCAGGCTGGCAGCGTGGCGGCGGCGGGGACAGCAGCGGACGCGGTATTCGACCGGGTCTTTGCCGTTGCCCTGCAGGACACCCGCGAACTGGGCGACCTGATCCAGTCGCTGGTGGATGGGGACCGGGTCCATTTTGCGCGCCTGCAATTGCTCGTGCTGCTGGCACTGTTGTTCCTGTTCGCCGGGATCATTGGCCTGGTGTTTCAGAACCGGCGGGAGGAGCGCCTGCATCAGGCCGAGCTGGAGCGCAGTGTGGCGGAGCGGACGTTGCAACTGCGTGAGGCGAACGAGAACCTCGCGCGTGCAGCCCGGCTCAAGGACGAGTTTCTGGCCGCCATGAGCCATGAGCTGCGCACGCCGCTCAACGCGATTCTTGGGTTCAACGAACTGCTGCTCGAAGGCATCCAAGGGGAACTCAACGCGAAGCAGGCGAAGTCGCTGGGCGCGGTGGACGAGAGCGCGCGGCATCTGCTCTCGCTGATCAACGACATCCTGGACCTGTCCAAGATCGAGGCCGGGCAGGAGCGGCTCACCATCGAGCGCACGGCAATGGAACCGGTGTGCCAGGCCTCGGTCCGGTTCGTGCGGCAACTGGCCACGAAAAAGGGGCTCACCGTGGTTACTGAGCTTGATCCGCGCGTGGAGTCGTTGCCAGCGGACGAGCGGCGGCTGCGGCAGATTTTGATCAACCTGCTGAGCAACGCAGTGAAGTTCACCCCGGAGGGCGGCCGCATCGGATTAGAAGTGGCGGTGGTGCCCGGGGAGAACACGGTGCGCTTCACGGTGTGGGACACCGGCATCGGGATTTCGGTGGAAGACCGGGCCAAGCTGTTCAAGCCCTTCGTGCAACTGGACAGCCGGCTTTCGCGGCAATACAGCGGGACGGGGCTGGGCCTGTCGCTGGTGATGCGGCTGGCGGAACTTCACGGCGGGAGGGTCAGTCTGGAGAGCGAACCGGGGAAAGGGAGCCGGTTCTCCGTGTTCCTGCCGGCGGCCTCCGCCCAGCCTCCCACGCCTGCGATGTCGGTTGAAAGCGTGGACACATTTTCCGGTTCCTCCCTCTTGCGCGAACTTCGGCCCACGGTGCTGGTGGTGGAAGACAACCCCATGAATCAGGAAGCCATCCAGACCTACCTGACCTCGCACGGCTGCCGGGTGACCATCGCGAAGAATGGCGTGGACGGGCTCGCCGAGGCGGAACGGCTGCGTCCCGACGTGATCCTCATGGACATCCAGATGCCCGACCTGGACGGCTATGAAGCCACCCGCATCCTCCGGACCCGTCCGGCGACGGCCCGCACGCCCATTTTTGCCCTCACCGCACTCGCCATGAACGGCGACCGTGAGCGTTGTCTGGCAGCGGGGGCCAACGAGTATTTGTCCAAGCCAGTGAACCTGCGGTTGCTGGTGGATTTGCTCGCCCGCGCGGTCGCCGGAGCGCAAACCAGTGCGAAGCAGGGCTCTGACACGTAGAATTTGGCCGGGCTAAATCCAGACAAGGCGGCATTCAGTCCAAGAATCGGGCGGATTTGGCAGAGCGAAAAGACTGACATGGCAAACCAATACTTGCGTTCGTTTTGGCAAAATAGGGGCAGACCGTGATAGGGTGGTGGCGTTTCCTCACGGGTGATGCGCAGGCGCGCTCCAGTCAGGCTCGCGGACGGGCCATAGACGGGCAGCCGGTGCGGATAATCATTTGACCAAGCGAATAAACCTTAAACCACTGGCCGCGCTCCTTGAGCGTTTCGTGAGCCTGCGCCGATAACCTCCTCCTGTGAATCCTCCCCGTAACATCATCCTCATCGTGGACGACGAGCCGCGTGGCCGCGAGCTGCTCGAAGCCCTGCTCACCCCGCTGGGCTACCAGCTTGAATTCGCCGCCGACGGCAAAGAAGCCTACCAACAGACCGTCAAGCATCAGCCAGACCTCGTGCTGCTGGATGTGATGATGCCGGAGATGGACGGCTTCGAGGTGTGCCGGCGGGTCCGCGCGACACCCGGAGTGGCGGAGGTGCCCATCGTCATGGTGACCGCGCTGGATGACCGGGACTCCCGGCTCGCGGCGATCCAGGCCGGGGCGGATGACTTCATCACCAAGCCGATTGACCGCATCGAGGTGCGGGCCCGCGTGCAGAGCATCACGCGGTTGAACCGGTTCCGCCGTTTGATGGCCGAGCGCAGCAAGTTCGAACACATCGCGGAGCATTCGCCTGATGGCTACTGCCTCATCAAGGGCACGAGCGAACTGGTCTATGCGAATCCGCAGGCGCGCCGTTATCTCGAACTGGCGCCGGAGATGCCGCTGGCCGGACAGTTCTTTCGGGTCCAGGCGCAGAAGCATTACCAGCTGGAGCCGGAGAGCGGCTGGGCGAGCTGGCCGTCCGATGCCACTGAGCGCACGCTGCTCTATCTCGTGCGGCCCGAGACGAAGGGTGAGGCCCCGCTCTGGCTGCAAGTGGACGAACAGGTGCTGCCCGGCGGTGCGGATCGGCTCGTGCGCATTCATGACGTCACCGGCAAGATCTCTCGCCAGCGCGATGTGTGGAACTTCCACAAGATGCTCTCGCACAAATTGCGCACGCCGCTCAATGGCCTGGCTGGCTCGCTGGAAGTGCTGGCCAATCCCAACGATCCCCTCCCCAGTGCGGACGTGGTCGAACTGGCGCAGGCGGCCTTGGACAGCGCGAACCGGCTGGACCAGCAGATCCGTGACATCCTGAAGTTCATCCAGGCACCGGCCATCGCCCGGCTGGGCGGGAATGCGGAGGTGGCGGTCCTGCCGGCGAAGGTCGAGCAGATCCGCCTGAACCTTTCCATTCGTGAGGTGACGGTCCAGATCCCGGCGGAACTGGCGCGCGAGCGGTTGCTCATCTCCAGCACGGCGCTGGACACAGTGCTCATGGAGTTGCTGGAGAACTCGCAAAAGTTCCACCCCCGCCTGTCTCCGAAGGTCGTCGTCACGGTGGGCCGTCACGCGGATGGACGGCTTTCGCTGCAGGTCGCTGACGACGGATTGACGCTCTCGCCCGAACAGCTCGCGCACGTCTGGACGCCGTATTATCAGGCCGAGAAGCTCTTCACCGGGGAAGTGCGCGGGATGGGCCTGGGCCTGGCCATGGTGGCGTCGCTGGTCTGGGAGAACGGCGGGTCCTGCCGGATGTTCAACCAGCCGGCCGGCCCGGGGGTGGTCGTGGAACTGCTGTTGCCGCTCGTCCAGTCATGAATCCGCCCGTCAGCACCGTCCTGGTGGTGGATGACGAACCACGCGGCCGGGAATTGCTTGAGGACCTCCTCACGCCGCAGGGCCATCATCTGGTCTTCGCAGGCAATGGCCAGGAGGCACTGGCCATGGCGATGGTGCATACGCCGGATCTGATCTTGCTGGATGTGATGATGCCGGGCATGGACGGCTTCGAGGTGTGCCGCTGGCTGCGCGCGGATGAGCGGCTGCGCGAAGTGCCCGTGGTGATGCTCACGGCGCTGGATGATCGCGAATCGCGCCTGGCGGGCCTGGCCGCCGGGGCGGACAGTTTCCTGACCAAGCCCTTCGACCATGTGGAGCTGCGGACGCGCGTGGCAACCATCACCAAGCTCAACCGCTACCGGATGCTGCTGGCCGAGCGGGAGCGGTTCGCTCAATTGGTGGTGGGTGCTCCCGATGGCATTCTCGTGGTGGATGCCACGTTCCGCATCCGCATGGCGAATCCAGCGGCGTGCCAGATGTTCCGCGCGGGTGAGCCTGAACCGGCGGGGGGCGATTTGATCTTCAGCCGGCTGGGAATCGAGGAAGGGGTGCTGGCGCGGCTCAAGCGGCTGCTCGCGGGCGAGGCGCAGGCTTTTCAGTTCGAGGCCACGGGGCTGCGACCGGATGGCGGGCGGTTTCCGGTCGAGGGATCGGCCAGTCACTTCACCTGGGACGGGCAGCCCGCGCTGCAATTGCACCTGCGGGACGTTTCGGAGAAGAAACAATTGGAGGCACAATTTCTCCGCGTTCAGCGGCTGCAAGGGCTGGGCAGCCTGGCGGGCGGCGTGGCGCATGACTTGAACAACATTTTCGCGCCGCTGCTGATGACGATGGACCTGTTGCAGGACACGCTGGCGGACAAGCCGGAGGCGCGCCTGGTCAAGACGATGAGCACCGCAGCCCGGCGCGGGTCCGGGCTGGTGCGGCAGATTCTCGCCTTCGCGCGCGGGTCGGATGGGGAGAAGCAGTCGGTGCCGCTGCGCTACATGATGGATGAGGTGCGCGCGATTCTGAGCCAGACCCTCCCGCCCAACATCTCGGTGCGGAGCCAATGCGGCGTCAATACGCCGCCGGTGTATGCTGATCCAACGCATGTGCATCAGATACTGATGAATCTCAGCGTCAATGCGCGGGACGCCATGCCCCGCGGCGGGCAGCTCCGGCTCAATGCCGAGCTTTGTGAAGTGGACGCGACACTGGCGGCGCAACTGCCCGGGGCGAAGCCCGGCCCTTGGGTGCGCCTCACAGTTTCCGACACGGGCACGGGTATGACCCCGGAGGTCCGGCAGCGGCTGGGCGAGGCGTTCTTCACCACCAAGCCCGTTGGCCAGGGCACTGGACTGGGCCTGACCACGGTCTTCAGCATCGTGAAGAGCCATGGTGGCTTTTGGAGCGTGGAGAGTGAGCCGGGGCAGGGGACTGCGTTTCATCTCTACCTCCCGCCGGCTTCCGAGATCACCGGTGCGGCCGCGCCGGAAACCTCGGAAATGCCGCAGGGCCGGGGCGAACTGATCCTGGTGGCGGATGATGAGGCGGCGATGCTCGAAATCAGCCGGGCCACACTGGCCTGCTACGGCTACCGGACGGTTTGCGCCCGGGATGGGGCGGAGGCGGTGGCGCTCTTCTGCCGCCAGCCGGACGAGATCAAGCTGGCGCTGGTGGACTGCCAGATGCCGTTTCTGGACGGTCCCGCTGTGGTCCAGGCGCTCCGCAAAGTGCAGCCGAACGTGAAGTGTGTGTTCGTCAGCGCCAGTGTGAAGGAGCATGCCTCGATGGTCCCTGACGGCGCACCTGTGCCGTTCCTGGCGAAACCCTTCACCACCGGCCAGTTGCTCACGCTGCTGGACCGTGAACTGCACGGAACTGGTTGAACTGTGAATGCTGTGCCTTTGCCTTCCGGCCGGCTGACGGTCGCGATCGTGGACGACGAACCGGCGATCCGGGATTCGCTGGTGTCCATGCTACAGCACTCGCCGCGCTTCCGCAGCGGCGCGGTCTGCGCCTCGGCCGAGGAAGCCCGGCGCACGCTGCCCTCCGACCAGCCTCACCTGCTGCTGCTCGACATGCATCTGCCCGGCGACTCCGGCATAGACCTGCTGCGCTGGATCAAGTCGGCGCTACCCCGCGTCAAGGTGGTTATGCTGACCGGCGAGCAGGATGATTTCTACATTCAGAGCGCGCTGCGGGAGGGGGCGGACGGATACTTGCTCAAGGGCCTGGAGTGCCAGCAGCTCTATGCGGCATTGGAGGAGGTCGCCCGCGGCAATGCGGCCTTGTCCGGGGTGGTCACGCGCAAGGTCCTGGCCGGTTTCCGCGCCGAGGCGACAGCCGTGGACCGGCTGGCGGAGCTAACCGCCACCGAACGCACCGTGCTGGAACACATGGCCGCCGGGCGCATCAACAAGGAGATCGCGGCGGAGCTGGGCAGCAGCGTCGAGACGGTCCGCACGCACACGCGCAATCTCTTTGGGAAGCTCGGGGTGCACAACCGCACCGAGGCCGTGCTGGAACTGCTCAGGTCGCGTCGCGCGGGTGGCTAGGCAGTGAGCGTGGAGCTGGGCCATGGGAAGCAGCCTGAACTGCTGGCCGCATTTTCCTGACGTTTCAGACCTCACAGAGACTGGAATCTCCAGACTAGCCGATGCGACCGGCAGGCATGCCGCCCGGCTCTCACCCGTTTGGAGTATGGGCGGAAGGGAACCCAGGGCCGATGCTGGCACCAGTTAAACGGCTCCGACAACCACACCCTATGACAACGAATTACAGCCCCCTCAGCCTCCTCTCCGCCAGCCGCGCTGACCGCGCGAGCGTGCTCATGCACTACATGGTCGAAGACTACGCCGGCCTGGATTGGGACCTTGGGCTCCGCCCTCCGGCCCGGGGCCAGCGACCGGATACCGGTGCCGACCGAACCAGCGGTCCGGAACTGGATGACGCGACTCAGCGCAAGCTGCAGGTCTTCGCCAGCTTGCTCGGGTTGAGCCGGGCGGAGGCGGAACGTTGCTACGCGGAGTATTGGCTCGTTTACACGGTGCTGGCCGCCTACGCCCGCCCCATGCATGCCAATGGCTGGGGTTTTGTGCAGATGGTCGCGCAACTCGACAGCCTCACCCAGCGGGCGCAAACCCTGCTGCCGCGCATGCGCGTGCCGGGCTTCGAGTGCCTGCAGCTCGCCAAGGACAGCGTGGTGGTCCGGCTGCGTGAGGAACACCCGATGGCTGCGCCGTTCCTGCGCGGGCTGCTGCGTCGGCTGGCGGCCGACTTCGGCGTGGAACTCAACCTTGGAGAGTGCCCTGAGCACGGCAGCTCAGCCGTTGGTGTGGAAGTCGTGACGCCCGCGGTCGAAGGCGAGCCTGAGTGGGAGGCCGCTCCGCTGATCCGCCGGATGAAGCCGGCGTTCTCCCTGCCCACGCCGCAGCGGGAGAACCGCCTCCAGTTCCTGGCCGTCTGAGGGGCACTTGGCACGGCCAACCGGCGCGTGTGGTTTTGGGATAGCCTTTCGTGCGTGGGCAGCATGCTTTCCCGCTTCTATTCCCGGCCGTCCTTTCACTAGACTGCCGCCACACGAATGACCGGAGTCAGATTAGGATCAGGATTGAGCGCAGGAAGGTTTGCCTGCCGACCTGAACCTTCCTGCTCCTGATCTTAATCCAAATCTCCCCATGCCCAATCCCTGGACCGGAAAAGGAAATCCCTACACGCGCAAGGAAGTCCGCGACCGCCTGATGTCCACCATCAAGAAGGGCGACGCCATCATCGCCGCCGGCGCGGGCACGGGCATCAGC
>CAZOCL010000172.1:0-13722 GCA_964578245.1 uncultured Klebsiella sp. | reverse complement strand
AGCACCTCGTCCACGGTGCTCATGCTCTTGCGCTGGGCGAGCGGGAAGACGCGGACCTTGGAGAGGTCGAGGGGGGCGGGAGGGTTTAGCATGGTTGGGGAAATTACCGATGGCCGATGGCCAATAGCCAATAGACGTCCAAAGCCAAATGACCTAGGCCGTGCTCAAGTCCGGTGGAACCAAGGGCTTTGGGCATCGGGCGTTCTGTGATCATTTGAGCGTGGTCATTGCTCATTCAAAAGCAGTTTCACCAATTGCTCGTGGCACTGGTAGTCGGGGATCACCAGGTCCGCGCCCATGGCGATCAGTTGGGTGCGCTTGAGGGCGTGGACCTTGCCGGAGCCGAGTTCGGTTTCGTCGCTGGCCACCGCGACGGCGAGGCCGCCGAGTTCCTTGGTGTGGCGGATTTCCACGGGGCCGTCGCCGAAGGAGAGCAGGCGGGTGCCGGAGATGCCTTCTTCACGGAGGATGCGGTCGAACACCATCTGCTTGGAGAAGCGCGTGGGGTCTTCGTGGCCGCCGTGAATGCGGCCAGCGAAGAACCTGGCGAGGTCGAGCAGTTCGGCTTCCTGCTTCACGTAGGGTTCCAGCGTGCCGCTGAGGATGTAGAGTTTTAGGCCGCGGTCGTGCAGGCTTTGCAGGAGAGCTCGTGCACCGGGGACGACGTAGCTGTCCGGGCCCGCGCCGTCGCGGATGCGTTGGGAGCGCGTGGCGATGGCACGCTCCAGGCGGAGGGTGTATTCGGCGAGGTAGAACTGGGGCTCGCGCAGCGGTCCGCCACGCTCGGTCACGCGCTCGGCAAAGCGCACCATCTGATGGATGGTCTGGCGGCCGTTGAAGGCGAGGACTTCATCGTGCAGCTCGGCGCGGAGGGCGGCTTCATCCTCACCGGCCCGGCGCGGGAGGATTTCCAGGAACATGTCGAGCATGGTGTCCGGCCAGCCGTGGCGGAGCAGTGAGAGGGTGCCGTCGAAGTCAAAGACGACGTGGGACAATCCGGGGCGGGGGGAGAACCCGGGGCAAATCTCGATCGGAACGGTATTGATGGCGGTCATCGGCACGCGCTGGCAGTAAAGGAAACGAGGGCGGACGTCAACGCGCGGGAGGATGGGGGTCGAATGGGAGGGGACATGGCAGCGGCAGGACGGCTAGTTCATTTGCGTGGCGCAAGTGCGTGAAGGTGGCGGGGATGGGAAAACCACGAATGGACACGAATGAACACGAATCGGGCAGGGGAGACACAATTGGCACCGCAGCAACGGCGGGACGGGCGCAGAGGCAGACAATTGCAAAACGAAGCCAATGGGCCAGAGAGGCTGTTTTCAGAGGGACCCAAAGATTTGGGAAAGACAAAGATGGGGGTGTGCCGGGGAGGGGTGTTTTACGGAACGAAGCCAATTTGAGATCATGAATGGGCACGGATCTGGCAGGGGGAGAATCGAATTGGCACCGCAGAGGCGGGACAGAACGCAGAGGGGTGCAGGATTCTGCCAAACGAAGCCATTTCGTGGTGCGGGGGCGTCCGAACTGAAGAAGGTCAGAAAGATGGGGTCAGAAATATGCGAAACGAAGCCAGCTTAAAGTCGGGACGGGGCATAGAGGGTGGGATTTTGCAAAACGAAGCCAATGGGAGGAGGAGCGGTTCTGCTTTTGGCGGTGGATGGCCCGTGGTTGGCGTGCAATTTCCAGTTGTTTCCGCCGGGCGTTGTCCCCAACTCTCTGGGGCGAGCAGCAAACCGAATCAGCCATGTCCATGCTTCAACTTCGTCCCGTCGAACAGTGCGCCTTTGACCAGGTTTCCCTCGGGGAGATCATGCTGCGGCTTGATCCGGGCGAGGGGCGGGTGCGGACGGCACGGGAGTTCAAGGTCTGGGAGGGCGGCGGGGAATACAATGTGGCGCGCGGGCTGCGCCGGTGCTTCGGCCAGCGCACGGCGGTGGTCACGGCGTTCCCGGAGAATGACGTGGGCCGGCTGGTCGAGGATTTCATCCTGCAAGGGGGCGTGGACACGCGGTTCATCCAGTGGGTGCCGTTTGATGGCATCGGGCGCAATGTGCGCGTGGGGTTGAACTTTACCGAGCGGGGCTACGGTCTGCGCGGGGCGGTGGGCATCTCAGACCGGGCCAACTCCGCGGCCAGCCAGATGCGGCCGGGGCAGGTGGATTGGGAGCACATTTTCGGCAAGCTGGGCGTGCGCTGGCTGCACACCGGCGGCATCTACGCGGCGCTGTCCGAGACGACGGCGGCGGTGGTGCTCGAAGCCGTGCAGGCGGCGAAGCGGCACGGGACCATCGTGAGCTACGACCTGAACTACCGGCCCTCGTTGTGGAAATCCATCGGGGGGCAGAAGAAGGCGCAGGAGGTGAACCGTGCGCTCGCACCGTTCATTGATGTGATGATCGGCAACGAGGAGGATTTCACCGCGTGCCTGGGCTTCGAGGTGAAGGGCGTGGATCACAACCTGGCGAATCTGGAGACGGAGGCGTTCAAGCAGATGATCACGCAGGCGGTCACGGCCTTTCCGAATTTCAAGGTGGTGGCCACCACGCTGCGCACGGTGAAGTCTGCCAGTGTGAATGACTGGGGCGCGATTGCCTGGGCGGGCGGGCAGTTCTGCGAGGCGGAGATGCGGAAGGACTTGTGGATCCTGGACCGCGTGGGTGGTGGGGACAGCTTCGCGAGCGGGCTGATCTATGGCTTTCTCCAGTTCAACGACGCACAGAAAGCGGTGGACTACGGCGCGGCGCACGGCGCGCTGGCGATGACCACGCCGGGGGATACGAGCATGGCGACGCTGAAGGAGGTCGAAGCGCTCGTCGGCGGCGGGAGTGCCCGCGTGCAGCGCTAGCTCTCGCAGTTATCACAACTATGAGAACTGCAGCCAGAGGCTGCTCGGCGTGACGTTTACAGTTCGCCGTTTTTACAATGAGAAATAATGCGTAACATTTATGCAGTTATAAGGTTAAGCAGTATCTCCAAAAATATCACCATCATGACGGCATAGGTCTGCGCAGGCTCACGTCGTATGATGGAGATGAAACCGAAAAGCACTCCAAGCAAAAGCATTATCAACCCTATACTTTTAATTGCGGCAGTTGTTTTTCGAAGATCATTTACCGCATCTGAGTGCTTTTCTAATTTGACTTTATTCAAAACTGCTTGCCGGATCTCTGCCGCAGTTAAGCGACCAACCTCCAACCGGAAATGCCGCTCTATCAACTGAAGAATTGTGGCAGCAATTAAAAGTGCAAGCGAACAGTAGAAACACTTTTTCATTTAAATGCTAATTTAAAACACCTTCAACTCCGGAAAATAAATCGAGACTCTGAATTGCGATACGCCCTACTAGACGCACTTGGCAAGGCGCTCTGCGTCGCAAGTCGCATAGTCAGCCCTCTGCTGGCTTACTTCATCACATTGGCTATGCCTCGCCACCGCGTTTCTTCTTGCAGGCTCTGACCACATTTAAGGCACACAACACCAGACCTGCCAGAGCAAGAATGAGAATCCAAGCAACTGCCATAAACATTAGTGCCCAATACTCCCCGCTCCTATTTAGAAAAAGTAACGTGGCAGCGGGCATTACCACGAATCCATCTCGATGGCTCTGATCGGGCACCACACAAGGCGCGAAACAAACCGCCACAATTAGTGATGATAAGAGAAGTCGTGCCCAGAAGCGCCATCGCTTGAGCGCCCAAAACAAAAAGGCAAACGTCAGCGCACCACTTCCGAACAGGATTGTTAACAGGTAGCGCGTGGTCGAGTTCACATTTGGCGGCGCAACGTTTGGACCAAAGTCTAAACCCTCTTCGTCAGTCCCACGCCGAGTTTCAAGAGCTTCTGCGCGTCGGCGTCGGACTTCGCCTCGGCGTAGATGCGGAGGATGGGTTCGGTGCCGGAGCCGCGGAGCATGAGCCAGGAGCCGTCTTCGGCGCAGAACTTCACGCCGTCGTAGGACTTCACGTCCTTGAGTTTGGACGTGAGCAGTTTCGCGGGCGGGTTGTTCTTGCAGAGCTCCATGAGGGCGCCGCGTTTCTCCAACGGAAAGTGGGTGTCGATGCGACCGTAACGGTGGGGGCCGTATTCCTTTTCCAGTTGCGCGAGGAGTTTGGTGAGGGGCTTGCGCTCGGTGGCGAGCATTTCGAGGAGCATCAGACCGGCAAGGATGCCGTCGCGCTCCGGGACGTGGCCGGGGAAGCCGATGCCGCCGCTCTCCTCGAAGCCGAGGAGCACGCCGCCCTTGATGATCTCGCTCGCGATGTATTTGAAGCCCACGCCGGTCTCGACGAGTTCGAGGCCAAGCGCGGCGCACATCTTGTCCACCATGCTGGTGGTGGTGAGCGCTTTCACGACGCGGCCTTTCATGCCCTTGTTGACGGCGTAGTGGCGGAGCAGCAGGCAGATGAGCTGGTGGGTGGAGAGCGGGTTGCCACGGCCGTCCATGCCGCCGACGCGGTCAGCGTCGCCGTCGGTGACGAGGCAGAGGTCGTGCGGATGCTTCGCGAGGTAGGCCATGCTGCGGCCGTAGTTCTTGGCGATGGGCTCGGGGTTGATGCCGCCGAAGAAGGGATCGTGTGCGGCATTGAGGGTCGTGACCTTGCAGGTGGTGCCGGCCAGCAGGCGGTCGAAGCAGCCCGCGCCGACGCCGAAGAGGGCTTCGTGGGCGAACTTGAGCTTCGATGCCGCGATGAGCTTGAAGTTCACGAGCTTCTTGATCGCGGCGTAGTAGGGGGGACAGATGTCCTTCACCACGATGTGGCCGGACGCGACGGCTTCGGCAAGAGGCATGGCCTGCACGGGTTCGGCGTCGAGGAGAGCTTCAACGGCGCTGCAAACCTCCGGCGGGGCGGAGCCGCCGAACCAGGCCTTGAGCTTGAAGCCGTTGAAGATGGCCGGATTGTGACTGGCGGTGAGCATGACGCCGCCGATGCCACCCTGCTTCTTCACCGTCCACGACACGGCGGGCGTGGGCGTCGGGCGGTCAGTCAGGGTGACGATGAAGCCGTTGGCCGCGAGGATTTCGGCGGTGCGCTGGGCGAACTGGTCGGAGAGGAAGCGGCGGTCGTAGCCGACGACGGCGTGGTTGGTAACGCCGGCGACGGAGTTGCGGTTCCAATAGGTGGCCGTGGCCTGAGCGACGCGGCTGAGGTTCTCAAAGGTGAAATCTTCCGCAATGACGGCACGCCAGCCATCGGTCCCGAATTTGATCTTTGCCATAGGTTTGGTTGCGGGATTTAACCACGAAGGGACTCGAATGGACACGAAGAAATCGGGCTGGCGTAGTGGAAGGAAAACGTCCGCCCGCTTCTCCGCTTTCCGCTTGTTTCGCGGGCATGTTTTCTGATTCTGGATTGAGCCGTGCGGGGAGCGAATGCCGCCGCGGTTCAGGCCGTGAAGGACTTCAGGTCCGCCTCCGCTGCCGCGAGATCGCGGGACGTGTCCAATTCGAGCCCGTGGATGGGATCGAACTGGAGCAGGAGCGCCCATTCCGGCAGTTCATCGTAGGGCGTGCTGATGACCCGTTCGCCACCGATGCCGTCGCTCACCATGTGTGCGAGCGCATCCGCGAAGCCGACTACCGCCGCGAGGAAGCCTTTGTCGCCGCCGGACATGCCGGTCAATTCCGGGTCGGTGGTGTTGTGGTGATACCACACGGCGGTCCGGACCTGCGGATGAACATGCAAGCGGTGGCAGAGGGCCGCGCCGATCTGGGCATGGTCCATGCCGAGGAATTCCCGTTCCGCGATGAAGTGGCCACGCTTGGAACTCCAGGCGCGCTGGAGGATGCTTTCAAACTCCCGGGGGAAGTAATGTTCGACGATGAGCTTGCCGGAATCGTGCAGCAGCCCGGCCATGTATTCCATGCCGTTGGCCTGCCGGAACGCTCCGGACACCTGGTTGCAAAGCCGCGCGACGAGCAGGCTGTGGAGCCAGAACCGCTGCCAGTCCACCTTCACTTTCAGATGGTTGAAGCGGTCCATCACGCCGAGGGAACTGGCGATCCGCCGGATCTCCTGCGTGCCCAGCCGCAGGACGGCGTCATTCACGCTGCGCACCACCCCCAGGCCATAACGGGAGGCGGAGGCCGCGCGGATGCAGTTCGTGGCCAGGCCGGGCTCTTTGCTGATGATGTCCGAGAGTTCGTCCATGCCCACGTCGTCATCCTGAGCCAGCCGCGCCAGCTTGATCACGGCGGCTGAAAAGGAAGGGAAGCTCTTGTCGGCCATCAGGATTTCCAACAGGCGGTCCTGCACCCAGAGTTTTGACTGGGGAACGGCTCCGAGATACTGGATCAGGGCGCGGTGGGCGGTGGTTAGTTCAGGCTTCAACGTAGATGGGTTCCTTCACTCCGGAGAGGGTGGCAAAATTGCGGAGCCGCTCCAGCAGGCTGGGGGTGATGCGGTTGCCGGCGGAGATGATGAGCATGCCGTCCTTCGTGGTCACGTCGGACACCAGCACCTGACCGGGCTTTAGCTCCTTGAAGGCCAGGCTGATGGTTGGCTTGGGGGTGCCGGCTCCGAGCACGGCGGCGACGGCATCCAGCATGTCCGGATCATGCCAGCCGGTGCGCTCGCGCATCTGCGCCAGGGCCTCACGGCGGGAACTGCCCCGGGATTCAAACTGCGCCATGTCCACGAGCACCTTGAGCAGCCGCGCGCCGGTGGGGATTTCCTTGCCGCCGGCGGCATCCATGGGGAAGCCGGTGCCGTCAAAGTGCTTGTTCTGGAAGAGCACCGTGCGCGCCACGGCGTCGAGCCGGGGGATGTGCATGAGCAGATTGCTGCCAGCCTCCGGCACGCGGCGCACCATCGTCTCCTCGGCGGGAGAGAGGGCCGCACCCAGGCGGGCGCGGGCAGCGACCTCCGCCGGGAGGGTGACCTGTCCAAGGCCGTGCAGCATGGCGGCCATTTCGAGTTCCCACAGGTTGGGCAGCTTCAGCGACTCGGCGACGGCGCGCATCTGCTCGCGCAACTGCTGGCCGCGGCCGAACGTCTCCGGGGCAAGCAGCGACAGGATGTCCGTCAGAGCGCGCACGCTGCCGTTAAGCGTGTTCTCCAGCAGTTCGCGCTCGGCGGTGATGAGCCGGTGATGTTCCAACGCGGCGGTCAGCGTGGCGGCGAGGCGTTCCGGGGGGCAGGGCTTGGTGAGGAAGCGGAAGATGCTGCCTTCGTTCACGGCATCGATCGCCGTCTGCTGGTCGGCGTTGCCGGTGAGCATCACCCGCACCGTCTCCGGCCAGCGCTGCTTCACGCGCTGCAGGAGTTGGAGGCCGGACAGACCGGGCATGCGCATGTCGGAGACGATGACCGCGAACGGCCCGCTTTTCTCCAGCAGCGCGAGCGCGGGATCGCCGCCCTGGGCGGTCTCGACCTGGAACTGACGGCGCAGATTGCGCTGAAAGCCGGCCAGCACGTTGGCCTCGTCATCCACACATAGAATCTTCTCAGTCACAGTCCGCCTCCTGGTTGCACGCTGGAACGGCAGCCCTCCTGCCACGAAGCGACGCGGCCGGTCTTGCCCACTCGCGTGAGATAATCCATGTCAAACTCCGGCCGCCGGCCAGCGATGGCCTCCTGATCCACGACATAGGACAGCACGTTGGCGGCGTGGACGGCCGTGAGCGGGCTGAAGGCATTCTCCAGCGTGCGGTTGGGGTGGTGATGATACGAGACGCACTCGACCACCGGCACCGGCAAGCCCCAGAGGCCGAGCAGGTAGCCGCCCACGTCCGCATGCGTGCAGCCGAACACGCCGTGCTCCGCCGCCGTGAAGGAGAGCCCGCCGTCCTGCGCGAGTTGCATAGCCCGGGCATACTGCGCGCTGAAGTTCGCGGCCAGCACGAGCTTGCCGGTGTCGTGCAGCAGCCCACCGATGAAGGCCTCGTCCACGAGCTTGGCGTCCGCATTCTCAATGCGGGCGATGTGCTTGGCGCAGGCGGCGGTGATGAGGCTGTGGTTGCGCAGCGCCACCATCGAGATGCCACCCAGGTCCGTGTTCTCGTATTGCGAGAACGTGTGCAGCGAGAGCACGAGCGCCTTGATGGTGTCCAGGCCGAGATAGTTCACCGCGTCCGAGGCGTTTGCCACGCGCCGGCGCAGGCCGAAGAACGCGGAGTTCACCAGCTTCAGGACTTGCGCCGACATGCCCACGTCCTTGGCGATGATGTCGCCGACGCGGGTCAGGGAGGCGTCCGCAGATTGCAGTTCCTCAACCACCCGCAAATAGATCACCGGCAGGCTGGGAAGCCGGCTCATCTGGGACACCAGCGACTTCACCTGGTCATTGTCCAGCGAGTCGCCAAGTGCGACCGCACGCTGGACGGTGGCTTTCAGCAGTTCCGGCTCGCAGGGTTTGTGCAGATACTGGTGCGTGGAGCCGACGGCCTTGAGCACGAGATCGTGGTCCGCATGGCCGGAGAGGATGATGCGCACCGTCTTGGGGAAGCGCTTCATCACCTCGGTGAGGAGCTGGGCGCCATTCATGCCGGGCATCCGCATGTCGGAGACCACCACATCCACCGGTGCCAGAGCCATGCGTTCAAGTGCCACGGCGCCGGACTCGACGAACTCCATGTCCCAGTCGTTGCGCATGGGGCGCAACATGCGCTGCAAGCCCTGCAGCACCATGGTCTCGTCATCCACGAACAACACGCGCTTCTTCATGCCCGCTTGGCCCCCCCGCTGCCCGGCGTGAGCGGCAGGCGCACGATGAACGTGGTGCCTTTGCCCGACTCGGTTTCAAAGGTGATGGTCCCGCCATGCTTGTCCACGACCACGGACCGGGCGATGGCCAGCCCCTGGCCGGTCCCCTTGCCAACTTCCTTGGTCGTGAAGAACGGTTCGAAGATCTTGCCGCGTGCGTGCTCCGGGATGCCCGTGCCTGAGTCGGTGATGCGGATGTCCACCCAGTCGCCGTCCTGGCGGGTGCGCACCGTGATGAGGCCCTTGCCGCCCGCTCCGTCGCCCACCTTGGAGGCGATCGCGTGGGCGGCGTTGACGATGATGTTGAGCACGACTTGATTAAACTCGCCGGGCAGACAGGGCACCGGCGGGAGCGCAGGGTCGAAGTCTGTCTCCAGTTCGGCAATGTATTTCCACTCGTTGCGGGCGACGGTGATGGTGCTCTCGATGGCACGGTTCAGGTCCACGGGCGTCTTTTCCTCCGCGCCCGGGTGCGAAAACTCTTTCATCGCCCGGACGATGGTGGAGACGCGCTCGACGCCCGCGAGTGATTCCCCGATGGCGCGGGGGATTTCCCCTTGCAGGTAGGCCACATCGGCCGTCTGCGCCGCCTGCTCGGCGGTGGCCACGATTTCCGGCGTGGGACCGCCGTTTTTGGCGGCAGCCAGCAAGCTGCCATGTGCATCGAGCAGAGTGCCGAGGTCGCGGAAGGCGTCCTGCAGGAAGCGCAGGTTGTCGCCGATGTATTGCGTGGGCGTGTTGATCTCATGCGCAATCCCGGCGGCCAGGTGGCCGATGGATTCGAGCTTCTGCGCCTGGCGGAGCTGTGTCTCCAGCACGCGGCGCTGGGTTACATCCACGGCGAGGAGAATGTAGTTGAGGCGGTTTTCCACGTCCGGCTTGCTGGGGGTGACGCTCAGGTTCAGGAAGGCGTGCCGTCCGTCGGGGCGCGTGACCTGGAAGTTGTCCAGTTCCAGGTGCCGGTCCGTATGCACCGATTCGCTCACCACCGTGAGGAGCTTCTCCCAATCCCAGGGGATCGCCAGCGTGTGGAAGGTCTGATCCATCACTGCCTCAGCCGTAAGGCCAAAGGTCTGCGCGGCGGCTTCGTTCCAGCGGGCCACGCGACCGGCCACGTCCACTCCGATGAGGACGGCGGAGATCGAGGCAAAGAGCTTTTCCGTCTCCGTGTGCAGGCGGCGCATCTCCTCCTCCTGCTGCTTGCGCTCGGTGATGTCAAAGATGACGCCGTCGAGCCAGCGCACGCTGCCGTCCAGATCGAAGACCGCCTGGCCCTTTTCATGCACCCAGCGCAGCGTGCCGTCGTATCGCACCACACGATAGTCGGCCACATAAGGCAGGTGGCGGCTGAGGCCCTCCTGGATGGCGGCCTGCACCAGTGGGTAATCGTCCGGGTGCGTGATGGAGGCGAAGGTCTGGGTGCGGTCGTCGAGGAAGTCCGTGCTGGCGTAGCTGGACAGCTCCCAGATCAATTCGCTGACGAACTCCATACGCCGCTCCGGTGGCGGGGTGCAGCGATAGACGGCACCGGGGATGTTCGCGATGAGGGAGCGCAGACGCTCCTCATTTTCGTGCGCGGCGGCCTCCACCTGCTTGCGCGCGGTGATGTCGCGCGCGACCAGCACCAGTTTCTCCACCTCGCCACGCTCGTTGCGGATGGCGGTGCTGGAGGACTCGAGCATGCGCCAGGTGCCGTCCTTATGGCGCATCCGGTATTCCAGATTGATGCTGTGGCCGTCATGTGATGCGTCCCGCCGCGCGCGCTCGATGCGGTCGCGGTCATCGGGATGCACCTGGTCCAGTGAATTGGTGCGGCTCAGCTCCGCCGGGGTGAAGCCCAGCACGCGCTCGTAGGACGGGCTGTTGTAGAGCCGCCTGCCGTTGGCATCCACGACCGCGATCAGGTCCGCGGCGTTGTCCGTGATGAGCCGGAGCAGTTCCTCGTTCTGGCGCAATTGCGTCTCGGACTTGCGGCGTTCCTCCAGTTCCCACTGCACCTTTTCCAATGCCTTGCGCGCCTCTTCCGTCCGCTCGAACACGGCGGCCTCCAGGTTGGCCATGTGTCCCTGTGCCTCCACGAAATGCTGCCACTTGGCGGTCATGGCGTTGGCAAGCTGCAGGACCTCCAGCAGCTCGAACGGCTTCTTGAGAATGATGAGCTGGTCGGTGTGCCCGAAGCGTGTGAGGAGGCGGCCCAGCGCCGAGTCCGCGGCGCCCGAGCAGAGCACCACCTGCAACTCCGGGGAGACATGCCAGAGCCGGCTGAGGGTGGCCTCGCCATCCATGCCTGGCATATACATGTCCACGAAGGCCATCGCGAAGGGCTTCCCGCCGTCCTCCGCCGCGCGCGCCAGCTTCTCGGCTTCCTCACCGCTCATCGCAGACACCGGCTCGAAGGGCGCGACCGCCGATACCACGCCGCGGGCCATCGGTGGTGGCATGGTCAACACCCGCTGGATGATGGCGTGGACCTGTGGATCGTCATCCACCACCAGGACACGGCGGTTTCGTTCAGGCATCGGGCGTTGCATCGTTCGGAGACACCCCGCCAGTTTCCGGTCGGGCTGGCAAGCGCGGAAAGCTCACCGGGCCGGCGTGGCAGCCTCTTCCACCGCGGCCGCCAGCACCCGGGCGGCGGAAGGCAGGCGTTGCCGCAGCTCCGGCAGGCGTTCGTTGACCTTCATCAGCAAGGCGTTGGCGCGGAACTCGATCAGCCGACGATACCAGCGCAGAAACTCGGTGCTGACTGCAGCCTCAGATGCCGATCCAAGTGCCGGCCAGGTTCCCGCTCCACCCAGCGCGGCCAGCGCCTTGACCGCGAGCAGCGTCGGAGTTTGCTCCGGGAGCAGTTCCATCGCAGTCAGTGCCTCGTCAGCCTGGCCCCCAAGCAGCAGGGCCTGGGCTCGCAAGGCGGTCAACTCGGCGTTGCCTGGCTCGTGGCCCAGCGCTTCGCCAGTCCAATCGCAGGCGAACTCGATGAACTCGGGCTCGCTCAGCGCGATTTGCGCCCCGAGCACCCACACGCGTGGTTCGCTGGCACTGCCGGCGACCAATTTGTGCAGGAGGTGCAAGGCATCCAGCTTGCGGCCCCGCTCGGCCAGCCAGCGGGCGAAGTCAAAGCGCGTCGCGCGCGCGCTGCTGTCTTCGGCGAGCGCTTCGAGGAAGGACTTCTCGACATCATCGTGCTGCTGCGCGCCCCAGAGGCACAGGGCCAGCACATGGTGTGGTCCGGCCTTCCGGATGTCGCGGTTCACCGGTGACAGCGTCCTTTCATTCCGAGTGGCCAGGCAGAGTCGCATTTGTCCGGCCCCGGCATCGAACTGCTTGAGTTCCAGATGCGCCAGGCCCGCCATGAAGTGCATGGAAGCGGTCAGGCCGCCGTCACGGGCCAGCGGGGAAGCGAGCACGCGGAGCACTTCGGCGAATTCCTTTGCCGTGTGGAGGTGGCAGACCAATTGCGTCAGGAGCGCCTCGCGCAGTTCTGGCACGATGTCCTTTTTGGGCAGCGCAGCGAGGCGGTTGAAGGCCTCGCGGTATTGCACCAGGCCGTCCCGGAGATGGCCCGAGCGCACGAGTTCCAGACCGAGATTCATCAACAGCATCGGCTCGCCCGGCAACTCCTCGACGGCACGCCGCAAGAGGCGGAGGTTCCGCTCGATCTTGTTGCGGTCCTTGATGACCTCGGGGTCGTAGCCGTGGTGGCGCAAGGTCGCGGTGCCGAGCCGCGTCTCCATGCCCCACTCGTCACACTTCACGAGGATGCTGGGGAAGATTTGCTCATGGACACGCCCGTAAAAGAAAAGTCCGGGGGCGTTGCGCCACAGACGGGGGACATAGCATTGCCCGTCATCTTCCTGGCCGACATTCTGCAGCCGCAACCGCACGGCCATTACTCCAGGAGCCTCCATGTCCGCCCGCAGATTATCGTGTTCGCTCGGAGGCAGTTCCTCGTCGGCGTCCAGGAACATTACCCAGTCGCCGGTGGCACGCTCCAGCGCGGCATTGCGCGCCGTGCTGAAGTTGTCCTCCCACGCTTGAGAATAGACCTCGGCTCCGCGTTGTTTCGCGATTTCGACGGTGCGATCAGTCGAGCCGGTGTCCAGCACGATGAGCTGGTCCGCAAGCCCCTTCACGGAGTCAAGACACTGGCCGAGGAATTTCTCCTCGTTCTTCGTGATGACGAAGATGCTGAGGCGCGGCTTGCCGGCCTTGGGCGGTGTCGCCGGCCAACGGACCTGCCAGTCGCGGCTCTTGGCGGGCAGAGATTTTTGGAATTTCTTTGCGGTCTTCCAGCGGGGCACGAGCTGGCGTGCGCGGGTGGCGCACTCGCGGGCCATCGCCACGTCGCCGGCCGCCAGGGCGGTTTCACCGAGCAGCAACCAGGCTTCGGGGTGGAACGGCCGCGCTTCGAGCGCCGCAAGGCCACCGGTCCAGGCGACGAAATTTTCCCGCTTCGTCAGTGCCAGATGGGACGCCTTCAGATCACCGACCAGTCCGGCCGGTGGCAGCTTGAGCTGAAATTTCGGCGCACCGGTGCTGGCGCTGTCCCCACCGTAGGCAACGGTTGCCGGCTTGATGGTGGAAACTGTTTCCTTCGCGACCGCCAGATTTCCGGTGAGCGCGTGCAATCGTTCGGCGGCGAGGCTGGCCGCGCGGCTCCACGTCCAATTGGTGCGGACGTGCTCGCTCGCGGCCCGGCCTTTGGTGCGGGCTTCGTCGCGATTCGCCATCAGCCAGCGCATCCGGTCGCCGAGCGCGGTCGCGTCGGGTTCTAGCAGCCAGCCGCCGGCGATCAACTCGATATCGCCAACCCGGTTGCCGATGGGACGGCGCACGGCGGGAATCCGGTAGGCGAACTCATCCGTGGCAAAGTCATCGGTGGAACCACCGCCGGTCACGACCACCGGCAGGCCGCACGCCATCGCCTCCAGCACGGGCAGGCCGAAGCCTTCACCGCGATAGGGATGCACCAGGCAGTCACATGCCGTGTATAGACCGGGGAGTGACTCCGGGGGCA
>CAZOCL010000171.1:0-13776 GCA_964578245.1 uncultured Klebsiella sp. | reverse complement strand
CCGAACTCGCCGCCAACCCGGACTACGTCCGCCAGATCCTCCGCGACGGAGCCGAAAAAGCCCGCGCGGTGGCCACGAAGGTCCTGGACCGCGCCAAGTCCGCCAGCGGCCTCAACTAAACCGGCCCGGCGCACCCTGCCCCGAAGCTGGCGACACGGCCTGCGGGGTGCGCTCGCTATGTAGCGCTGGCCTCCGGCCGGCCGTGCCGCAAGCGTCCTCGCTTGCCCGGCGGGGGCGTTAGCGAGGCGATGCGCGGATACGTCCCCCCAAGCTGACGCATCAAAAATGAAGAACGGACTGACGAATGGGGACTGACGAATCAATGCTGGGCGTCGAACCGCCCTCCCGCCTTGTTTCCATTCGTCAGTCCCCATTCGTCAGTCAAAGTTTTTACTGGTCAGCTGTTTAGTGCCGCCGCCAACGGTATGGCCATCTGCACTACCCGAACCCCTTGACATCCCCCTGAAAAATCCGTCCCCTCCCCATCACGCATGAATCTCACCGCCCGCCTCCTCGCTTTGTTCTGCCTCGTGGCCTTCACCCACAGCGTGCCCGCGCAGCTTCCTGGCCGCGGGCTCGACGGCGCACCCGGCGTCGCCTTCAGCGGAGCCATGCTCCGCTTCCTCGGCGAGCACAAGGCCTTCATCGCCGACGTGAACATCGGCACCAAGAGCGAGCGGGGCGGGATGGTTCTCCTGCCCGGCAAGCTGACCTTCCATGACGGCCAGTCCCGTCTGGAACTGGACCTCGCCAAAGTCGAGTCCGGCCGCCTGCCGCCCGCCGTCGCCGAGTCTCTCAAGGCCGCTGGCATGGGCGAACTCGTCATCATCACCCGCCCGGACAAGAAGCTTTCCTACCTCGTCTATCCCGGCATGCAGGCCTACGCCGAGACCCCCGTGCGCGAGGAGCCAGCTTCCGAACCGGCGCAGGCCCCCAAGCTGGAAACCACCCGTGTCGGCGAGGAAACTCTGGCCGGCCACCCGTGCATCAAGAACCGCGTCGTCCTCACCGACGCCCAAGGGAAAACCCAGGAAGCCACCACCTGGAACGCCACCGACTTGCGCAACTTCCCCGTGGTCATGGAGGCCACCGACAAAGGCACGCAAGTCACCCTGCTCTTCTCGAACGTCCGCTTCGGCGCGCCGCCCAGCGCCTCCTTCGAACTGCCCCGCAACTTCAAGCGCTACACCGACACCCGCGAAATGATGCGCGAGGCCATGATGAAACTCCTCGGCGGCGCAGTGCCCAAGTAGGCCACGCCTCTACCAAGGCCTGCGTACCACCGAAGACCGCAGGTTCCATGACTGAAAGCCCGTCCGGCGACAGTCCAGGCCGGAGACAAGCACCGCGCGGCGGAGGCCCGGGTTCGTGGTCCAGTTTGTCCCCGCCCTGAAAGGGCGGGACTCAGCATGCTGCCAACAAGCTTCTCTCCCCTTCAGGGTCAACCTGTTGTGGCGGCTAGGCTTTCTGGGTTTTACACCGGACATTCACCGAGGCGACTTCTCAGCCACACCTTGGTTAGCCCTCAAGATCTTGTCCATCGCCTTCCCCTTTGCCAGTTCATCCACTAATTTGTCCAGGTAACGTATCTCCCGCATCGTCGGTTCCTGAATGTCTTCCACTCGGATGCCGCAAACCACCCCTTTGATCAAAGTGCGTGCAGGATTCAGCTTGGGAGCGTCCTGGAAGAAGGTTTCAAAGTCCGTCTGCTTTTTCAACTGCCCTTCCAACCCGCGCTGAGTGTAGCCGGTCAGCCAGCAAATGACGGCATCCACCTCTGACTTTTTGCGGCCCTTCTTCTCTGCCTTTGCGACATAGTAAGGATAGACGCTCGCGAAGCTCGTCGTAAAAATTCGATGCTTAGTTGTCATGTGAATAGGAGGCCTAGCGAACCAAGCTCAGCAACGCGGCCCACCGGACCGTGGATGGCGACCGGATCGCGATGGCCGGTTTAGATGCAGGGGATGGTCAGGCCTTTTGGTTCTCATTGAGAAGAACGCACTCCGCCAAAGCCCCAAGCGCAATGCCAAATGCGTATGCCAGCAAGTCCGGGCCATTGAACGTAGTGCCAAGGACCAGGTGGCCAAGCCGGGTTGAACGAATCCCATCGATCCAAGGAGCGTGGTAAAGCTGCGAAAATTCCACGGACCACGCGAAACCGAGGGCGATCAAAGCAATTCGCACCGTAGAGCCACGAGGAAAAGCGATCCCAAAACCGAGGAACACCACCAGCGCCCAAAGCGCGTCTCCACCGTATTTGGCAACGAAATCCGAAAATGGAATCTGGCCCGACCGCCACAACAATCCAGTCCCGATAACCAGCACGGTAGCCAGGGCATATGTCGGACGACTTCGTCGAACTGTGATCGCTGTTGCGCCCATTCACATGGTCATTAGGCCGCACTTGATCCACGGCTGCGCGCAGGGCTGACATGAGCGGCTTTCACCATGGAGTTATGAAATCGGACTTGCCCATTTCTGTAAAGACCTTGAACCGGAGCAGGAGCCACCAAAATCCTGCTGGCCCGCACGCCACTGGCCGCCGTCAGTCATGCTCACATCACTTGCTTCGCGCCTTGCCGGGGCGTTTCCTTCAGGATGCGACGGATGATCTCATCCACCTTGATGCCCTCGGCCTCGGCATTGAACGTGGGCACAATGCGATGCCGCAGCACCGGATACGCCAGCGCCTCGATGTCCTCCAGCGTGACGTGAAACCGCCCGCGCAAGACGGCCCGCACCTTGCCGCCCACCACCAGTTGCTGGCACGCGCGCGGTCCCGGTCCCCACGCGATAAGCTCCTTGGTGAAAGCTGGCGCGTCCGCGTCCGTGGGCCGCGCACGGCGCACTAGATCGAGCACGAAGTCGGTGACGTGGTCCGGCACGGGCACCTTGCGCACGGTCTTCTGAATGGCGATGACCTCCTCGCCGGTGACAACCGGGTCCACATCCGCCGTGAAGGCGCTGGTCGTGCGCTTGATGATCTCGCGCTCCTGCTCGCGGGTCGGGTAGTCCACGCGCACATGGAACATGAAGCGGTCCTTCTGCGCCTCGGGCAGCGGATAGGTGCCCTCCTGCTCCACCGGGTTTTGCGTGGCGAGCACGAAGAACGGCTGGTCCAGCTTGTAGGTGCGCCCGCCGACCGTGACGCTGTGCTCCTGCATCGCTTCGAGCAACGCCGCCTGTGTCTTGGGCGGCGAGCGGTTGATCTCATCCGCCAGGATCATCTGCGCGAAGAGCGGGCCTTTGAGGAAAGTCAGGTTGCGCCGGCCCGTGGTGGGGTCCTCTTGAATCACGTCCGTGCCCGTGATGTCCGCCGGCATCAGGTCCGGCGTGAACTGCACGCGGCGGAAAGTCAGTTGCAGCGCATCGGACAACGTCTTGACCATGTAGGTCTTTGCCAGTCCCGGCACGCCCTCCAGCAGGCAATGGCTGCGCGCGAAGATCGCGATCAGCAACTGCTCGATGACGTCGTCCTGCCCGACGATGAGCTTCGCGACCTCGGCGGTCACCCGCTGATAAGCCTCCGTAAGCCGGCGGGCCATGCGGGCATCGTCGGAATCAGATGACGCGCCGCGCACGACCACTTTGGGAACGGGCGGCGGTGGCGGTGGAGACGGCAGCGAACTCGCGAGCACTACGCGCGGGACCGGCGGCGGGGCAGCCGGTGCGGGCGTCGCCACGGGTGAAGCCTCCGGCTCGTCAATCGCCTCCGGGAGCAGGGACACCTTCAGGCAAGTCGGGCAGCGAAACTCAGTGCCCGCCAGCGCCGCCTCGACGCGGAAGTCCTGTTCGCAGAGCGGGCACTTAAAGGCGATGTCCATCGGTGAATGTCGGCACGAGCTTGCCGCAACGCCGCGTGAGAGGGAATCCCTTTCGCATGACGGCAACCGCAGCCGCACGAGACCGTGGCCCATCGCACGTCAAACGGCGGACGTAATGGCCATCGTCTCCGGCGGCGCGGAGCGTCTGGAGTGCGGCGTGTTTCACCGCCGCTTTCGGTTGGGCGCACGGTGAGGGCTACGAGTTTGCCCACACCCCAAGCACGGGGAAAAGCGGTGCTGAAAGACACCGCACTCCAGACGCTGGCGCGACTGCCACCGTCTCGGGCCGACGCGAACGGAGACCGCGGGGGGGTCGAATTGCCGAATGCAAGAAACTGGAATGCGCCGGCCACCAGCTTCCGCAGTAAGCCGGATGATACCAATTTCCAATGACTACCGGAGGGATGGCTGACGAGGTCCGCGACGCACAGCTTCTTCCTCTCCCTTCCTCGGAGGAGGGGAGAGGGTTGGGGTGAGGGGTAGCGTCCGGTAGCAGCCTACCGACTTGCACTGGGAATTGGTATGACTCCCACAGCAGAGAAAGTCCTCGCCCACCCGGACGCACACGATACTTTTCCGGCGTCGCATGGAACTTGTCCTGTCCTTTCTCATCGTCGCCGCCGCGTTGGCGGCCATGGTGCGGGGTCTGGACGTGCGCCTGGCGCTGGGCGCGGCCGGTCTGCTGCTCGCGCTGGTGGCCTGTGTCCCGGGCAAGTTTTTCACCGCCCTGTTCAACGAGGCCATCAACCTCAAGACCATCGGCCCCATCTGCTCCTCCCTTGGCTACGCCTATGTGCTCAAGGCCACCGGATCGGATCGCGAGATGGTGCGGCTGCTGCTGCGCCCGCTCCAGCGTGCCAAATGGCTGCTCATTCCCGGCGGCTGCCTGGTCGGATTCGTGACGAACACGGCCATCACCAGCCAGACGGCGGTGGCGGCCACCGTCGGCCCCATCCTCGTGCCGCTCATGCAGGCGGCCGGCTTCCACCCACTCATCGCGGCGGCAACGCTGGTGCTGGGCTGCTCCGGTGGAGGAAACTTGTTCAATCCTGGCGACGCCGACCTGGTCGCCATCCAGCAGGCCTCCGGCGCACCGATGGCCAGCATCCTCAACGCGATGTTCACCCCGCTGACGTTGGGGTTCTGCGCGGCGGTGGCCACCTTCATGGTGCTGTCGCGCCGCGTCCCCACTGAGCAAGTGGAGGCGAAACAATTCGCCCAGGTGGATTTCGACGCGCCAGTGGACTGGATTAAGGTCGCGTTGCCACCTCTGCCGGTCGCACTGATCTTCCTCGCGATGCCGGGCTGGCACTTGCTGCCACCCTTGACGGCGGCGTTTCCTGGCGGCCTGCCGGTGTGGCTGGCGATGGCCGTTTCGGGCGTCATCGCCCTGCTCGTCGCGCGCGGTCGCGTGGTGGAACTGATGAACCAGTTCGCGCACGGCGCGGCCTACGCCTACTGCCACATCATCACGCTGATCATCGCGGCAAGCTGCTTCTTCGTCGGCATGACGGCGGCCGGGCTGACGGACCGGCTGGTGCGCCTCGCTGCGGGGAACGACTTCCTGGGCACGCTCGCCAGCGGAGCCTTTCCGATGTCGCTGGGCGTCTTGTCCGGCTCGGGCATGGGACCGAGTGTGGCCTTTTCTTGGGCGGTGCTGCCTGGCTTGAGCGTTACCAATCTCCCCGCCGCGCTGGACCTCGGCGTCTTCGGAGCCATCGGTGCCTCGTGGGGAAGAACCATGTCCCCGGTCGCCGCAGTCGTGCTCTACACAGCGTTGCTGGTCGGCGTGACCCCGACCCAGATCGCGAAACGCACCGCGCCCGCCTTGCTCGTGGGTTTCGTGGTAACCTTCGCCGTGCTTTTGGCTCGGTAAGAGCCCCGGTCTCCGATCCGGCAAGTTGGCTGCTATCGCCGACGATACGCCCCGCGGGACGCGGGCGCTACGTAGCGCCGGCCTCCGGCCGGCCGTGCCGCAAGCGTCCTCGCTTGCCCGGCGGGCGAGACCGAGGGCAGTGCGCGAATGTGCCCCGCCGGGTCGGAGACCGGCGCCAGCTTCAGCCCTTCATCCTTGCGGCCTCCCACCCCAGCATGGCTTGCTTTCGCGTGCTGCCCCAGCGGTAGCCCGTCACCACCCCGCTCTTGCGGATCACGCGATGACACGGGATGAGGTAGCTGATGGCGTTGCTCCCCACCGCGCTGCCGATCGCCCGGGCGGCCTTCACCGCTCCAATCCCCTGCCCCAGCGCCTCATAAGTGACCATCGCCCCCAGCGGAATCCGCAGCAATGCCTGCCAGACCTTGAGCTGAAAGTTGGTCCCCATCACGAGCAGGCTCAGCGAATCGCGTCGTGCCCCCAGCTCGCGAAAGATGCGCGTCACCAGTGGCCCGGTCACCTCGGGACGCCGGGTGAAGACCGCCCCGATCCAGTGAGCGCGCAGTTCCGCCACGGCGGCGGCCTCGGTCTCCTCTCCGAGGAAGCTCAGCCAGCAGACGCCGCGCGCCGTCACCCCCAGCAGGCACTGGCCAAACCGCGTGGGATGAACGCCATAGTCAATGCGCAGCCGGCTGGCCTGGGCCTTGAACTCGCCTGGTGTCATCGCCTCCACTGACACAAACAGGTCGTGCAGGCGGCCAGGGCTCGAAAGGCCTGCGTCGAGCGCAGCGTCGAGCACGGGTTGTGATTCCGCGAGGCACTGCTTCGCATGCTCTGCGGTGAGGAACTGGATGAACCGCTTGGGGCTGATGCCCGCCCAGCGCGTAAAGACCTTCTGGAAGTGAAACTCGCTCAGATGCGCAGCCTGCGCGGCGGCGGACAGATCGGGCTGCTCGCGATAATGCTCAGTGAGAAACGCGATGGCCTTCTCCACGCGTTGGTAATCCAGCGCAGCCTGGCTGCCATCCTCGTGGGCCACCGTCGTGAGTTCCGCAATCATTCCAGCAGCTTACGCGCTCACCCGGCCCTGCCCACCCGGTTCTTGCGGAGATTGCTGGGGACAACTTAGCGCCAGTAACCGGGATGATGATGATACCCGCCCGGGCCGTAAACCCACCGGGCTTCCACCCAGACAGCGCGCGGACGAGGCGGATAAATCCACCGGCCGCTCACCCACACCCAGGAATTGCCATACCAGACCCATTCGCCGTTCACCCATGTGTATTCGGGCCCCGGAGCCACGACCACGGTCTCCACTCGAGGTGCCGGCGGGGACTGGCTGACGGTAGCTCCCAACGGAGGGGGCGTTGCGGCCCCTGGTGAGTTGATCATGTGATTCACGACCTTCGCGCTCACACCCGCCCGATTCAGATCCACGATGGCATCCGCGTTCAACTGATAGACCGAGCGGGTGGTGGTCATCTGGTTGATGATCACTTCGTCGCTGACCCCCGCCTTGCTCATGCTCTTGATGTCTTCGATGCTCGTCGGGTTGACCGCCGGTGTCGCCACCTGCGGGGCCGGTTGCACCACAGTGACAGTTCTGGGACGGGCTCGTTCCTGTTGCTGGTCAGCCGAATGCCCGATCAGGCCGCCTGCGATGAGGCCGGCCGCCGCACCAATCAATGCGCCAGCACCCGGGTTGCGCCGGTCCGCCATGGCTCCGATAGCCGCGCCCGACGCTCCGCCGATCAAGGCGCCGGAACCAGTATGATCAGTCCGGCCATCCGGCGTGTAACACGCCGTCAGTGAGGCAGCCAGGGTCGTAGTTAGAACAAGACGGGCAAAAGTGGCATTCATAGTGGTGGTCAACCGCGACGTTGGATGCTTCCGGTCGCGAATCGTTCAATCATCATTGAGCATTGTGACCGAAAAATGAAGTGGCGAATTCGCAAAATGCGCAGCCTCAGCGCCCCGCCGCCCAGTGGCTCAGGCGGCGCATGATCTCCCAGTTCTCCTGGCCCTTCACCACGTTGCCGCCAATCCCCTTCTCGGTGAGCGCATCGTCCGTGAGCCAGCCGGCATCCGTAACCAGCACCACCTTGCCCCGCCCCGGCTCCGCTACGGCAAGCAGGCAGCCCGGCTCGTTCCGGGGTCCGCTGATTGGCGTTACTGACACATCGTTGTTGATCAGCGGACGCGGCTTGGCCGCGTGACCGACTTCGACGACGATCTGGTTCCCGGTGTAGTAGCCCCAGTTCAACCCGCCGATGACTGGCGTCCCCTTCGGCACCGTGATCTTCTTCATGTCCGTGAACCGCTCGGCGAACTGCAGGCCAAAGCGCGCCAGCAGCTTGTTCAAGTCGGTGAACTCAAAGTTATGGTTTTCCTGGTTGCCCATGACGAACAAACCACCGCCCAGCTCGATGAACTGGGTGAGCACGGCGATGTCCCCGGCGGTGACGTGATGCGGCGGCGGGTTGGTGCCGGCCGCTTTGTCACTGGGGTTCGCGATCAGCACCACGTTCACTCCAGCGAGCGTCTTGGCGGTGAGCGGCTCCGCATGGACACGCACCTCGAACTCCCCGCGCAACCGCGTGAGCACTTCCTTGTAGTTCCCTTCGGGCTGGTAGCGGGTCTCACCCAGGGCATTGAAGTGACGGCTGTAGAGCAGCACCGGCTTCTTCGGGGCCTCAGCGGCAGCCAGCGGCCAAGCGAGGGCGATTAGCGTAAGGGCAAACGGGGCCAGGGCGCGGTAGTTCATAAGTCGGCCCCGACTCAATCACTCTTTCGGCGGCGGGGCAACCCGGTTTAGTTCCTCCATCATCGCCGCCGTGGCCTGTTCGGAAATGGTGTGGGTTACTGCCAGTCCAAACCGCAGCCGGAGGAACGTCTCGAACGGCACCCACACGCCGTCCATCTCCACTTGCCGCGTCCACGCGCACACCCGGACCAGTTCCCGCTCCTGCCCGGCAGCGATGTCCGGTTCTGCCCGGTGGTCCTCTTTCGCGAGGGAAAACTCGAAGACCGGGCTGATGGCATCCGCAACTGTCTGAAGCCAGCTCACCGTATGGGCATCTGGGGCGTGCGCCCGGCTCCAATACGCCCCGATGGCACCCACCGAGCGGAGCCCCCGGATGGGCACCATCACCATGCTTTTGACAAACGTAGCGCGATACACTGCCTGCGGCACCCGGTCGTCGGCAAACACATCCGGAATGACCACTGGCGTGCGATGCGTCATGGCCCACCCGCTGACACAGGCGGAGATGGGAAACCGCTGTCCTTTCCACAAAGGCGCCATCGCATCCTCGTCCAGGTAGAAGCACTGCTCACCATCACGCAGCACAAACGCCATGCCCTGCGCCTCCGCCCCGCTCCTCACCGCATGCTTCACCGCACTGGTAATGTCGCCCAGCGTTCGCTGCGTGGTCAGCTTGGTCAGCAGTTCCGAAAGGATCTCGGCCCGCCGTTGTAGTATCAGAGTCAGCACGGCAGGCTCATCGGAGGCGGCAGACATATTTTTGGCAGGTTAAGCGCGTGAGCGATGGTTGCGGGTGATAAAGCGCAGACGCTCGACTAAGCCTTCGGCTTCAACTGCGGAAACAGGATCACGTCGCGGATGCTCTCCTGGCCGAGCAGCATCATGCACAGGCGGTCAATGCCCATGCCCATGCCACCGGCGGGCGGCATCCCGTGTTCCAGCGCCACCAGAAAGTCTTCGTCGAGCTTCTGCTGCTCGCCACCGGCCTGATGCTCCAGCGTGTCGCGCTGGGCGATGGGATCGTTCTGCTCGGTGTAGGCGGGAGCGATCTCCTGACCATTGATGCAGCACTCGAAGACCTCCACGGTGGACGGATCATCCGGCGAAAGCTTGGCGAGCGGCACAAGCTGCTTCGGCAAGTGCGTGACGAACGTGGGCTGGATCAAGGTCGGCTCGATGAGCTTCTCAAAGACCGCTCCGGTCACCTCGAAGTCTTCGTATTGCGTGCCGATGTCCCCGCCCAACTTGAGGTCTTCCACAGCCACCGTGCGGCGCTCGGCAGGCGTGAGCGCGAACCAATCCGCGATCTTCCCATCGGTCTTCGCACGCACCGTGTCGCGCACGATGTCCTTGTAGCGGACGCGATTCCACGGCGGGGTCAGATTGATCGTCTTGGTCACCTTGCCCTCGGCGTCCTTGTGCTCGATCACCAGCGTATCCAGCACCTCCTGCGAGACATGGCAGACCATCCCCTGCACGAGGTCCATCATCGTCTCGTAGTCACCGTAGGCCTCGTAGGCTTCCAGCATCGTGAACTCCGGGTTGTGCTTCCGTGAGAGGCCCTCGTTGCGGAAGTTGCGGCCGATCTCGAAGACCTTGTCCACCCCGCCCACCAGCAGACGCTTGAGGTAAAGCTCCAGCGCGATGCGCAGGTAGAAGTTGCAGCCGAGCGATTCGTGCTTGGTGATGAAGGGCCGCGCCGCCGCACCGCCCGGGATGGCCTGCATCATCGGCGTCTCCACCTCGATGTAGCCGCGCCCGTGCAGGAAGTTGCGAATTTCGCGGATCACCTGGCTGCGCAGGAGCATCACGCGCTTCACTTCATCGTTGGCCATCAGATCGAGATAGCGTTGGCGGTAGCGAATCTCGGTGTCCTCCAGCCCGTGCCACTTCGCGGGCGGCGGGCGCAGCGCCTTGGCGAGGATGGTGAAGGACTCGGCCTTCACGGAAATCTCACCGGTGCGCGTGGTGAAGAGCGTCCCCTTGATGCCGACGAAGTCGCCGAGATCCAGATGGCGGAAGATGTCGAACTGCTCGTCGCCCAGGACGTTCTTCTGCGCGTAGGCCTGGATGCGTCCGCTCTGGTCCTTCACGTCAATGAACATGGACTTCCCCATGTCCCGGTGCGCGGTGATGCGCCCGGCCACTGCCACGGCGCGCCCCTCGGTGTAATTGCCCCGGGCGACCGCGCAGCTCTCACTGGGCGAGAACTTGTTCTGGAACGGGTCAATGCCCTTGCTCCGCAGCGAGGCGAGCTTGGCGCGGCGTTGTTCGATCAGCGAATTCGTGTCGTCCATAATAAACTCCGGCAGCCGGGCTGTCGGGGTGGAGATGAAACACGGAGAAAGCCCGCGCTGCACGCGGAAAAATGGAAGCAGAACGGCAGGGGTGCATCCACGCACTGCCCCGGAGCGCGGCCCGCCGGGACGCTTTGCGGGCGCGGGCGTCAGGAAGGGTCCGCCCCGTTTCGGTGTTCACACCAGCACAATTGGTCAGAAAGAAGGGGTCAGGAACATTCTCAACCGGAACCATGCATTTGAAATCGGAGGGGGGCACTTCAACGCAGCAACGCAGAGAACGCAAAGTGGCATGGAGATCAGGCCCTGCGAAGTTCTCTGCAACGCTATCTCCCAACTTCCTCACGGTCTGAGCAGAATGTCCCCGTTGATTTTTAACCACAGAGACGCGATGAACACAGAGAGAACAGGGACGTGAGAACTCAGAAGGTTTCCGCAGATTCAGGACCGCCACAGATGTTTTCCCCATCTGTGGCCGTCCTGAATCTGCGGGAAATCTGCTGCGGTTTCTGGTTGGTGCGGTGCGGGACACAGCACGGCAATCATGGCAAATCTCTGTGTTCATCGTGTCTCTGTGGTCAACATGGTTGCGGCTCCGCCGCGCTATGTCTCCGCGTTAGAGGGATCGCCACTTTCAACTGCATCGTCTCGGCTCACTCCGGCTCCTCTATTTTTCTGACCCCCATCTTTCTGACCTCAGTTCTTCTGCCATCCCAACGCTTTCCGCTTGCTAGCCCCTCCCGGCGGACGCGACCCTTCCCTCAATCGAAATCCCTCACGCTTGTCTCGCCCACTACCGCATGAAAGCCAATCTCAAGCTGGTCTTCCTCGATTGCACCAACACCACCATCCTATCCGCTGATGGCCGGTCCCGGCTCGCCACGGAAGCCCAGCCCGAGATCTACGATGGCGATACCATCCTGCCGCGCGGCAACGAAGGCGCACAGGTTGTGGACCCGCTCGACGATGACGCCGTGCTCCTGCAGTTCATTTTCGGTCAAGGCTCTGGCGAAGTCGGCCTGCAGATCACCGATGTGGACGGCACCGCCGTGACCGTAAGAATCGTGGGCCAGGCTCCCGCCGACTACATCTTCACCCTTCCCGACGGCATGGTCTTCACCATCCGCGGCTGACCCCGGAGCGCCGAGCACTTGCTCGGCGTTCAGGCTGGAGACGGTGCGGGTGAACGCATTCAATCCCGGAGAAACTCATGCTCCTCCTCGCGCACCACCAGCACCGGACACGGGGCCACCCGCACCACGTTCTCCGTCACGCTGCCCAGGAAGACGTGCTTGAGGCCGGTATGGCCATGGGTGGAGATGATGATGAGGTCGGCATCCAGCTCCTTGGCCGCCGCCGCGATCTCCGAGGCCGGCCGGCCGATGCGCGTCTGCTTGGTGGCCGGCACGCGGTCGCCGATCTCCTCCCGCAGCAGCTTCTCCATTGCCTTGTCCGCTGACTCGCGCAACTGCGTCTCCATCAAGGGCGCGTCCACCATGCCGAACTCCCCGACCGCGTAGTTGATCTGCGCGACGAAGACCAGCGTGATGCTCGCGCCAAACTGCTTCGCGAACGGAATCGCGTAGCGCAGTGCCTTGTGCGAGCACTCGGAGAAATCCACCGGGACGACGATTTTTTGGATGCAGAAGGGCGAGGCCGTCTTGTGCGCCTGGGTCGCCGCAATGACATCGATTGAACTGGCATTCATGGCTGTCCTTTCGTTCCGCACAAGGCGGTTGGTTCTTGGCTTCCGCACTCCGATTCCTGTCATACTGCGGAAACCGTCCGCCGCCGGAACCAGCAGCCTGAAGCCGCCTGTCTCACATCCTTAATGTAGGACTGGAAACGCCTGGGGACAACCCCGACCTTGGCGAAAGCCAGCCGTCCTCTGCTGCGAGTTTCATGCGGCAAGCAGAAAGCAGCCCGGAAGGAAATCCCCCGTTGAAATGTGCCGGAGCCGCCGTTAGGTTGCGCCCCGTGCTCGACGACCGGGATTATATGCGCGAAGGCTCACGCCGCGAACCGCTGCCTTGGTCGGTCATCCTCATGATCGCCCTGGTCGCTTGCTTCGCGCTCCAGTGCATCAATGATGTCTATCTGCAGACTCATGCCGAAAAGTGGCTGGCGATGACCGCGTCGGGATTGAAGTCGGGCTACGTCTGGCAACTGCTGACGTTTCAGTTCCTGCATGTGAGTTTCTGGCATGTGCTGGGCAATGTCCTGGGGCTCTGGTTCATCGGCCGCTGGGTGGAGTTTGCCCTAGGCAAGAAGCGCTTCCTCGTCGCCTATCTCGTCTCCGGATTCGCCGGCGGCCTGTTCCAGGGTGGATTGATGCTGCTCTTCCCCTATCACTTTGGCCAGGTGGTGTATGGAGCCTCGGCGGGCGTGTCCGGCCTGTTCGCCGTCTTTGCCTGGCTGGAGTCGGACTCGGAGATTCGCTGGAATTTCATCCTGCCCATTAAGGCCCGCCCGCTGTTTTGGATTTACGTCGGCGTGGAGGCTTTCTTCACGGTGGTTCCCAGCGGACGGGGCGGGTGCGCCGCCCACGCGGCCCATCTCGGCGGGCTGCTGTTGGGGATGAAGTTTGTCCAATGGGGCTGGCATCGCGACTTCATACCGCTGCCATGGGAGAACTGGTTTAAGCGCAAGCCCGCCAAGAAGAGCGAAGTCGCTAGCGTAGCCGGCTTCGATCTGCGCAGCGCCGCCAAGGTCGAAGAACCTCTCTCCGCCGACTTCATCACCAAGGAAGTTGACCCCATCCTCGACAAGATTTCCGCCCACGGCATCCACAGCCTGACCGACCGCGAACGGAAGATCCTCGAAAAAGCCCGCGCCGTGATGGCGAAGAAGAGCTGAGGGGGGAGCGGAGTGATGGAGTAGTGGAGTGTTGGGAAAGCCCGTGTCGACAGCACTCCATTCCTCCACCACTCCAATACTCCCTCCGTCCCCCTCCCTACGCGAGATACTTCTTCGGAATCTCCGCGCCCGCCACGTAGTTCAACTTTGCGATGTTGC
>CAZOCL010000170.1:0-13789 GCA_964578245.1 uncultured Klebsiella sp. | reverse complement strand
TTGAGCACGCGGCTCAGGATGCGGTTCTTCATCTTCACGTAGTCCGGCGTGCGGGAATCCAGCTTGAACTCAACCTCGCCGTAGTGCTTGCCGCCACGGTTCACCAGCACCGCCTCGGTGAACTTGTAGGGGTTCTTCGCCACCGGATACATCTTGATGCCCAGGGCCTTCGCCTGCTGGGCGTTCACGGGGATGACGGCGAGGCGCGGGTCAGCCGTGATGAAGGTCAGTGCGCCGCTGCCGAGCACATCGGACGCCTTGGCTACGCGCGCAATGACCCGGTCCATGCCCAGGGGCATGGTCAGAGAGAACGGCGTGTCAGTGATGTGCACGATGGCCATGACCGTGCGGCCGTCATTCACGAGGATGGTTTTGGCGTCCTTGAGCCGGTTGCCGGAGCCGATGAGCACGGACTGCTGCGCCGCGATGGTCACGTCCACGCGGTTGCTCAGAAACTCGCTGAACATGAGGTTCATGTTGATCGGCGTGTTCTCGCGGATCTCCTTGGCCAGTTCACCGGATTTGGCAGCAAGCTGGCCCACGCCCTCGCTCAATTTCGCGGTCTGTGATTGGAGCATCTCCTTTTCCTGCCGCACGACGGCCACTTCCTTCTTCAAGTCGGTCAGATTATCGCGGAGCAGGTTCCGTTCCGTCTCGGCGACCTTGGCGGCGGTGGCAAACTGCGCGGCCTGCGCAGCCGTGGCCTGCCGTTGTTTCTCCAGTTCAGCCAGGGCCTGCTGTTGCTTCTCCAGTTCCGCCTGCTTGGCGGCGAGCGCGGCCTGCATCTGCTTTTCCAACTGGTCGCGGATCAAGTCCTTCTCGGCCTGCACGACCTTGACGGTGGTCGCCAAATTAGAGGCCTGCTGGGCCGCCGCCGCCTGCTGCTTGGCGAGGTCCGCCAGCGCCTGCTGCTGCTTTTGAATCTCGGCCTGTTTGGCCTGAACTTCTGCCTGCTTGGCATCCACCGTCTGCTGCATCTGGGCCTTTTCGGCCTCGACGGTCTTGATGGCGGCCGTGAGCGCGTCCTGCTGCTGCTTGGCATCCGCCACCTGCTTGGTGGCGCTCGCGTAGCGCTGGGACAGGTCCTGCGCCGCCGTTTGTGACTGCTTCAAGTTGGTTTCCAACTGGCTCTTCTGCGCCTGCATCTGGGCCAGGGTCTGTGCCCGGGTCTGGGAGTCGGATTCAGCAAACTGGAGTCGTTGCTGGAGCTGGTTGCGCGTGGCCTGCTCCTGTTCGAGGGCCAGCTTCATCATGTCCACCAAATCCTGGTTCTGGCGCGCGGCATTGGCGCTGACCTCCGGCACGGGCGGCTTGCGGGTGGCCGCCGGCTCGACCTTGTCCCAGCGCGTGAGCGCGAGGAGGTTCAGCAGGAGGAAGTCGCAGATGATGAGCAGGAGGGTTTTGTTCATCTGGGGTGCAACGTGGTGCGTGGTGCGTGGTGCGTTACTTCACCCGAATGCGCGCGAACCGAAGTCACGCACCACGGACCACGCACCACGAACGATTTGAAATATGGGCGCATAAATGCCAGCGGTGATATGCTTCAAGCCGCCACCGTCTGCCGCTCCATCGCCTGCGCTTGTGACTGCGCTTCCATGATCAGCCGGCGCTTGCACGCGCGGACGTGCCAGATCTTCACAAATGCCACGGTGACGATGCCGAACAGGTTCGAGGCATAGGCGGCGAGCAGATTGGCCTCGATGACCTGAACGACTTGGAGCACGAGCGCCGTGGCGGTTCCGGCGATGCCCACATACAGGCCGGAGTCGAAGAGGTTCTCTTCGTTCTCCATGAGCCGCATCTTGAGTTGCGGCGAGCCGGGTGACATTTCGATTTCGCGGATCTTCATGATGCAGACGGCATACACGCCCGCCTGCAGCGCGGCGAAGAGCAGGATGCTCAGGATGGTGGAGAGTTCCATACGGGGTTTCGTTGCAGTTTTCGTTTTGTCAGTCGGAACCGGTGAATTCGTCAACACCGGCAGATTCAAGCGCAGCCGGAATTCCGGCGAGCCCAGCGGCTTGAGCAGGAACGGTTCACCCGCCGCCAGCAGCATCACCGCCAGCGCCAGCGCCACAATGCCGCGCTGGGTGTGAATCATCCGCCCGCCAACCCTTGACCGGCTGCCGGGTTGGACGGGCGACAACTCGCGCCACACCAAAAAGAATCCCGCGCCTGCCAGGAAAAAGCAAATGACCTTCACGGTCAGCATCGTGCGCGGAGCCGCCAGCGTCCAGCCCGCGAGGAAGCCCGGCACCGTCCGCGCCGGCCCCAGCGGCAGCCCCCGCTCCAGCAAGAGCCGCACGGCTCCCTCGCCATGGGCCAGCGCCTTCGTCAGGTCGGCCGCGCCGGGCTTGCCGTAGCGCAAGAGGTAATCCGCAATCTTGTCCGGGGCTTTCGTCAGCAGCGACGCGGCGTAGAGCACCGTGAAGTCATCGGGAGCCGCCTTCGCGAGCTGCGTGAAGTCATTCAACGCCTTGGCGTTCGGGATCAGACGCAGCAGTTCCGAGAGCTGCACCCAGTCCAGGCGGCGCGCCAGGGCCAGCACGTCCATGCAAACTCGTTCCCAATCGCCCGCGAGCCGGGATTCGTTTGCCTGCTCCGCGGCCACGCGAATATCATGGGCCAGCAGCGGGGAAAACCGCTCCCCCTGATACAAGACCGCCGTCAGCAGAATCACCGCCTCAAACGGCTGCCCCCCGGGCCGGCTCACCGGCACGAACTGCGTGGTGGTGGACAAGTCCCGCGTCTGGAGGATGGCCTGCACGCCTGGCGAACGGGCCGGGGCGAGCCGCTCCCGCAGCACCGCCCGGTTCGTCTCCGTGAGCAAAAACGGCAGGATGACCTCGCTCGCCGGTCGCGCGAGCGTCGTGTCTTTGAATACCGCCTCGATGAAAGGATCACGTCCGCCCCAGACGGTCCAGCCGCGCCGGGCTTCCAGTTCAGCCAGCTCGGCCATCAGCTTTGCGGCCTTGTCATCCTTTACCGCCATTGCTGCTGAGAGCGCGAGGTTGGCTACGCCAGGCTTCTGCGCAGCGAGCGCGGTCAGTCCGAGGCTGCCAACCGTCGGCGTCCCGTGGCCTGCCCGCTCCAGCAGCGCCGGGTGGACGGACTTCCAATTGGCCGGCAGCAGGGTGCCGAGCAGCACGAGGAAAATGGACAGCACGGCGAACAACGCCACGCGCTGAAAATCCGGTGGCAGTCCCGCCAGGTCAGGATGATCCTCCGGCAACGACGACCGCGCCGGGCGCGCCGCGCGCCAGCGGGTTTCATCCATGGATTGTTCGTCGCTGTTCAAAGCCGCGAGTTGGACGGGCTGCGAAAACAGAAGCTCCGCTTCGCCGCCACATTTCCAACGTGCCTCGCCTGACTCGCAGCGGCCAGTGGAAATTCACAACTGAGACATTTCCGCCGGAAAACTCCTTGCTTTGCCCCGGTCGAAAAACAGAATCCGCCGGCACCATGAACGACACGCTCACGGCTTTGAACACCCACGCGGGCGTGCTGCTGCTCGTGCTGAACTTGGGCGTCGTGCTCCTGCTGGCGAGGCTTGCCTTCCATGCCTCAGCCCAACGCCAGGAGCGCCTGTCGCAGGCGGGACAACTGGCCGAGCAAATCAGCCGCGTGCTGGCCAGCCTGCAAAAAATCAACTCCAGCATCATTGCGCAGACCAACGAGACCAAGGAACGGCTCGGCTCCCTGAAGCCCGCGCTGGAGCAGGCCGAGAAGGTGATGCGGGAGGGCACCAGCTTCACCGGCGATTTTAAGGCCGTGCGCGGCGAACTCCGCCAGTTGGACGAACGGCTCGCCGCGTTGAACCAGGCCACCGCCGAGGTTGCCACCGTGCAATTCGCAGCCAGCGGCACGCTCGGCGAACTCAAGCAGGAGATTGGAGCATTGCGGGAGGAAGCCGCCGCCATGCGGGTGCAACCGGAGCCGCTCCCGCTGCCGGAACTTCGTCAGATTCAGGAGCAGGTCGGCGCCTTGCGGCAAGTCATGGCCTCGGCGGCCCAGGCGCAAGCCACCGGCACCACGGAACTGCGCACTGGCCTGAACACCCTGGCCGCCGAACAGTCCCGCGCCACCCTGGCTTTGCGCGACTCCCTTGCCGCCGAATTACGAGAGCAGGAAGCCCGGTTCCGCGAACTTTCGGAAAAGTTCCTGACCGAATCCGCGCAGTTGCGCACGCGGATTGAGAGTGAAAGCCGCCCGCTGCCGCCTCCCCTGGCCCGGCAGGTCAAGCTAGACAACGGCGACTCCCCCAGGGGAGAACTCGACGCCGAGACGCGGAAAGAGTTCCGCAAGATCGCTGACCGGCTCGATGGCCTGCAACGCCGGATGGAAGAAATCATCAAGCTCTAACCCCTCAGTTGCCCCGAAGGAATTGCTATCGCCCATCGTCCTGATACAAACTCAGCCTTATGAAAGCCCTGCGACTCATCCTGCCACTCCTGGCCAGCAGCCTCCTCACCACCGCGTTTGCCGAGACCGTCAAGGACCGGGAAGGCGCGGTCCGCAAGGACAAGGCGGACATGCAGAATGACAGCCGCTGGATCTACAACGACTGGCAAAAGGGCTTCGCCGAGGCCAAGCGCACCGGCAAGCCCTTGCTCATCGTGATGCGTTGCGTGCCTTGCAAAGGCTGCATGGGCCTTGATGCCAGTGTGCTCACGAACCCGGACCTGACGCCACTGCTGGACCAGTTCGTCTGTGTGCGCGTCATCAACGCCAACGCCATCGAACTGGCCAAATTCCAGTTTGATTACGACCTCTCCTTCTCGACGCTCTTCTTCAACGCGGACGGCACCGTCTATGGCCGCTACGGCTCGTGGTCGCATCAGAAGGATCCCGAGGAGAAAACCACCCTGGGCTACAAGCGTTCGCTCGAAGCCGCTCTGGCCATCCACACCGCCTATCCCGTGAACAAGGCCGCGCTCGCCGGCAAGCAGGGCGCCCCCATCCCCTTCGCCACGCCGATTGAAATCCCGAACCTCGCCGGCAAATACAAGCGCGACCTCGACTGGGAGGGCAAGGTGGTCGGCAGCTGCGTCCACTGCCATCAGGTCGGCGATGCCTACCGGGCCTACTTCCGCGATCAGGGCAAGCCGGTGCCCCCGAACATGATTTACCCGATGCCCATGCCCGAGACCGTGGGCGTCTCGCTGGAGGCCGACCAGATCGCGAAAGTGAAATCCGTAGCGCCCGGCAGCCTCGCGGCGAAGGCCGGCGTGCAGGCCGGGGATGAATTCACCCAGCTCGGTGGCCAGTTGCTCCTGTCCATTGCGGACTTCTCCTGGGCATTGAACCGTGCCCCCGAATCCGGCACGCTCCCGGCCAAGGTGAAACGTGGCACTGCCGAAGTCTCACTGACGATTCCCCTCCCTGCCGACTGGCGCAGCAAGTCGGACATCTCCCGGCGCGTCGGCACCTGGCCGATGCGCGCCATGGCCACCGGCGGCATGGTGCTGGTGGACCTCACCGACGAGGAACGCACCACCCGCAACCTCCCTAAGGACAAACTGGCGCTCTTCGTGAAGGGCCTCGGCCAATATGGCAAACATGCCGCCGCGAAGAACGCCGGTTTCCTGAAGGATGACGTGCTGCTGGAACTCAACGGCAAGTCCGCCCGGATCACGGAAGGGGAACTCTTCGGCCAGCTCCTGCAATCCACCAAGCCCGGCGACAAGCTCAAGGCCACCGTCCTGCGTGGCGACAAGCGCGTGGAACTGATGCTGCCGATGCAGTGAGGTCGATTCGCGCCTCCCGAAAAATCCCCCGCTCAATCTCCGGCTTCCCATCGGCCGAGTTTTCATGCTAGGGTCTGTTCATGGACCTGAATGTGGACATGTTCAAGGCTGAGATTGCCGACGCCTTGCGCGCATACGACAAGTATATCGTATGCATTGCCAAGACGCCCGAGGACTGCGAAGGCGCGCTCCAGCGGCTCGTGGAAAAGGCCATCAAGGCCTACCAAAACCGCGCTCCCGGCCTGCGCCATGGCATCGCCCTCGACAACCAGGTCACCATCATACTGAGCCAGCCGCCCGAGGACTCCGTTCTGGACAAGCCGCTCTGCGGCATCTACTTCAACCTCTCCTCGCCGTATCACAAGAAGCGCGCACCGCAGCCGGTGAAGCTCGAGAAGTGAGCGGCTGCCTATGTGGTGGCTAGTCCTGGTGGCGTTCGGCGTGCTCGGCTACGCGGCTGTCTCGCTCCGTTTCATTCCCCCGCCCAGCTCCCCTACCATGTTGCTGGTGAAGCAAGGCGAGCTTCACGTCCGGCGCGGACAGGTGCTGCCTCATGCGCGGCAGTCGGTGGCGGAAACGTTGCAGGACGAAGGTGTATCCTCCGGCTTTATCGCCATCAGCGCAGCCAGCCGCCTGGTGTTCTCGCGAACCATCCCGCCCGAGCTTCACCAACGGCTGCGCAACATCCTGCTCAACCAGCGATAAACGGTCTTGCTCATGTGGCGCCAAATGGATTGCCGTGAAGGAGTTCTACTGGGCACACGCTCAGTCGCCGCCCGGCTTGCGGCGGGCGGGCGGCTGCGATACGCTTCGAGCATGACAAAGTGGTTGTTGCTCCTGGCGGTGCTGTTGACCGGGCTGGCCGCGCCCGGCGGTTCGCAGGGTGCGGATTCGCTGGCTCCCGGCGCGAAGAAGGTCTATGTGCTGCCCATTCGCGAGGACATCATGCCGCCGCTGGTCTATGTGGTGCGGCGCGGTGTGAAGGAGGCCATGGAGGCCAAGGCCGATGTGCTGGTGCTCGACATGGACACCCACGGCGGACGCGTGGACGTGACGGAGGAGATCATCGGCATCATCAACAAGTTCCCCGGCCAGACGGTGACGTATGTGAACAAGAAGGCGTGGAGCGCCGGCGCGTTCATCTCGTTCGCCACGCAGAAGATCTACATGGCGCCGCAGAGCGTCATCGGCGCGGCCGCCGTGGTGGCGGCCTCGCCCACCGGCGGCACGCAGGAGATCGGCGGCACCGTGGAACTGAAGGCGTCCTCGGCCATCAGCGCGCTGGTGCGTGCGAATGCGGAAAAGAACGGGCACAATCCGGAGGTCGCCGACGCGATGGTGAAGAAGACGAAGGAACTCAAGATTGACGACAAGGTGATCAACGAGAAGGGGCAGATCCTCACGCTCACCGACCAGGAGGCGGCGCGCGAATACGGGAACCCCGCCAGGCCGCTCCTCTCCGCCGGCACGGTGGAGAACCTGGACGCACTGCTCAAGAAGCTGAACCTGGAGCAGGCCGTGATGAAACGGATCGAACCGAGCGGGGCCGAGCAGCTCGCCTCGTGGATCAACACCATCAGCCCCTTGCTGCTCATCATCGGCATCGCGGGCATTTACATCGAGTTCAAGACGCCGGGATTCGGCCTGCCCGGCATCATCGGCATCTGCGCCTTCGCGATCTACTTCTTCGGCGGCTACGTCGCCGGCCTGACCGGGCTGGAGTGGGTGGCGGTGTTCATCGTGGGCATCGCCTTCGTGGTGCTGGAGCTGTTCTTCTTCCCGGGGACGCTCGTGCTGGGGCTGGCCGGGTTTGGGCTCATCGTCGTGTCGCTCGTGATGGCGATGGTGGATGTGTATCCGGGCATGCCCAGCCTGCCGACGCTGCCGCAGTTGCGGGTGCCGATGAACGATCTCGTGCTGGCGGTGGTGGGGGCGGGCATTGTCATCGCGCTGCTCAGCCGCGTGCTGCCCCGCACCAGCTTTTATCCTGCGCTGGTTTCCCAAGGCGCCAGCGGCGTGGTCACCGAGGCCGCCCTGGCGGCCAGCCAGCAGCAGCACCTCGGCCTGGAAGGGATCGCGCTCACCACCTTGCGCCCTGGCGGGAAGGCGCAGTTCGGTGACGAGATCCTCGACGTGGTCACGGAAGGCGACCTCATCGAGCGCGGCGGAAAGGTCCGCATCATCGGCAGCAGCGGGCACGCGGCCATCGTCAAGGTGGTCTGACGGAGCGCTGGTCTCCGACCCGGCGTGAGCACCGAAGTCATGGTGGGGCGGGGGGTTCTCACCCGCGGTCGGCTGCCCGTGGCGCACAGGCGTTCGCGGCGCGGTGAGGACACTGCGCCCTGCCCGCAGGGCGCCGGGTCGGAGAGCGGCGCTCCGCAACCGTGCCGCTTGCACTCCCGCCGCTCCTTTCCTACGCTCCGCTCAATTCGCCCAACCATGAAACTGCTCTCCGCCCTCCTCGCCGCACTCGGTTGCGTCGCCTTGCCGCTTTACGCCGCCGATGTTCCGCCCGCCATCCGGGCCAAAGTGGATGCCGAATACCCACGGCTGCTGGACCTCTACAAGCACCTCCACGCCCATCCGGAAATCTCGTTCCAGGAAGTGAAGACCGCCGCGCGCGTGGCCGACGAGTTGAAGCAGGCCGGCTTTGACGTGACCGCGAAGGTCGGCGGACACGGCGTCGTGGGCGTGCTCAAGAATGGTCCTGGCCCCACCGTGCTGGTGCGCACCGATCTCGACGGCCTGCCGGTGCTGGAGGAGACCGCCTTGCCCTACGCCAGCAAGGCCCGCACGAAGGATGACAAGGGCAACGACGTGCCCACCATGCACGCCTGCGCGCATGACATTCACATGACCTCTTTCATCGGCACGGCCCGGGTGCTGGCCACGATGCGCGACAAGTGGAGCGGCACGCTGGTCTTCATCGGCCAGCCGGCCGAGGAGCGCGGTGGCGGGGCGAAGGCCATGCTCGCCGAAGGCTTGTTCAAGCGCTTTCCCCAGCCCAATTACTGCCTCGCGCTGCATGCCGCGAGCGATCTGCCCGCCGGCATGGTGGGCCACACCGAGGGTTACGCGCTCGCGAACTCCGACACCGTGGACATCGTCGTGCGCGGTGTGAGCGGGCATGGCGCGTGGCCGCACATGACCAAGGATCCCATCGTCCTCTCCGCCCAGATCATCCTCGCGCTCCAGACCATCGTGAGCCGCGAGACTTCGCCGACCGATCCGGCGGTCGTCACCGTCGGCTCCATCCATGGCGGCACCAAGCACAACATCATCCCCGACGAAGTCCGCCTCCAGCTCACGCTCCGCAGCTATTCCGACAGCGTGCGTGACGCCTCCATCGCCGCGCTCAAGCGCATCGTGCGCGGCCAGGCGCTTGCCGCTGGTGTCCCCGAAAGGCTTCTGCCCGTCGTTGAGATCGCTGAGGAAGGTGCGAAGTCCACCTACAACGACCCTGCGCTCACCAAGCGCATGATGGGTGCCATCGGGCGCTGGATCGGTGACGGCAACATCACCCCGAAGCCGGCGGTGATGGGCGCGGAGGACTTCGGGCTCTACGGCCGCACCGAGGCCAAGATCCCCATCTGCATCTTCTGGCTCGGCACGATCACCAAGGAATCCGTCACCGAAAGCATCAAGACCGGCAAAACCCTGCCCTCCCTGCACTCCAGCAAGTTCGCCCCCGTCCCCGAACCGACGCTCAAGACGGGCGTGACTGCGATGACGGCGGCGGTGCTGGAGCTGGTGGGGAAGAAGTAGAGCGAAAATAATTCAGCAGAGAGCCAACTGCTGGCCTACATCTTCAAATTGCTTCAACGCAGCTTTGCGGTCGCAGCCTGACAACACCGGGTTCGTGACCCGGCTGGGAAACTCGTCGTAAGTCCGGCCGTCAAGGCTGCGACCTGTTTCGCTCTTACGGACGCCCCCCCACTGTTTGAAGAAGAAGGCCACTTTGCTGCGGGCGCATTGCTCGTGAATTGAACGCACCCATTCCGCCTTCATAGGCCGAGCTTTCGGCCCGCTCTCTCCCCCGACAATCACCCAGTCAATCAACTTGAGACTGAAGCGTCCTAAATCCTCCAGCAGTGGTTCGATGGAAAGAAAACGAACTTGAACCGGGGCTTCGCGAAGGTGGTCAATTCGGGGGATGCCATGCTGGCGATTTTCCACGCTTACCCCCCACCAGATGTGCTGCACTTCCCCAGCGAAACGGAGCTTCGTCTTCAACAAGTCTGCCATCCTTCGAGGCCGCTTGGTAAGCACCTGATAGGTGTGCCACTTGGCCGCGCACATGACCCGCGCCACCGAGACGATGTAATCATCTGGGACGGAATCGTGGAAAAGATCGCTCATCGAGTTCACAAAGATCATCTTGGGGGTCGCCCAACGGAGCGGCTCCCCCAGCTTGTCGGGCACCAAGCGCAGGTCAAACCCATGCTCGAAAGGATGGCCGGGGACACCACGAAACCGCTCGGCGAACGTTTCGGCGTAGCAATGGGCACAACCCGGACTGATTTTGGTGCAGCCTCGCACCGGGTTCCAGGTCGCGTCCGTCCACTCAATTTTCGATTTGTCGCTCATCAATCAATTCGTTATGGGTCAGATTAGGACATGCTTCAGACATACGCTGCGAGCTACAGTCCAAATTCACGCTGCCCGCGCTCGTCAATCTTTAGAATCTTGTTCCAGAAAGTTTCGGCAAGCGGATGACGGCTGAACAAGGTGAAGCGATACAAAGGTTGAGTTTCAGGGACTGAGACATGTTTCGTCCCAATGAAGCCAAGCCGTTCGATCTCCTGGCTGAAGTGTTCAATGGCTTTGCGGCCGAACTGAGTCGGATCCTTCATGTCCCAATTCCGCCACCCTCGGAATGCGAGAAAAGCATCCAAGGCTGTGTCGTTCTCCGCCCGCTGGTATTGGGGTGCGTTCCAAACGATTCCGAGCCGGTATTGGATGGTCACGAGCAGGTCAATACGCCGATTCAGGGCCAGAGCATGAAAGGCTGACATCGGCACTTGGGAAATGCCGGTGGGGTCTATGAAAGCGATGACTAGAGTTGAGTCATCGAATCGTAGCCTACCTGATTCTGCTGCCTTTACCCAACTCTCGCAGAGAACTTTTACGCGCTTTGCTTTTGGGTGTGCTTCGACCCGTTTCTGAAGGGCATCCGCCGAGTCTCTGTTGTCCTCAATGAGAATGTATTCGGCAAAGTCGTAATCCAGCGCGACAAATGGTGACCCGGGGAACTCCTCGCCAGTCTCTTTGATTTTGCATCGCCCGGGCCCCGCCATGACGTCGAGATACACAATTTTCCACTTGCTGCGCATAGACACCGTCGCGATTCCACAGTAGTTTCGAAGATAGTGATGCTTGCGAATCGCCCAGCTTCCGCTCTTGCGAGCTGGAAGCCCATCGCTTGCTGGCAAATAGAATGATTCGTCCATGTGTCCCTCTTCACTTGCTTGCGAGGCATCGTATCGGTGCTTCCGGTCTGTTGCGAGCGAATTACGAGAGGCTCTTTCAGAACCTCAGATTGTTGGGGTTTTTACGCCTTTGATTGAACCGTCAGGCGCGCGGAGCGTCTGGGATTCATGCCGGACCTGACGACGATCTTCCGCCACCTTCAACGCCAGCTTTTCCCCGCCCTCACCGCCGAACTGGGGCCGCTCTCCGCCTTGGACCAGCAGTTCTGCGAGGTCATCTCCCTCACCGACCTGGGCCGCTTCACCCGCCGCTACGACTGGTGCGGCAACGGCGCTCCGCCCGCGTCGCGCACCTGGCTGGCGCACGCTTTCATCGCCAAATGCGTCTATCAGTTCCCCACCACCGGGGCGCTCCTGGACGCCCTCCAGTCCCGCCCGCTCCTGCGGCAGCTCTGCGGCTGGGACAGCGCCGGTGAGATTCCCAGCGAACCCACTTTCAGCCGCGCCTTCGCCGCGTTTGCGCAAGACCAATTGCCCCAGCAACTCCACGAACACCTGGTCAAGACCCACGCCGGCCCCAAGCTGGTGGGCCACGTCAGCCGCGATGCCACGGCCATCGAGGCCCCCGAACGGCCCGCCCCCAAACCCGCGCCCGCAGTTCCGGCACCGTCCCGTCAACGCGGCCGCCCCCGGCGCGGCGAGGTGCGTCCGCCCGCGCCGCCCAAACGCCTGGAACTCCAGCCCGCGCGCACGCTGGCCCAAAACCTGGCCGACCTGCCCGCCCGCTGCGACGTGGGGTGCAAGCGCAACAGCAAAGGTCACCAGGCCAGCTGGATCGGTTACAAACTGCATCTGGACACCGTGGATGGGGACGTCCCGGTCAGCGCCGTGCTGACCAGCGCCAGCGTGCATGATTCGCAGGTGGCGATTCCGCTGGCGCAGATGACCGCGCAACGGGTGACCTCGCTCTACGACCTGATGGACAGCGCGTATGACGCGCCGCAGATTCACGCCTTCAGCGCGCGGTTGGGCCATGTGCCCATCATTGACCCCAACCCGCGCCGGGGCGAGAAAACCCCGTTGGCCCCGGCGCAGGCACAACGCTTCAAGGAACGCAGCGCGGCGGAGCGGGCAGAAACTTCGCCTTGGGGCAGCGTCAGTTACTCAACTGAGTGCCCGTCTTGGACTGTGGCGGCAAGCGGAGCGCGACGCCGATTTTGATTCCTGCGGAGCGGTTTGTGACTGGCGTGCCGGTGAAGGAGATCGTTCCGCTCCGCGGGATGCCAAAGCGCCGTCGCTGCTACGCTTGGCCGGCGCAGTCCAAATTGGCCATCGCCGCCTCCGCGTCCGGCGGGTTCCACCACACCGTCCTCCCCGCGTCCGCCACGAGCACGCGCGCGGCGTTGTAGCCGCAGAGGCCGGTGACATTGCCGCCGGGGTGCGTGGAGCCGCCGCAGAGGTAGAGGCCGGGCAACGGTGTGCGGTAGGTCCCTGCTCCCGGAAACGGACGGTTCCAGCCCACCTGCCGGTTGGCGAAGGAACCGACCAGCAGATCGCCGCTGGTCATGTTCGGCAGCGTGCGCTCGGTGTCGAGGGCCGAGCGCGTGAAGGAGTCGAGCACGCTGCCGGCGAGGTTCGGCGCGAACTCGGTCCAAGTCGCAAGCAGGTCACGGCCGTGCGCGGCCTGCGCGGCGTCCCAGTTGCGTGCGTCGCCGCGCAGGGCGTAGGGCAGTTTTTCCCAGAGGAAGGCGGTGTGCTGGCGTGGCGGGGCCTGCGTGGGATCAAAGAGCGTTGGGCACGCGCCCCACGCGACGGGTGCGGGGATCTCGCCCCGCTCGTGCGCCGCGACAATGTCGTGGAACTGCCCGATCCGCTCCAGCCCGACGATGAACATGAACGCGCGATCCAGTTCCGGTCGTTGCGCGGCGGCGGCCCAGCGCGGCGGTTCGCGCAAGGCAACATTCAGCGCGAAGAGCGGGGCGAGCAGGTTGTATTGGAAGCCGGCGGCACGGGCGCGGACCTCGGCGGGCACGGCGTCGGGCGGGAGCAGGTCGAGGAAGGTCTGCTGTGGGTTCAGGCCGGACGCGATGATGTCGGCGCTGAGTTGCTCGCCTGTGCTCAGTTCCACACCTGTGGCGCGGCCGTTGCGGACGAGGATGCGCTTCAACTCGACGCCGCAGCGGATTTCGCCGCCGTGCTCAGTGATGTCCGCGACCAGTCCCCGCGCAAGGCTGCCCGAACCACCCACACACATCTGCGCCTTCGCGGGCGAGGCGAGGAGTGCGGGGATGGCGTGGCCGAAGCCGGGCTGCCGCAGATCCACTTCGCGCAGGCCATTGAAGAACAGGAGCCCGGCGCGGATGGCGTCGTGCTCGAAGTGCTGCGTGACGAACTCCAGCGGCGAGAGCGCGGAGACTTCGAGCAGGCGGCGGCCCAGCTTGCTTCGCGAGAGCAGTTGCCTGCGGCGCTCCGGCTCCAGCGGCGGCGACTGCGCTTCGGGAATCAAGATCTGCTCGACGATGGGGCGGAACTCCTCGGTCCAGCGGCGCAGGGCGTCGGCGTCCTTGCGCGAGAACTCGGCGAACGACGCGGCGGTGCGCTCGAAGTCCGTCC
>CAZOCL010000169.1:0-13818 GCA_964578245.1 uncultured Klebsiella sp. | reverse complement strand
GCAGCACCGTCGGCACCATGACGGAAATCTGCGACCACCTGAAAGTCCTCTGGCCCCACCTGGCCACGCTCCATTGCCGGAAGTGCGGGAAGCCGGTGGAGAAGGAGCCGCCGCAAAAGATTTGGGAAGTGATCAGTAATCAGTGTTCAGTCATCAGTCTCGCTCCGGTAGCAGCCGACGTAAGGAGGCTCCATTCAAATGCGGAATGTCTGGTGACGTTCGACCTCGTCCTGTCGGAGAAGCTGTCGCTCAAGGAATCGCTCGAACTGATCGCCAAGCAAGGCTATCAGCGGTTGCTGGTCAACGGCGAAGTGGTGCGGGTTGAGGAAGCGGCAACGCACTCCGCACTCCGCACTCCGCATTCCGTGCTCACCGTCATCCAAGACCGCCTCAAGGTTGCCGCCGAGAACCGCTCGCGCTTCATCGAGGCCTGCGAGCAGGCGTATCATTTTGGCAAAGGAAGGCTGGCAGTTCGCCTGCTCAGTCGGAACTCAGCGGTTGAAGGAGTTGAAGCGTTGAAGGGTTCAACCTTTTCCTTTTCCAACCGCTTCCACTGCGCCGAGTGCAACCTCGACTACCGGGAGCCCTCCCCTGCTCTTTTCTCCTTCAACCACCCCGTAGGCGCGTGCCCCACATGCAAGGGCTTCGGGCGCGTCATCGGCATTGACTACGACCTCGCCGTGCCCGACCGCTCGCTCTCCTTGGCGGAGGGGGCGGTGCGACCGTGGCGCACCGGGACCGGCGCGGAGTCGCAGGCGGACATGGCGAAGTTTTGCAAGAAGTTCGGCGTGCCAATGGACGTTCCGTTCAAGGAATTGTCCGCCGACCACAAGCGCTGGGTCATTGATGGCGACCCCGGCTACGACTCCAGCGATCCCGCGAATTCCTGGCCCAAGAAGTGGTATGGCGTGAAGGGCTACTTCCGCTGGCTGGAGAGCAAGAGCTACAAGATGCATGTGCGCGTGCTGCTCTCGCGCTACCGGAGCTACACACGCTGCCCGGCGTGCGATGGGAAGCGATTACAACCGGAGAGTTTGCTCTATCGCGCTGCTGTGCCGGACGCGTCCCGAGATGCGAGCGTTTCCTTCCCCCTCACCCCGGCCCTCTCCCTCCGGGAGAGGGAGCCACGTAGTCCGCGTCTCGACGAAACCAATCCCAGTCGTTCAACGAAAGCCGAACCTTTACGCCAAGCGCTGACTGCCATTCTCCCTCTCCCGGAGGGAGAGGGCCGGGGTGAGGGGGAAAGGACCGTGCTGTTAACCTTGGCTGACTTCTACTCCTTGACGGTCGAACGCGCCCTCTCGGCCATCGAACGAGTAGCCGCGACCCATTCAGCAACCGGCAACCGGCAATCGCCAATCCATCATGCGCTGGAGGAAGTCTCCTCCCGCCTCCGCTACCTCGCCGAGGTCGGTCTCGGCTACCTCACGCTGGACCGCGCCACCCGCACGCTTTCCGGCGGCGAGACGGAGCGCGTGAACCTCACCACGTGCCTCGGCACCCGCCTGGTCAACACGCTCTACGTGCTCGACGAACCCAGCGTGGGACTGCACCCACGCGACACCGCGCGCCTCGTCACCATCCTGCAGCGCCTGCGCGACTTGGGGAACACCGTAGTCGTGGTGGAGCATGAAGCCGCCGTGATGCGGGCCGCCGATCAGATCGTGGACCTTGGCCCTGGCCATGGTGAGACCGGCGGGGAACTGGTCTTTCAAGGCACGCTCGAGGGACTGCTGCCGCATCCGGTGTCGCTGACGGGGCTTTACTTGAGCGGACGGAAGCAGGTGGGGACGAGAGAGAGGCGTTCCGTGCGAAGCGAAGTGTTTAGTGATAAGTGCTTAGTAATTGGTGAGGGAAGCGGTGGTGCCTCCCCACCTCCTAGCGACACTCAATCACTAATTACTAATCACTTCCTCACCCTCACCGGCGCGAGCGCGCACAACCTCAAGAACCTCACCCTCTCCATCCCCCTGGGCCGCTTCGTCTGTCTCACCGGCGTGAGCGGCTCCGGCAAGTCCACGCTCGTCCGCGACTGCCTGCTGCCCGCGCTCGAAGCGAATCTCAAATCTCAAATCTCAAATCTCAAAACCACGACCAAGGCCTCCGACCGTCTCGACACAAGCAGCGGGACCGATGCTGGCGACGAGGCCGAGAAGCTGGTCGCCACCTCCAGCTTCCAGCCTCCAGCCTCCAGCATCAGCGGCTGCGAGCACCTCACCCGCGCCATCCTCGTGGACCAGAGCGCGCTCGGCAAAACGCCGCGCTCCAACCCTGCCGTTTACATCGGCGCGTTCGACGACCTGCGCGACCTCTTCGCCGCCACGGAACTCGCCAAACAACGTGGGTTGAACAGCAGCGCTTTCAGCTTCAACTCGGCCGTAGGCCAGTGCGACCGCTGCCGGGGCGCGGGCTTCGAGAAGATCGAGATGCAGTTCCTGAGCGACATCTTCATCAAGTGCCCGGCGTGCGAAGGGCGGAGGTATCGGGCCCACATCCTTGAAGTCAAAGTCGAGGCTCGGCGGGAAGGGACGAGTAATCAGTATTCAGTATCCAGTGTTCAGTCAAAGAGGCGCTCGGAGGCCAAAGCTCCACTGAATACTGCCCCACTGAACACTGAACGCTTCTCCTGGTCCATTGCCGACCTGCTCGGCGCCAGTGTGGATGAATCCCTCCTCTTCCTCGCGGCCCTGCCGGAGTCCAAGCCGGCCCTGCGTGCGGCGGCGGCGCTGCGGGTGCTGCAGGAGGTCGGGCTGGGCTACCTGCGCCTCGGCCAGCCCATCAACACCTTGAGCGGCGGCGAGAGCCAGCGGCTGAAACTGGCGGCGCATCTCGCGGAAGCCAGCGCTTCCACCGCCGCAGCCGAAGTGAAGAGCGTCAGCAAGAGCACGACCGTGGAAGAAATCCGGCAATGGGCGAAGCAACGCGCCGGCAACGCTCCCCAGACGCCCCAGACGGCAGACGCCATCCCCCATCCCCTCCGGGAAAGTCAGAGACTCCTCACGTCGTCGCCTACGTTGTTTGTCTTCGACGAACCGACGACCGGCCTGCACTTCGACGATGTGCGCGTGCTGGTGGCGGTGTTCCAACGCCTCGTGGATGCCGGCCACTCCGTGCTGGTCATCGAGCACAATCTCGATGTCATCCGCGCCGCCGACTGGCTCATTGACCTCGGGCCGGAGGCTGGCGACGCGGGCGGCGAACTGGTCATCGCGGGCACGCCGGAACAGGTCGCGGCATGTGAGCGGAGCCATACGGGAACAGCGTTGCGCGGTGAGACCTCGAAAGTTTCGACAATGGAGGCACAAGCATGAGTGACTTGGACATGCTCGCCTCCAACCACGACGCCATCTGCATCCACGGCGCGCGGCATCACAACCTGAAGAACTTCTCGCTGGCCATCCCGCGCGGGAAGTTCGTGGTGGTCACCGGGGTCAGCGGCAGCGGCAAGAGCACGCTGGCCTTCGACCTGATCTTTGCCGAGGGGCAGCGGCGCTTTCTGGACGCGATGAACGCCTACGCGCGACAGTTCGTGGAACAGATGGCGCGACCTGAGGTGGACCTCATCACTGGCATTCCGCCCACGGTCAGCATTGAGCAACGGAACTCGCGCGGCGGCGGCAAATCCACGGTCGCCACGGTCACGGAGATTCACCACTTCCTGCGCCTGCTCTTTGCCAAGCTGGGCACGCAGTTCTGTCCGACGTGCAACGTGGCGGTCACCGGCCAGACCCGCGACGCGCTGGCCGAGAACCTCCTGGCTGAACTCAAGCAACGCGGCGACCTGCTCCTGCTGGCGCCCGTGGTAAAGAACCGGAAGGGCTTTCACTCCGAAGTCGGCACCTGGGCCGCGAAGAACGGCTACGCTGAGATCCGCGCCGACGGAAAGATGTTCCGCACCGACGAACCGTTCCGCCTGGACCGATTCAAGGAGCATGACGTGGAAATCGTGGTCGGCGTGCTGGAGAAGAAACGGAACGCCAGCGGGGACACCCGCGCGCCACAACAACTGGTGGACGAGGCGCTCAAGCTCGGTCACGGCACGCTCTATGCCCTCGACAACCATCGCAAGCTCACCGTCCACAGCACGGAACGTGCGTGCCCGCAGTGCCACACCAGCTTTGCGGCGCTGGACCCGAAGAATTTCAGCTACAACTCCGCGCAGGGGTGGTGTCCCCGGTGCCGCGGCTTCGGCGAGTTGTTCTACATCCCGGATGTGGAACGCGGGGCGAATGCAGACTCGGTCGAGGAGAGCTGGTGGAACTGGGCGCAGGAGCGGGAGGTCTGCCCGGAGTGCCATGGAGCGCGGCTGAACCCGGTGGTGCGAGCGGTGCGGCTCCAGCTTGGAGTGATGGAGTCAGAGAGTGATGGGAAGAAGCGCCGCCACTCCACCCCTCCACCATTCCACCACTCCCCTTCCCCCACAATCGACTTCTTCTCCACCGCTAACGTGGACCAGGCGCTCGATTACTTCACCACGTTGAAGGCGACCGGACGTGATGCGGAGATCGCCCGGGACATCCTGCCTGAGCTGCGCGAACGCCTGAAGTTCCTCAGCGAGGTAGGTCTCGGCTACCTCCAGCTAGGCCGCGCCGCACCGACGCTTTCCGGTGGGGAGGCGCAGCGCATGCGCCTGGCGGCCCAGCTTGGCTCAAACCTCAGCGGCGTGCTCTACGTGCTCGATGAGCCGACGATCGGCCTGCACGCGCGTGACAACGCGCTGCTGCTCGGCGCGCTCAAGAAGCTGCAGGCGCGCGGCAATTCGCTGCTGGTCGTGGAGCATGACGAGGACACGATGCGGCAGGCAGACTGGATAATTGATCTCGGGCCGGGCGCGGGCGTGAAAGGCGGCGAGGTGATCGCCAGTGGCACGTTGAAGGAGTTGATGCGGCACGCGACCTCCATCACCGGCCAGGAACTCCGCGCGCAGGCAGGAAAGAAGTATCCGAGCCGGGGGCAGCGGCGGGCCGTCGTAGTAGGAGACGACGTGAGGAGTCTCAAACTGTCCCAGCCACAGACCATCAAAACCAAGTCCCCGAAAGATCAGAGACTCCTCACGTCGTCTCCTACGGGCTGGCTCACATTGCACCACGCCACCACGCACAATCTGAAAGACCTCACGATCCGCTTCCCACTGAACCGCTTCGTGGCGGTCACCGGTGTGAGCGGCTCGGGCAAGAGCACGTTGATCCGCGAATGCCTGCTGCCGGCGGTGCAGGCTGCGCTGGCGAAAACGAAGGGCCGTGGCACCGTCACCAGACGCGCTTCCCCATCCCCCACCCTCTCCGGTCACGAGTCCCTCGCCACCGTTTACGAAGTGGATCAGTCACCCATCGGGCGCACGCCGCGCTCGACGCCCGCGACCTATGTCGGCTTTTTTGATGACATCCGCGCACTGTTCGCCCAAGTCCCCGAGGCACGGATGAGGGGCTATGGGCCAGGCCGCTTCAGCTTCAACAGTGCAGCGGGACGCTGCCCGGGCTGCGACGGTGCGGGTGAGGTGAAGCTGGAAATGAACTTCCTCCCGCCCGCCTATGTGCGCTGCGAAGTCTGCAACGGCCTGCGCTTCAACCCGGAGACGCTCGACGTGCTCTTCAACGGCAAGAACATTGCCCAGGTGCTGGACTTGAGCGTGGCTGAGGCCTTGGAGTTCTTTGCGGCGCAGAAGCGCATTCGCCGCCCATTGGAGGCGCTGCGTGACACCGGCCTCGACTACCTGAAGCTCGGTCAGACCAGCCCGACCCTGAGCGGTGGCGAGGCCCAACGCGTGAAACTGGTGACGCATCTGCTCGGTGGGTTGAAGGATTCGGCGGCGGACACCCTGCCCGATCCGAGATTCAAGTCGCGCAATGCCAAGCTCTTCATCCTAGAAGAACCCACCATCGGCCTGCACATGAGCGACGTGCAACGGCTCGTCGAAGTGATCCAGCGCCTGGTGGACGCCGGGCACAGCGTGATCGTCATCGAGCACAACCTCGACCTCATCGCTGAGGCGGACTGGGTGATCGACCTGGGTCCCGAGGCAGGCGACGCGGGCGGAACGCTGGTCGCGGAGGGCACGCCGGAGGAAGTGGCGAAGAACGAGCGGTCGCATACGGGACGGTTTTTGCGCGGGCTCGTGGGGCGATGAGGCCGAAAGTGATTAGTAATTAGTGTTTAGTGGTGGGCGGACGGTTGCAAACTTGGCACTAATTACTAAGCACTGAAAACTTCCCGTGAGCCTGGACTACGAAGAGATCATCGAAGGCGAGTCGATCCTCCGGCGCGCGCCCGCTGGGCGGCACGAGGACATCTGCGCGGCCTTGCACACGGCCTTCGCGGCAGCGTTGACGGGCAACGCGGTGGCCCGCCTGCTCGAGCCGCGTTCCATTGTTCAGCTTTCGCCGGGCACCCTGCTGCGTCCCGACCTGGCGCTGGTCACCGCCGCGACAGGCAAGCTGTGGCTGGCCGCCGAGATCGTCAGTGCCACCGACCATCGGTGGGACACGGTGACGAAGAAGGAGCTTTACGAGAACTTCGCGGTGCCCCGGCTCTGGATGGTGGACCCGCGCTACGACAACGTGGAGATGTATCACGGCAGCCCGCATGGATTGGTGCTGCAGCACATCTATGCCGGCCGGGAAGTGCTCGCGGAGAAGCTGCTGCCGGGCTTGCAGTTGACGGTGGCGCAGTTGTTTGCCGCAGTTCGTTGAAGCAGCCGCGCGCCGGGCAATCCCGGTCGCAGCCATCGGCAAAACAGGGGGTTGACCCAGCGAGACGGACGGTGAAGATGATGGGGTGACATTGCTGCTGAAGCTGGCGATTGCCTGTGGCACCGGGCTGCTCATTCTGGCGCTGCTCTGACCATGTTCCGCTACTGGAAAGAGCCGTTGTGCTGGGGGAGTTGTCTGGCGTATGTCTTGAACCGCATGCTGCTGAAGCCTGCCTTCCACTCCGCGTTTCTGCGCGGTTATTTCAATGACCTGCTCCTGATCCCCTGCGCCCTGCCACTCGTGCTCTGGCTGCACCGGCGGCTCGGCCTGCGGCCGCACGATGCTGCTCCGCAATGGCGCGAAATCGCTTTTCATCTCGTGGTCTGGTCCGTGTTGTTCGAAGCCCTTGGCCCGCACCTCATGCGCGGGGTCACGGGCGACCCCTGGGACGTGGTAGCCTATTGCGTCGGCGGCATCGTGTCTGGCTGGTGGTGGCAACGCAGCGACGTTCCTGCGGCATGAGCTTTGACCGTCTCGCGCCGGTCTATCGGGCGATGGAATTGGTGCTCGCGGGCGGCAAGCTGCAACGCGCCCGGCTGGCGTGGCTCCCGGAGGTCACCGTGTGTCGGGACGCCTTGCTGGTGGGCGAAGGAGCCGGCCGCTTCCTCGCGGCCTGCGCGGACCGTCTGCCGCAGACGCACTTCACCTGTCTGGACGCGAGCCCTGAGATGCTGCGGGTGGCGAAGTCACGGTGGCTGGCAGCCGGCGGCGATGAAGCACGCGTGCAGTTCGTAAATGCGTCGCTCCCAGACTGGCAGCCTGCCGCCGGTGGTTATGGCCTGATCGTGACGCATTTCTTCCTGGACTGCTTTCCGCCGGAGACACTGGCCAAGGTGATCGCCACCCTGACGGCAGGAGCCGCGCCGGGGGCGCACTGGCTGGCGGCTGATTTTCAGGAGGCGGGCACCGGTCTGGCACGACTCCGGTCCCGGGCGATTCTCGCGCTCATGTATCGGTTCTTCCGAGCGGTGACCCGCCTGCCGGCGAAACGATTGACGAACCCTGATGCATGGCTGACGGAGAATGGGTGGCAGCTTCGTGGCCGGAGGGTTTCCGAATGGGGATTGCTGCACTCAGATTGGTGGAGCAAAACGGCTGCCCCCATCGTGGAGGATGCCGTTGCCCCGGCCAAGTGACCACCCGATGGGCTGAAAAGATTTATCAGAAAAACTGTTGTAATCCCCCGGGGATGAGGCAGTGTGCGCTTGCACTTAGATTGCTCAAGGTTAGCTAGGCATGGTGAATCGTCAGGTGAACGTGGTTCGGTGATGATTTGAAACCCGGTATTCGGGAACAGTCGGCGAAGCAGGAGTGGGTCTAGTCAAATCATCGAATGAACAACAAACTGTTTGTAGGGAATCTTTCCTTCAACACCACCGAGAACGATCTCCAAGACACTTTCGCCGCGCACGGCACCGTCATGGAAGTCAACCTCATGATGGACCGTATGACCGGCAAGTCCCGCGGTTTCGCCTTCGTCACCATGGATTCCGACCAGTCCGCTCAGGCGGCCATTGCCGGTCTCCACGGGAAGAACATGGGCGGCCGTGACCTCACCGTGAACGTTGCGCGTCCCCGCGAAGATCGTCCCCGCTCCGGCGGCGGCGGTGGTGGCGGCGGCGGCGGTTACGGCGGCGGCGGCGGTGGTGGTGGCGAGCGCCGCGAGCGCCGCTATTAATCCGGCCTAGCTGGAATTCTCGAAGGTGCGGGAGGTCTTTGGACTTCCCGCACCTTTTTGCTTTTGGCGATGACGGGCGGGGTTGCGGTTGGTTTAGTCCGACCAGAAGCCAAATGGCAAAAACCTCCAGACCGGCAATACCTGCCAACTACTACTGGACCTCGACGTCGAAAATCAGGCTCGTGCGCGAGTCGGTCTGCGGGTTGCGGATTTCCATCTCCTTCAAACGCCACTGGCCGTTGACCTTCTGAAACCGCTTCGGCTCGAACTCTTTCATCAGCTTGCCCGAGGCGTCATAAGCCTCCGCGCACACGATGCCCATGGTGTCCTGATCCAGCCAGGTGACCACGCGCGAGTAACCGCCGGGCGCGGGTCTCGCCGTGATGCTCTCCAGCACGAAACAAGCCTCTCCCCGACGCTGTTCCTTCTTGAGCAACCGCTGTTCCGGCCAATGGAAGAAATCCAGCCCCAGATCCACGAGCCAGAAATCTGAACCGGCGAACGGCACCAGCAGGTTCCCGGCCGGCTGGGGTGCAGCCCCACCCACCCGGCCGGTCTGGTATTGGCTGGGGGTGAGCGGTGAGCGCAGCACGCGAAAGAGCAGGCCATCGCCGCTGACGTAGTCGGTGGCCCAGGTGGCGTCACCGACGGTGGTGCGAATGGTCACCGGGATTTGCGAGCGCACCCCACGATGGTCACGGACTTTCAGCACCGCCGTGTTCGTGCTGCTGGTCTTGGGTGCCAGCGCGCGCGCCTCGGCGGCAATGCGCAACCCCTCGGTGCGTTGCTGCGCCGGGTCCGAGATGAGGATTTCTCCAGCAAGGACTGAGGACAGCAAGGCGAGGAAACCGACGATGGTGGCGAGGGATCGCGTAGGAAGCATCGCCCGCAGTCCATGGAACCGAGATGCTCGCTGCGCTCGCGCCGACTCCGTCGGCGAATGGGGCTCGACGGAGTCTCGCCCTACCGGAGTCGGTGACGTGCTCACTTGGGCTTGCCTCCCGCGGTGCGCTGCTTCGTTTTGGGTTTGGCGGCTGGTTCTTCCACCAGCGCCAGCGGGATGAGTTCGCTGATGCGACGGACAAAGTGGACCTGCATCTTGGCCCGGACCTCCTCGGGCACGTCGGCCCAGTCCTTGCGGTTATGTTCCGGCAGGAGGACTTGCTTGAGTCCGGCCCGGGCGGCCGCCAGCACCTTCTCCTTGATGCCACCAACTGGCAGCACGCGACCCCGCAGGCTGATCTCACCGGTCATCGCCAGCCCGGAGCGCACCCGCCGCTGGGTGAGGAGCGATGCCAGGGCGACAAGCATCGTCACGCCCGCGCTGGGCCCGTCTTTCGGCGTCGCACCCGCCGGGACATGGACGTGGATGTCGTGCTTCTCGAAGTCCTTGTCGCCGATGCCCAGCATCACGGCCTGCGCCCGCAGATAACTCAAGGCCGCCTGCGCACTCTCCTTCATCACGTCACCCAGCGAGCCCGTCAAAATCAGCTTGCCGGTGCCCGTCATGCGCGTGGCCTCGATGAACAAAATGTCCCCGCCTACCGGTGTCCACGCGAGCCCGACCGCGATGCCGCACTCAGCAATGTTCTCGGCGGACTCGGAGACGAACCGGGGCTGGCCCAGCAATTCTTCCAGCCCCTTGGGGGAGATGACCATGGGCTGCACGTCGCCATTCTTGGAGGCGATGCTGCGCGCAGCCTTGCGGACAACCGCTGCGAGTTCCCGGTCAAGCTGGCGGCAGCCCGCCTCGCGCGTGTAGTCGTGGGCGAGTTTGCGGAGAGTGGCGTCCGGCATCCTGACCAGCTTCGGCTTGATTCCGTGCTCGGCAAGCTGACGGGGCAGCAGATGCCGGCGAGCGATGTGAACCTTCTCCTCCAGCGTGTAGCTGGGCAGCTCGATGACTTCGAGCCGGTCGCGCAGGGCGGGGAGGATCGGGTCCAGCCAGTTGGCTGTGGTGAAAAACAGCACGCGCGACAGGTCGAACGGCACGTCGAGATAGTGATCCATGAACGTGCTGTTCTGCTCGGGATCGAGCACCTCCAGCAACGCGGCGGACGGATCACCCCGGAAGTCCGCGCCGACCTTGTCGATCTCGTCCAGCAGGATGACCGGGTTATGGCTCTCGACGCGGCGCATCGTCTGGATGATGCGGCCGGGCATCGCACCCACGTAGGTGCGGCGGTGACCACGAATCTCAGCCTCATCCCGCATGCCACCGAGGGAGATGCGCGCAAACTTGCGGCCCAAGGCCTCGGCGACGCTCCGGCCGAGCGAGGTCTTGCCCACGCCGGGCGGGCCGACGAGACAGAGAATCGGTCCCTTGAGCTGCCGCTTGAGCTTGATGACGGCCAGGAATTCCAGCAGCCGGTCCTTCACTTTCTTAAGGCCGTAATGCTGCTCATCCAGCAGCCGCCCAGCCTCGTCGAGGTCCAGCTTGTCCTCCGTGGACTTGCTCCAGGGGAGATTGGCGAGCCAGTCGAGGTAGTTGCGCGTGATGCTGTATTCCGCCACTGCGGGCGGCGTCTGCTGCAGGCGCTCCAATTCTTTGTCGGCAACTTTGCGAACTTCTGGCGGCAGCTTGGCGTTGTCAATGGCCTCGCGCAGCGCGTTGGCGTCCGCCGTCGCGGTATCCGTCTCGCCCAGTTCGCGCTGGATCGCGCGGATCTGCTCGCGCAGGAAGAAGTCCCGCTGGCTCTTCGACATGGAAGTGGTGACTTCCTTCTGAATCTTCGTGCCGAGCGTGAGGACTTCGAGTTCGCGCTGGAGCAGAGGCAGCAGCCGGCCAAGCCGCTCCTTGACCGAGGTGATCTCCAGATGCCGCTGGCGCTCCTGCAGATCGAGATTGAGGTTCGCCGCGATCAAGTCGGCCAGACGCGCTGGGGTCTCCTGGTTGAGCGAGGTGACTTTGACCTGGTCCGAAAGCGCGGGCGAAAGGCTGATGATCTGCTGGAAGAGCTGGCTCGCGTTGCGGGCGAGGGCCGCTAACTCGACGGAGTCCTCGGCCAGATCCTCCATGAGTGCAATGCGGGCGCGGAGATACGGCTCCTGCGTAAGAAATTCCTGGAGCTGAAACCGCCGCAGTCCCTCAACGAGGATGCGCACGGTGTTGTCCGGAAACTTGAGCATCTTGAGCACCCGCCCCGCGCACCCGTGCGACCACAGCTCCTCGGGCTTGGGCTCCTGCACTTCCGGCTTGGTCTGGAGCACGAGACCGACGAAGCGGTCCCCGCCGACCACGTCGTCAATGAGCTTGATGCTCTGGGCTGACTCGACCAGCAAGGGAGCCACCATGCCCGGAAACAGCACGATGTCCGACAGGCCGAGGATCGGCAGCACGTCAGGCAGCGGCTTGGCCCCGGCCCGAAGGAACGCGGTGTCGTTCCCGCCAGAACCGGCGTTCAAGATGTTGATAAATTCGGTGTCGGGTGTGCTCATGACCGCCGCTGGTTCGCCGTTGGATGACCGCAGGGACCGAATCCTTCAGAGAAAAACTAAGAAGCCTCCTTCGCACCAGACGCCACCGGCACGTCCACGCGGAGAAAACCGTTCTGATAAGAAGCCCGGGCCTGGGCGAGATCGAAGTTGCCGGGCAGTTCCACGACGCTTTCGAACGCACCGTAATGAATCTCCATCACCTGAAAGTTGCACTTGCCGTTCCGGCACTCATCTCGCCGGACGCCGCTGATGGTCATGCGGGCGCCCTCGACGCTGATTTCCAAGTCCTCCTTGCGGATGCCGGCCAGTTCCACCTTGATGACCGCTCCAGCGGCGTGGATATAGACGTCGGTGTTGGGCGTCCAGCCCGTGTCCCCGTTCGTGGTGCCAACCGGGCGCGAGGGCGAACCGGAGGAGAAGTGCAGCGTGGAGTTGGCCTTGGACATGGTGGGCGACGTTGGCGCGGTTCAAGACATCTTCACGATGACCTGCGGGCGCTCGCCTTTGCGGGCGCGATAAGTGATGGAACCTTTGGGGGCGGGTCCGCTGCCGGCGGTGCAGCCGCATGGATTATCCTTCGAGAAGCAGTGGCCGCGCGGGCGAAGCCGGGACCGGATGAGCAAAAAAGCAGCGGTGCCAACGATCGCCAAAGCCGCTAGTTGCTGCCAGTCCATACGTCCCGAAGCTAGTGCATGAATGGCGGTCGGTAAAACGATTTTTCGAGTCCGCCGCCGGTCAACCGCACTGCGCCTGATGCCGCAGCGCGTGGTCCGCCAGCACAAGCGAGGTCATGGCCTCCACCATTGGCACGGCGCGCGGGAGCACGCAGGGGTCATGGCGGCCACGCGGCTTGAGCGTGGTGTTCTGCAGGTTCACATCCACCGTTTCCTGCTCGTGGAAGACCGTGGCCGTGGGCTTGAAAGCGACGCGGAAGTAGATCGTCTCGCCATTCGAGATGCCGCCCTGCACGCCGCCCGAGCGGTTGGTGACGGTGCGGACCTTGCCGTCCACGTTGCGAAAGGCGTCGTTGTGGTGCTTGCCGGTGAGCATCGTGCCGCCGAAGCCGGAGCCGATTTCAAAGCCCTTGGTCGCTGGCAGGCTCAGCATCGCCTTGCCCAGGTCCGCCTCCAGCCGGTCGAAGACGGGTTCCCCCCAGCCCACCGGCACCCCGCGCGCGATGCCCACGATGACCCCGCCGACGCTGTCGCCCTGCGACCGCACCTGTTCAATAAGCGCGATCATCTTCTCCGCCACGGCCGGGTCCGGGCAGCGGACAATGTTCGCCTCGACCTGCTCCAGCTTCAGCGCGTCCACGTCCACATGGCAGTGGAGATGCTGCACCGTCTCCACGCAGGCGAGCACTTCCACGCCCCACCGCTCACGGAGCAGCTTCTTCGCAATCGCCCCGGCGGCCACGCGGCCAATGGTCTCGCGGGCGCTGGTGCGCCCCCCGCCCGGCCAGGCACGGATGCCATACTTGGCCTGATAAGTGTAGTCCGCATGGGAGGGACGGAACTTCTCCGCCATCTCCGTGTAAGCCTCCGAGCGCTGGTCCTCGTTCTTCACGACCAGCGAGATCGGCGTGCCCAGCGTCTTTCCCTCGAACGTGCCAGAGAGGATTTGCACCATGTCCGCCTCCTTGCGGGGCGTGGTGATGCTGGACTGGCCGGGCCGACGGCGGTCGAGTTCCGGCTGGATGTCCGCCTCCGTGAGCGCGAGCTGCGGCGGGCAGCCGTCCACGACCGCGCCCACCCCGCCGCCGTGGGACTCGCCCCAAGTGGTGACGCGGAACAGGTGGCCAAAAGTGTTGCCCATGCGTGAAGAATGCGGGAAAAGCGGGCGAACGGCAAGGCGGCAGCAACATCAACCTGCTTGGCGAAGGCTCCACCAACTGTGCGCGACACGTATCGCTTCGTGAAGCGCGGACGGCCACCGCGCTTTGGAGTGCGGTGA
>CAZOCL010000168.1:0-13883 GCA_964578245.1 uncultured Klebsiella sp. | reverse complement strand
TTGAAGAGGCTGTCGTCGTTCACGAACTTGCCGATGCTGCCCTGGCCGCGGTTGATCTTCTGCATGATCTCGCGGAGGTTGCTCATGGCCAGGGTGGTTTCGTTGTAGAGCGCCTCGTCCTTGAGCAGCTTGCCCAGCGAGCCTTTGCCGGCCTGGAGGTCCGCGCGCACATCGGTCAGGGTCTGCTTGGCCACGACGATGGTGTCGCTGGCGTTGGTCAGCGCCCGGCGCGCGTCACCGAGCGTGAGCTTCACGTCACCGAGCGAACCTTTGGCCGTGCTCATGAAGCCCTTAACTTCCCCGATTGCATCCTTCGCCTCGGTAACCAGCCCCTGGGCGTCGGCCGCGGTCTTGTTCAGCGTCTCCACGGTCTTGAGCGTGGACTGGTAGAGCGCGTCATCGCTCATGAGCTTGCCGATGGTGCCCTCGCCCTTGGCGATGCGGTCCGAGACGGTCTGCAGATTGCCGAGGATCGCGGTGATCTTGGGGCTCTTGTTGTCCTTGAAGTCCTTCAGGAAGTCCGTCATCGGGCCGAGGATGTTCTGGATGCTGTCGCCGCTGAAGCTCTGGGTGAGCTTCTCAATGCCGCCGGCGGCGTTGTCCAGCTTCTGCATGATGGCGGAGAGGTCAGGCTGCTCGGTGGTCTGGATGACGCTGTCCGGCGCGAGGTTCGGCACGGTGGGCGTGCCGAGGTTGATGGAGACGAAGTTCTGGCCCATGAGCCCGGCGAAACGGATGGTGGCCTTCGCGTCCGTCTTCACCTCGGCATTCTTGTCCAGCTTCATGGTGACCTTCACCTTGCCCTGGTCGAAGCCGATCTTCTCGACCTTGCCGATGGGCACGCCGGCCATCTTGACGGAGTCGCCCACCTTGAGTTCCTGCGCGGTGTTGAAGAGGCCGTGCAGCCGGTAGCCCTTCTTGAAGAAGTCCGTGCCGCCGGCAATCTCGAGCAGCAGCACCGCCGCCACGACCACGATCGCGACGAACATGCCCAGCCGGGTTTCGAGGGAGGTGTTTTTCATGCCACAGTTCTTTCAGTTTGCGCCACACACGCCACGCGGTGAACGACACAAGGAGACACAACCTGCACCCAAAGGAAATCTCCTTTGATGCCGCCTGTGTCCGGCTGTGGCCGGTTCCTGGGGGTGTTCATTTTGGCTTCGGTTTGAAGTCCGCCGTCAAAAACTTCTGCACCAGTGCATTCGGGCTGCGCCGCACTTCTTCCGGGGTGCCGATGGCCAGAATCTCGCCTTCGGCAATCATAGCTATGCGGTCGGCGATGCCAAAGGCTAGGTCGCGATCATGCGTCACCACAATGCTGGTGGCATGGCTGCGGTCGCGCAGCGCGAGGATCTCCTGGCCGATGGTGATGGAGATCATCGGATCCAGTTCGCTGGTCGGCTCGTCGTAGAGCACGAGCTGGGGCTCGATCACCAGGGCCCGCGCCATGGCGACCCGCTTCTTCATGCCGCCGGAGAGTTCCCCAGGAATCTTTTCCTCCGCGCCCTTGAGGCCGACGGTCTCGAGCTTTTCGGTAACGATCTGGCGGATCTCCGCCTCCGGCTTGAGGCGATGCTCACGGAGGTAGAGCCCGACGTTTTCGCCCACCGTGAGGGAGTTCAGCAGCGCGCCGGACTGGAAGACCATCGCCATGCGGTAGCGGTCCCGCAGGCCCTCGGTGTGGATGTCCTCGCCCTCCAGCAGGAGCTCGCCCTCGTCCGCCTCCTCGAGGCCGATGATGTGCTTGAGCAGGACGCTCTTGCCGCTGCCGCTGGGGCCCATGAGGACGAAGATCTCCCCGGGCTCGACGGTGAAGCTCACGCCCCGCAGCACCTCGTGCTCGCCGAAGCTCTTCTTCAGTCCGCGAACCTCAACGCGGACCCCATGGTGGTTGGCGTCAGCGCTCATTTTTCAACCTGCACCAGCAGGTGCGTGAGGAAGTAATCCAGGATCAGGATGAGCACGATGGAGTTCACCACGGCCTTGGTCACCGTGCGGCCAATGCCGCGCGGACCGCCGATGGTGCTCAAGCCCTGATGGCAGGACACCGTGCCGATGATGATGGCGAACACGAAGGTCTTCACGAGTCCGTGGAGGACGTCCTTGATCTCGACGGTGTCGCGGAGGTTGGCGAAGAACGACTGCATGCTCACGGCGATCTGCTGGTTCGTCGCGCAGACCATCGCGCCGCCCAGCCAGCCGACAAGATCGGCGAAGATCACCAGCATGGGCAGGCCGATGGCGATGGCCGTGATCCGGGGCAGCACGAGGTAATGCACCGGGTTGATGTTCATCGTGCGCAGCGCATCGATCTCCTGATACACCGCCATGGAGCCGATTTCCGCCGCCATCGCCGAGCCGATGCGGCCCGCGATGAGCACCGCCATGAGCGTGGGGGCCAGCTCGCGGCAGAGGCCCAGGCCCACGATGCCGCCGAGGAAATTCGCCAGCCCGCGCTCGACCATGACCGGTCCGATTTCGAGGGCGAGCACCCCGCCGATGAAGACCGACAGGATGCAGACCATCAGCAGGCTGCCCATGCCGATCTCGTAAAACTGCTCCAGCACCTTGCGCCGATGGCGGAAGGCCAGCGGTAACGCTTGCAGCGTCCGCCATAGCAGCAATACCAGTCCGCCGATGTCTCGAAACATAGAGTGAACCCAGAGGCCCGTCCGACAAAGATTCAATTAACCGCGCCAAGCGGCGTTGGCAAATGGAGTTTACTGCGGAAAGGGACTTTTTCCGGTCGTAAAGCCGTGGGTCGGGAAGCTCCGCCGCATTTGGAGCGTGGCGCTCGGAGCCGCAGCGGTTGGGGATGGACCATGACCCGCGGAGGCCTGGAGCGCACTTTGCGATGGCAGCCACTGCGGCCCGGAGCACCACACTCCCGGTCAGTTAGCCTGCTTCGGCTCCGGCACCGGGAGGAACTGCACCGCGTCCGCGATGACGTTTTTGCCTTCGGTGCCCTCATTAGAAATGCGCACCCAGCCGTTCGTGCCCACGCCAAAGTGGTAGGTGCCCAGCGTGCGGAAGAGCCGTCCGTGGGCGGGCTCCTCCTGCTGGTTGATGCGCAGCTTCGCCTCACCCCCGGCGTGGTGGATGGTCACCGGCGTATTGGTCGCGCGGCGGATGTTGTAGCAGTGTGCCAGGCGCACTTCATACCAGCCGGCCTGCGGCAGATCGGGCGTGAAGGTGACGGACTTCATGCCCTTGCCTTCCTTCAAGTCGTGCAGGTAGCCCAGCCCGACGTAGGGCGGCGTGTGTGTGGAGTATTGCCATTGGCCCACGAGGGTCGCTGCTGTTTCGTCCACCACAATGCCAGGCAGCTTCGCCGGGTCGGCGACGATGAAAGGCACCAGCTCGGGCCGATCCACCTCGCCCGCCGGATGGATGTTTGCCGTGGCGGCGGGGTGGGGCTTCAACGCGGGCTTCGCCGTCTGGGCCAGTCCGACCGCCAGCGAACTGGCCAGGAGGCCGATGGCTAGCAGACAGGCCTTTGAAGAAGGTAAGGTCATGGTCAGCGCGGCTGGTTTTACGCCGTCGGCTGCATCGGCGGCAAGCCTGCGGCCAGGCTAGGAGGGCCGAACACCGCGAATTTCCCCCTGTCCTGCCAGTCGAACCCGTGTAATTTTGCGCCACTGCATTGCATGAAGTTTATCGCCGTCATCGGAAGCATCGCCGCGTCCACCGCCGCGCTGACCGCCGCGCCCGTGGATTACGTGAAGGAAATCCAGCCGCTGCTGGCCCAGCACTGCTACCAGTGCCACGGCGCGACGCAGCCCAAGCACGGCCTCCGGCTGGACACGGCCGCGTTCGCCCTCAAAGGCGGCCAGAACGGTCCGGCCATCCTCCCCGGCAAGTCTTCGGACAGCCTGCTCGTGCAGGTCATCTCCGGCACGCACAAGGACATCACCCGGATGCCTTACAAGAAGCCGGCCTTGCCCGATGCGCAGATCGCCTTGGTCCGCCAGTGGATTGACGAGGGCGCGAAGGCCCCGGCGAACGAGCAGCCGGGGAGCAAGGTGCATTGGTCATTCATTGCGCCGAAACGGCCCGAAGTCCCGAAAGTAATAAGTAATGAAGTGATTAGTCCGAAGGCTGGCAAGTCCGCCCCACTGAACACTCAATCACTAATTACTAATCACTATCACCCGATCGACGCCTTCATCCGCGCCCGCCTCGCGAAGGAAAACCTCTCCCCCTCTCCGGAGGCCGACCGCGTCACCCTCATCCGCCGCCTCTCCCTGGACTTGCTGGGCCTGCCGCCCAAGCCTGCGGACGTGGAGATGTTCGTGAACGACAAGTCACCGGACGCTTACGAGCGGCTCGTCGAGCGTCTGCTGGCTTCGCCGCACTACGGCGAGCGCTGGGGCCGCTGGTGGCTGGATGTGGCCCGCTACGCGGACTCGAACGGCTACAGCATTGATGCCCCCCGCAGCATCTGGCGCTACCGGGACTGGGTCATCGCGGCGCTGAACCGGGATCTGCCCTTTGACCAGTTCACCATCGAGCAGCTCGCGGGCGACATGCTGCCGAACGCGACGATGGACCAGAAGATCGCCACCGGCTTCCATCGCAACACGCAGATCAATCAGGAGGGCGGCATCGACAAGGAGCAGTTCCGCCTCGAGTCCATCGTGGACCGCGTGGCGACGACCAGCTACGCGTGGCTTGGCCTGACCATCGCCTGCGCGAACTGCCACGACCACAAGTTCGACCCCGTTTCACAGAAGGAATACTTCGGCCTCTTCGCGATGCTGAACAACCAGGACGAGCCGGACATTCCGCTGACCTCGCCCGACGAGTCCAAGCGCGCCGCGGACATCGAGGCGAAGGTTTCCGCTTACATTGCCGACCTCCTCAAAAAGGACGCGGGCATCATGGCGCGCGAATTGAAATGGGAGGAAAGCCTCACGCCCGAGCAATCGCAGGCACTCTCGCAGGCCGTGCGCGAAGTCTTCCCCACGCCCCCGGCCCAGCGCACGGAGGCGCACAAGTTGGTCGTGCTGACGTCGTTCGTCGAGAGCGCCGCAGAGAACAAGGCGCATCAGGCCGCCATCAAGAAGCTGCGCGCCGAGAAGCCCAAGGTGGACACCACCATGGTGATGCGTGAATCCGCCAAAGCCCGTCGCACCTACCTGCACATCAAGGGCGACTTCACCCGTGACGGCGGCGATGTGAAGGCGCACTTCCCCAGCGCCCTGCATCCCTACAAGTCCGCCACCGACCGCGAGCCCAACCGCCTCGACCTGGCCCGCTGGCTCACCGACGAGGCGAACCCGCTCACGGCGCGCGTCACCGTGAACCGTGTCTGGCAGCAGTATTTCGGCAAAGGCCTGGTGGACACGGAGAACGACTACGGCACGCAAGGCTCGCTGCCGACGCATCCCGAGTTGCTCGACTGGCTGGCGGTGGAATTCATGAAGCCGAGCGCGGGAGTTGAAGAGATGAAGGGTTCAACAGTTAAAGCGGCAACTGCGTCCCCTGCTTCAACCCTTCAACCGTGGAGTCTGAAGCGACTTCACCGCCTCATTGTCACCAGCGCCACCTACCGCCAGTCCTCCGCCGTCCGCGCCGACCTCCAGCGCGTGGATGCGAACAACCGGCTGCTCGCCCGTCAGAACCGCCTGCGTCTGGATGCTGAAATCGTCCGTGACGTGTGCCTCAGCGCGAGCGGCCTGCTCACGCCCACGCTCGGCGGACCGAGTGTGTTTCCACCCATCCCGGAGAACGCGATGGCCCTCGGCCAGCGCAAGCAGCCCTGGCCCACGAGCACCGGCCCGGACCGCTACCGTCGTGGCCTCTACACCTTCTATTTCCGCGCCACGCCGCCGCCGTCCATGAACGTCTTCGACGCGCCGGACGGCTACAGCACCTGCACGCGCCGCATCCGCAGCAACACGCCGCTGCAGGCGCTCGCGCTGCTGAACGACACGGCCTTCTTCGAGTGCGCCGAAAGCCTTGCCACCCGCGTGCTCAAGGAAGTTCCGGCCGGTGACAACGTCCGTCTCGAACACGCCTTCCGCCTCTGCCTCGCCCGCAAACCGAATGCCAGTGAAGCGGCGCGGCTCGCGGAATTGCTCCAGGGCGAAACCGCCAGCGTGACCGAAGCCGAGGCGAAGGCCGTGAAGGCTCCGGCGGGAGTGGAGCCGAAACAGTTCGCGGCGTGGACGACCGTGGCGAGGGTGTTGTTGAACCTCGACGAAACCATCACGAGGGAATGACAGCCGAAGCTATAACGCAAAGCATCGAACGTGAGGTCGCGGGGAACTGGTCTCGTTCCAATGCTCACGGGGTTAATCTCCGGGCGTGCTTGGTGTCACCAACCCGCAAGTCGTTTCGAGAACATCCAGACAGACTGGTCGAGCTTTGGCTGGTGCTGGAGGAAATCCCGGAAACGTGTGGAGGCTACAAGATTGTCTTCGATGACCGATGTGGTCGATATGGTCTGGCGATAGCCGATGTAAATGACTCCGTAAATGTTTATCTGGGCACCTACGGCACTTTCTTGGAAACGCTCGAAGCGATGTGAAGACATGAACGCCGCCCCTCTCATTAGCACCCGGCTGAAGCCGGGTGTGACCGGTGCACCGCAGGCCGGAGCCGTTTCAACGGCTTCGGCTAGCGAAGGACAAACCGTTGAAACGGTTTGCCCTGCCCTCGGCGACGCTGACACCCGGCTGAAGCCGGGTGCTAATGGGAGGCCATCACCGGCGATCCTTCGCAGCTTTTTCTGACATGAATGCCGAAATGCAAAATCCCTTGATGGAGGCCACCCGCCGCCAGTTCTTCAACCGCTGCGGCATGGGCCTCGGCTCGGTGGCGCTTGCCTCCCTCATGGCGGACAAGGTGCAGGCCAATGCGCCGACGCTGGTCAATCCCTTCGCCCCCAAGGGCGGCCACGCCGCGCCCAAGGCGAAGCGGGTCATCTACCTGTTCATGGCCGGCGGGCCGAGCCAGTTGGAGCTGTTCGATTACAAGCCCAAGCTTGTCGAGCTGAACGGCCAGCCCATTCCGCAGAGCTACATCGAGGGCAAACGCTTCGCCTTCATGGGCAGCAGCCATGGTGTGAAATGCCTCGGCACGCGCAAGCACTTCGAGCGGCGCGGCCAGGCCGGCACCTGGATCAGTGACATGCTGCCCTACACCAATGGCATCGCGGACGACATCGCGGTGGTCACGACCTGCGCGACCAACCTCTTCAACCACGCCCCCGCCAAGCTCTTCATGAACACCGGCTCGGGCCAGTTCGGCCGGCCCAGCCTCGGTGCGTGGGCCACCTACGGCATCGGTAGCGAGGCAAACGACCTGCCGGGGTTTGTCGTGCTCCAGAGCGGTCCGCGTGGTCCGCGTGGCGGCGCGGTGAACTGGGGCAGCGGCTTCCTGCCGACCACCTTTCAGGGCGTGCCTCTGCGCGGCCAGGGCGAGCCCATTCTCAACCTCAGCAGCCCCTCCGGCATCACCGCCGACCGCCAACGCCGCACGCTCGACGCGGTGCGTGACCTCAACCTCCAGCGCCTCGTCGCGACCGGCGATGACGAGATCAACACGCGCATCTCCGCTTACGAGATGGCGTATCGCATGCAGTCCAGCGCGCCGGAGCTGATTGATATTTCCGGCGAGAGCAAGGCCACGCTCGACCTCTACGGCGTGGATCCGGCCCGGCCATCCTTCGCGCGGAACTGCCTGCTTGCGCGCCGGCTCATCGAGCGCGGCACACGTTTCGTGCAGCTCTATCACACGAACTGGGACAGCCACGGCGGACCTGGCGAAACGCTGGAGGATGATTTCCCGAAGGTCGTGAAGGATGTGGACCAGGGCTGCGCCGCGTTGGTGAAGGACTTGAAGGCCCGCGGCCTGCTCGAAGACACGCTGGTCATCTGGGGCGGAGAATTCGGCCGCACTCCGATGGGCGAGAACCGCGACAAGACCGGGCGCAACCATCACATCGACGCGTTCTCCATGTGGTTTGCCGGCGGCGGCATCAAGGGCGGCCAGACCATCGGGGAGACGGATGAACTCGGCTTCGGCCCCGCGCAGGACCGCTGCCATGTCCACGATTTGCACGCCACGATCCTGCACCTGCTCGGCCTGGATCACCTCAAGCTCACCTTCCGCTTCCAAGGCCGCGACTACCGGCTCACGGACGTGCATGGCGAACTGATCCACAAGTTGCTGGCGTAGTGGCGGCATAAATCTAATGCCTTTCGGGAATTCGCAGGGAGAAACCCAAAGCGCTGCACCACCACTCCGCAGGCCGCCGCTTCAGGGCTGAAAGCCCGTCCGGTGAGAGCCCGGGCTGGAGCCGAGCCCCGCGAGGCGGAGGCCCGGGTTCGGGATCCCCTTTCGTCACCGCCCTGTAGGGGCGGGACGCCGCACGGGGCGGAAAGGAGTTCCGCCCTTTCAGGGCGGGGGGCTTCACCCCGGGCTGTCACCGGTCGGGCTTTCAGCCCTGATCCGCAGTCCACCCGGCCTCGCTCACGGGAATTCCCGAAAGGCATTAGGACGCCGATGCGGAGGAGCGCGGCCTTCCCGCCGCAGGAACGTATGCACGCCAAGGGTGGTTCGAGCGCACTGCTCCAGTCGCAGCCTTCTGCGGCGTAAACGCCGCGCTCGTTCGCGCCCCGGTCTCTGCCGCTGGGAGACTTTGACCGGAGCATCCCAGCAATCGGTGTCACTTCGCAGCCGGCGGAGACGGGGGCGAGACGGGGCGGAGCAGTTTGATGATCTCCTCGAGCTTGCGCCGTTCGGCCAGGGCCAGCGCGGTGTTGCCCGAGACGTCGGTGTAGGCCGGGTTCACTTTTTGCGCCAGCAGGAACTTGATGGCCTCCGCCTGTCCAGCCTCCGCCGCCTGATGCAGGGCGGTCTGACGCTGGCGGTCGCGGACGTTCACATCCAGCCCGCGATCCAGCAGGAACTTCATGACTTCCACGTGCCCGCCCGTCGCGGCGCGGTGCAGGGCGGTTTCACCGATGTTGTCGGCCGCCTTCAGGTCTGCGCCAGCCTTCAGCAGGGCCTCGACAGCAACCGTCGAACCGGTGGCAGCAGCGTTCAAGAGGGGCGGAACGCGCTGGCGGTTCAGCGCGTTCACCGGGGCCTGTCTGGCCAGGAGCGCCGTCACGAGGTCCAGTTTTCCGGCCGTTGCGGCGGCGTGGAGCGGAGTGTTGTCCCCGAAGTCCAAAGCCCGCACGTCCGCCCCGCGCTCCAACAGCAGTCCGACCACGGGCAGTCCGGCCTCCGCGCAGGCCAGATGGAGCGGCGTGCGCCGCAGGTCGTCCGTGGCGTTGACCATCTCGGGGTGCTCCTGAAGCAGCGTTTTGGCCTCGAGCAAGAGATTCTTGCGCACGGCAATACGGAGCGGGGCGGAGCGGGACACCGCATTCTCCTTCGCTCCGTGCTGCTGCAGGAGGGTGACGGCGTTGGTGCGTTCGAGGTCCACCGCCATGGAGTAAGGAGTGCCGCCGAAGTTGTTGGTGGCGTTGGGATCCGCCCCGAGCTTGAGCAGCGTGATCGCCGTGGTCGAATCGGGCTGGCCGTCCAGCACCGCAAAGGTCAGCGGCGTCTGGCCGAAGGCGTTGCGGGCATTGACGAGGTGCGGGAACTCCTGCAGCCGCGTGGTCAGCGTCTTGGTGTCGCGCTTGATGGTGAGATAACGGATTTCGGCCCCGCGCGAGAGATCATCATCGCGCGCCCCGGCACGGATGAGCATCTCAGCGGTCTGGCGGAGGTTCCGCTCGCGCGCGATGGAGAGCGGCGTCTCCATGCGCTGGTTGGGTGGCGGGCTGGGATTTGCGCCGAACTGCAGCAGTAGCGGGATCATCTGCTTCATGTAGCCGCGGAAGGCCGCGATGTAGATCGGCGTGTCGCCCCGCTCGTTGACGGCGTTGACGAGGTCCGGCTTCTCCAGCAGCAACTGCCGCACGCGGTTGATGTCGTGCGCCAGGACGGCATCGTGGATCTCACTGACACTGGCGGTTGCGGCGAGCACCGGCTTCTTCTCGCTCTCGGCCCCAGTGGCAGGCTTGGCGCAGCAGCAGAGGCCTAGCGCAACCATCCCGCTCAAGCCAGTGAGGCCCCATTTGGCGATCTTGTTGTGCATGGCCAAAGCTACGTTAGCAGGCGCTGGCGTGCCAGCCAGACCTCTATCACTGGCAGCAAATCTATTTCTTGCCGTCAGCCTTCGCCACCGCTGGCTTGGGCAGGGTCGAGAGCGGGAAGCTGTCCGTGCGGAACGGGTGCGCGGGGAGCCCTTCTTTGTTCCAGAGATTGACCACCGGGAAATTCGCCCAGCCGAAGCGGACCGCCGTGGGCTGCTTCACCGCCGCACTGGACACCTCAATCTTGTCCTTCCCGACAATCTTCGCGTCCGCCCAGACGAACTTGCCGTCCGCGCCGCAGATCGAAAAACCCTTCAGCTCGCCGCCGCGCGCCTCCAGGCCCTGCCCCACATCGGTGAAGCTCACGGTCGCCTTGCCGCCGCTGAAGCTCACGCTCTTGTAGGTGGGGCCGCTGGCGAGGATCGCTTCGCCGTAGGCCAGCTTGCGCGCCTGCAACGCGAGGCGTGCGCCGACCGGTTCCTTCTGCTTGGGATGGATGTCCATTTCCTCACCCACATCCGTGATGACCACCGTGCCCGCGTTGCCGACATTCCTGCTCGCGACAATCTGCGCCTCGCGCAGCTCGGCCCAGGTGCTGTCCGCCGGCTCAGGCAGGATCTTCGTAAACGGCGCGAGCTGCACGGTCAGGAAGGTGAAGCTCCCCTGGCCCCAGTCCTGCCGCCAGTTCTTGATCATGTCCGCGAAGAGGGTGCGATACTGCCACGCCCGGCCGGCATTGGACTCGCCCTGATACCAGATCGCGCCCTTGATGGCGAAAGGGATGAGCGGGTGGATCATCGAGTTATAAAGCTCGGTGGGCCGCCACGGCTCGCGGGGTGCCTGGGGGAGGGTCTTCGCCCCGTCCGCCTTGGCCTTGGCGAGCTGTTCCGGGTAGCGGGCCTTGGCGGTTTCGTAGTTCTTCACCGCCACCGGATAGGCGTCGAGGATGTCCTTCTTGTAGTTCGGATTGCCGGCCAGCACGGGCTCGCTGATCCACACCTCGGCAGGCGAACCGCCCCAGGACGTGTGGATGATGCCCACCGGCACGCCGAGCGCCTTCTGCAAATCACGGCCGAAGAAATACGCCACTGCCGAGAAGTCTGGCGTGGTTTCGGGGCTGGCCACCGCCCAGGCGGGTTTGGCGTTGTTGTATTGGCCCTGGATGTCGGCGACTGGCTGCGCAGCCTTCACGCGCGGGACATAGAAGAGCCGGAGGTTGGGATTCGCGGACACGGCGGCAGCGGCCTCCCAGTTCGCCGACTGGCGCAGCGCCCATTGCATGTTCGACTGGCCGCTGGCCACCCACACTTCACCCACGACGACATTCTTGAGTTCAATGCGATTGCTGGCCAGCACCCGCAGGCTGAAGGACCGCTCGCTGGGCTTCATGGGCGCGAGCTTCACCAGCCATTTGCCGTTCTTCGCGCGGGTCTCCACGACCTGGTCGCGATACTGGACGACCACCTGTTCGCCCTCCTCGGCCCAGCCCCAGACTGCCACGCTTGCGCCCTGCTGCAGGACCATGTGGTCGGAGAAGATCACCGGGAGCTTCACCTCCGCACGCAGGCCGGCCGTGCTGGTGAAGAGGGCCAGGGCGCCGAGCGCGAGAAAACGGAATGCTACGTGTGCGTGCCAAATGCGTTTGTGCATGGCGGGAATACAAGCCATGGCCCCGGGTGCGTCAATGGGAAATACGGACCCTCAGGACTGCTGGGCACAAATCAGGTTTTGAACATCGAAGGGGAAGAAAGCCCATGAACGCTCCGGCGTGATGGCAACTTCCAGCGCTTCGTAGCCGTTCTCCCTCACCCCGTCCCTCTCCCGCTGGGAGAGGGGGCGACGCAGTCTGCGTTCGTTAGCAAGGGGAGGCAACCATCACGCAGGACGGCGGCGAAGATTCTCCCTCTCCCAGCGGGAGAGGGACGGGGTGAGGGAGAACGGCCACCCACTGCGATTGGGCCGCGATGCACCAAGAAGCACCACTCAAAAGCTGGTTTGCGCCCCGGGGCTGTGTGGACACGGCCGCTGCGGCCCAGAGTGCTGCGCTCCGTTGAGGCCGGTGGCTCCGGGATCACGAACAGCCGGGACCGCAAATGCGTCTGACATTCCGAACGCACTTGGTTGGGGGGATGCTTGTGTCCCCGGACCGGGGTGCTAACGTCGGCGAGTCTTCCTGTTTTAGGCCGCGAATGCCGGTCCGATGGCAGATGCGCGCCGGGACAGGCCTAGCTGGAAATGGAACTATGAATGTGACGCCCGCCGTTGTGCGACCTCATCCCATCGCCTTCCTCCGCCACACTCTGGCGGCCGGTGCCGCGGGACTCTTCCTCGTGGTGGGCCAGGCGGTCGCCACCACGCTCTGGGACACGGCTGCGCCACTCGCCGAGGCCGGCCTGCCGCAGAGCCGGACGGGCTGGATGGCGGTGCCAACCGAGCTGTTCGTTTTTGAAGTGAGCCCGGGCAAAGCGGTCTCCGATCCGGGCTACTGGGGCCGCGAATACGCGTTCAAGGGCGACGTGGTCGTGGAGAACCAGGGCTTGCTCGCCATCTTCTCCAAGGCGCGTGGGAGCGTGGCGCTCTATGCGAAGACGCCGACCAGTCCGAAGATCGCCGAGATCGTCCCGCTCGGAGGGAAGGCCGGGCCGATGAGCCGCATTGCCATCGTGCGCAATGCCGGGGACGAGGTGGTGCTCAGCGTCACCTACGCCGGAGCGGGCGAGGTGGCGCTGTTCTCCTTCGGTCGCAATGAAATCGTGGAGTTGAAGCCGACCGGCAAGCTGGCCGGGCTGCGCGTGGTCAGTCCGCTCCAGTATGGTGTTCTCCCCAGCTTCATCGGTGATGATCTGCTCTACGATCCGGCGGCGTATCCCGAGGCCAAGACCCTTGCCATGCCATCGGAGAATCTCTTCGTGGGCCTGCCGCCGGGCGGTGACCGGATGCTGGTCCTGACCTGGCCCAGGGGGCATCAGCAGGTGCAGCTTGGGCTCGGTGAGGCGGAGGGGAAGCGCCGCATTGAGTCGGTGGACATTCACGGCGATGGCCAGAGCTTTTACCTCGCGTCGCTCTCGGCCCCCGGCATCTGGCATCGCGAGGAATTGAAGGCCAATTTTCTGGAGAAGGACGTGCCGTTGACGTGGAAGCGCCCGTTCCCGGCGAAGTGGAAGACGCAGTTGTCCGAGGCAGGGGTGAAGACGAGCTACGCCTTCCGCCAGACCAAGGGCACCGTGTGGCGCGGCGTGCCGGGCTCGTATGACTTTCCGGCGTGGTTCGACGGCGAGGCCGCCTTCCTCCACCTGGGCAAGAAGATCCCGCCCAAGGGCGACGCGCTGATCTACTTCCTCGAAGCGCGGGACACGCCAGCCACGGTCACGACCCCGGTGGACATCCTGAAGGCCACGCTGGGCCGGCCCATGAGCGAGGCGATCCTCGATCCCGCCGGACGCCAGTTGCGCACGCACCACCGACGCGGCGGTGACAGCGTGCATCGCGCCTGCACGTGCGGCTACACCGAGGCGATGGAGGCGGTCTTCAAGGCGGGCGAGGAGACCGGCAAGAAGCAGTTCATCGCGGATGCCATCGAGGACATGATCTACTTCGTCCGCTGCCACGTGGAGCGCATCGCCGAGTATCAGCGCTTTGCCGACGACATGACCAAGCACCTCCGAGCGCGGAGCCAGGCGCTGCCGGAATTGAAGTCCTACTTCGAAGGCCTCGAACAGACCGTCCAGCAAATCCCGCAGGAGTGCGAAGTGCAGAAGGAGAACATGAAGTCGCTGGACCACGCCG
>CAZOCL010000167.1:0-13898 GCA_964578245.1 uncultured Klebsiella sp. | reverse complement strand
CGGTGCGTGTTGAACGTGCTGGCGCGCCGGATGATGCCGTGGACCTCGTAGCCCTTGGCGAGGAGCAGTTCCGCGAGGTAAGAGCCGTCCTGGCCGGTGATGCCAGTAATCAGAGCCTTTTTGGACATATTTGGTGCGCGCACGATGGGCCATGCCCGCGCGCTGTGGCAAGAATAGAATCGGCAGCCGCGCCCATGACGAGCGCGGCTGTGTCCCCCGGCGCGAGATCAGCCGCAGCAACACCCTGGCGACGAGCGATGCTGGCATTCTCAACGCATTCGGCCTGGCGGAGCTGCGGCTGGTCTCCGCGACCCAGCCGCGCAGAAGAAACGCGCACACGCCAAACTCGCCATTGACCGTTGCGCGGGTTGCGGCACATTTCTCCCCATGAAGAACACGCCGTTGCTTGCCGTTCTGCTCGCCTCGCTGCTGCCCGCCACCGCCGCCATCAAGTCCGGCCCGGTGGAATACCAGCAGGGCGGCGTCACGCTCGAAGGCTGGCAGGCCCACGATGACAGCAAGGCCGGCAAGCGTCCGGCCATCCTCGTCGTGCACCAGTGGAAGGGCCTTACCGACTACGAAAAGAAGCGCGCCGAGATGCTCGCCCAGCTCGGCTACAACGTCTTCTGCGTGGACATCTACGGCAAAGGCGTCCGCCCGGCCGCGCCAAAGGACGCCGGGGCCGAGGCAGGCAAATACAAATCGAACCGCGCCCTGCTCCGTGACCGGGTCAACGCCGGGCTGGAAGTGCTCAAAAAGAGCCCGCTGACCGATGCCCAGCATATCGCCGCCATCGGCTACTGCTTCGGCGGCACCACGGTGCTGGAACTGGCCCGCAGCGGTGCAAACGTCGTCGGGGTGGTGAGCTTCCATGGCGCACTCGACTCACCCGCACCCGCGGACGGCAAGAACATCAAGGGCCGCGTGCTCGCCCTGCACGGTGCGGATGACCCGTTCGTGCCAGCCAAGGACATTGAGGCTTTCTGCGCGGAGATGCGCGAGGCGAAGGTGGACTGGCAGCTCGTCAGCTACGGCGGTTCGGTCCACAGCTTCACGCTCTGGGATGCGGGCAATGACAACTCCAAAGGCGCGGCCTACAACGAGAAGGCGGACAAGCGCTCGTGGGAGGCGATGAAGGTGTTCTTCGCCGAGCTGTTCAAGCCGTAGGCCGGCTTGACCCACTCGCAGCCTGGCTCTTTAACGTCTCGTGCCAAATCCCGCGACTGATGAGAATCAAACGCATCGAAGTGGCTGCGGGCCTTGACGCACTTGGTTCGCCAGAGGAGCTGACCTGGGATTTGTTTCCGCTTGTTCCTGCCGAAGACACAATCCACCTCGATGAAAATGGACTGCCGAAGATCGGGACACTGATCAAACCTGGCATGATCATTGTAGGAAAATCGGGCAAGAGCAGCGCATACGATGAAACTATGCTGCCCACCTCGCTGGAGGTTCAAGGTTTAGCATTCCAAGTGCTCAAATCGAAGTTTAGCTTTCTATGGATTGACAGCTCGCTCAGAGCCACTGACTCGGAAAGCGGCAGGGTGGTGTCCGCAACCATTGTCGAGGAACACGGCCGAGAGAAGGCCATTGTCGAACTGCACTGCGAGACGAACAGCCCCGCCGATTAAGCATCCCCATGGGGCATTTTATGGCGGGAGCTTTGCGGTGACTGCCCCAAGCCAACCTGCGGGCAAAGCGCCTTCAATTCGCACCCGTCACAATCAGGTTTACGCGCAGCGCAGCGGCGGCGGCCGTGCCAGATGAGCCAGTGGCTGAAGAGGGTCCACTGCTCGCGCGGCACGAGCTTCATCAGGTCGGTCTCGATGTGTTCCGGGGTCTTCTTTCGCGTCAGCCCAAGTCGCTGCGAAAGCCGGGAGACATGGGTGTCCACCACCACGCCCACGTTGAGGTTGAAGGCGTTGCCCAGCACCACATTGGCGGTCTTGCGGCCCGCACCATCCAGCGCGGTGAGTTCGTCCATGGTGCGCGGCACCTCGCCGCCGTGCCGCTCGACTAGCTTGCGACAGCACGCCTGAATGTTCTTCGCCTTGTTCCGGTAGAAGCCGGCGCTCTTCACCGCCTGCTCCAGTTCCGCCAGCGGCGCATCCGCGAATTCCTGCGCGCTCCGATACCGCTCAAACAGCCGGGCGGTCACGAGGTTCACCTGTTTGTCCGTGCATTGCGCGGAGAGGATGGTGGCGATGAGCAGCTCGACCGGATTCCGGTAGTTCAGCTCGCAATGGGCGTCCGGGTAAGTGCGCTGCAGCGTTGCGATAATCGCGTTCGCGCGTTGGGCTCTGGCTCCGGCTGATTCCCGTGACATCATCTGGCCGCGCAGGTTAGGGTCTGTGTCGCTCTCGTCAATGCAACCGCGTCTCGCAGCTTCAACTGGCCCCTCTGCCGAACGCGCGGCTGCGTCCGGCAGGTTCGCCCCGTGCCTGGCAGCCCTCGCCTTGCTCACCGGCTGTGCGACCTACGAACCGAAGCCGCTCACGCCGGAGACGTCGGCCAGCGCCCTGGAATCCCGCCGGCTCGACGCACCGGAGCTGCGCCAGTTCCTCGAACAGCAGCTCGGCCACGAACTAAAGAGCTGGCCGCCGAAGCATCCAAACCCGTGGACGCTGGAATTGTTCACGCTCACGGCCTACTACTTTCATCCCAGCCTGACCCTCGCGCGCGCCCAGTGGGTTTCCGCCCAGGCGGCGGAAGTCACCGCCGGCGGACGGCCAAACCCGACCCTGGGAATGTCGCCCACCTACAACTTCAGCGCCGCGTCGGGTGTCACCCCCTGGATTCCCGGGGCCACCATTGATTTCCCCATTGAGACGATGGGCAAGCGCGGCCTGCGTCTCGCGCATGCCCGGCAGCAGTCCGAGGCCGCCCGCTGGAACCTCCACGTCGCCGCCTGGAAAGTGCGGGCCGGGGTGCGCGACGCCCTGACGAACTACCGTTACCTCGGTGCGCGCTCGGGGGAACTCGAGCACCGGGCGGGGGCGCAGCAGGAACTGGTAAAGCTGCTGGAAGAACGCCGGCAGGCGGGTGCCCTCTCCCTTTCGGAGGTCAGTCCCGCCCGGCTCGCGCTGGAGAAGACGCGCCTGGAGTGGGATCTGGCGAAGGAGAGTTACGCGACAGCCAAGGCCCGGCTGGCCGAGGCGATCGGCGTGCCCGCCAGGCAATTGGAATTCCTGCCGCTGGCCATGAGCCTTTACTCGCCCCAGCTCTCCGAAGCCGAGCTTCAGCGCATGCGCGCGACGGCGTTGCAGGGCCGCGCCGATCTCCGTGCGGCCCTCGCCGAGTATGAGGCGGCGGAAGCCGCGCTGCGCCTGGAGGTAGCCAGGCAGTATCCCGATGTGCGGCTGGGCACGGGCTACCAGTGGGACCAGGGCGACAGCAAGTGGACCTTCCTCAACTTTTCCACCGAACTGCCCGTCCTCAACCGCAATCAAGGCCCGATGGCCGAGGCCCGCGCGAAGCGGGAGGAAACGGCCGCCCGGTTCACCGCGCTTCAGGCCAAGGCCATGGCCGACATTGACGCGGCCACGGTCACGTTCCGCTCGGCCCGCGCGCGCACCTTCACGACTTCGGCCATGTTCGGCAATTTGCGCGAGCAGGAACAGGCCGTGGCCGCGCAGGTAAAGGCGGGTGCGGCCGAGCAACTTGACCTGGTGAACTTGAGACTGGAGCGGCTGAACGTGCAGGCTCTCGCAACCGAGGTCACCTACCGCGCCGAGCTGGCCATCAACCAGATCGAGGACGCGCTGCAGCAGCCGCTCGACCGCCGGCCGGGCGTCAGCGCCCCACCACCGGGCGAGTTCATTGAGTCCGGCCCGCGCCCCGGAAAGGAACAACCGTGACCCCCATCCGTCTGATCCCCCTCGCTGCGTGCCTCGCCCTGGCTCTTGCGTGCCATCATGAATCCGCCCCTTCCAGCGAGCACAAGGAGCCAGAGAAGCCCTCGCCGGTTTCGCACAACGAGGCCGGGGAGACGGTCATCAAATTGGATGCGGACACGATCAAGCGCATCGACCTGAAACTGGCACCGCTGGCTGCGGCCGACTTCAGCCCGGAGGCGAAAGGCTTTGGCCGGGTGCTTGATCCCGCCCCGCTTACCGCGCTCGTGGGGGAACTGGCGACGGCTCATCTCGCAGTCGAGAACTCACGCCGTGAACTTGGACTCGCGCAGAAGCGCCGGGAGGGCGAACTCGCCCTGGCCCGCGCCTCCTTGAAGCTCTCGGAAGCCTCGGTGCAGCCCACCAAAGCGCAGGGTGAGGCGGAACTTGCCGCGGCACAGGTAGGGCTCCGAGCCTCGTCGCTCGAACTCGAACGCGCCAAGACGCTCGCGAAACAGAACAACGTCTCCGAGCGCGCACTTCAGGCGGCTGAGGCGGCGGCGGCGAAGGACAACGTCGCCCTCGCGTCCGCGAAGCTCGGCGGCACCCGCGCCAACCAGACCGCCGAACTGGCGGTGCAGAAAGACCGGCTTCAGGTCGAACTGACGGACGCCACCACCGCAAATGCCGTGCAGGCGGCCGAGGCCGCCGTGCATCGGGACGAGGTCGCCGCCGTGGCGGTGCGGGCCAAGCTGGCCACAGCCTACGGGCGGATGCTGATGGATCATGAGAACCTCGTGGAGTTCGCCCATGCCCTCGTCGTCGGCCAGATGGCGCTCGTGCGCCTCGATGTGCCGGCGGGCGAACCGTTAAAGGCCGCACCAGCGGGCGTGCACCTCATCTCCCCTTCAGATACAGGTGCGGTCATTCCGGCGCAGTTGCTGGGCCCGGCGGGCGGCACCGATGCGCAATTGCAGGGGCAGGGATTCCTGCTGCTCGTGCCAGCAGAGGCGGCGCGGCTGACGCCCGGCACACTGATCACGGGCTTTCTCCGGCTGCCCGGCGAAGTGGAGCATGGCGTGACCGTGCCGCGTTCAGCCATTGTGAGGCACGAGGGCGAGGCCTTCATTTACCTCGCCACGAAGGAGGGCGAATTCACCAGGAAAGAAATTGAACTCGAGCACGCCACGCCCGGCGGCTGGTTTGTGCATGAGGGATTGAAGGCCGGCGAGAAGATCGTCGTGACCGGCGCGCAGCAGTTGCTGTCCGAGGAGAGCAAGGGGAAGGACTGAGCGCGCCATGCTGAACGCCATCGTCTCCTTCTCCCTGCGCTTCCGGGGCATCGTCATCGCCTTGGCTTCCCTGTTGTTGTTCTACGGGCTCTACATCGCGAAGCACGCGCAGCTTGATGTGTTTCCCGACTTCGTGCCGCCGCAAGTGACCGTGCAGGCGGAGGCTCCAGGCATGACGCCGGAACAGGTCGAGGCGCTGGTCACGCGGCCCATCGAGACCGCCGTCAACGGCCTCGGCTATCTCGAATCCCTCCGCAGCGAGTCCATCCAGGGCGTTTCGGTGGTCACGGTGGTGTTCAAGGAAGGCACGGACATCCTCCCCGCGCGACAGTTGCTCGCGGAGAAGCTCTCGACGGTGGCGCGCACCCTGCCCGCGGGTGTCAATGCGCCTACTATGTCTCCGCTCGTCTCGGCCACCATGGACCTGCTCAAGATCGGCCTCATCGCGGACAAGCTCTCGCCGATGGAACTGCGCACCTTCGCGGACTGGACGCTCAAGCCGCGCCTGCTCTCGGTGCCCGGCGTCACGCGGTGCATTGTCTTCGGCGGCGAGGTGCGGCAGGTGCAGGTGCAGGTGAAGCCCGACCGGCTCGTCGCGCATGACCTGGCGTTGAGCGATGTGCTGGCCGCCGCGCGGCTCGCGACCGGCGTGCGGGGCGCGGGCTTTGTCGAGACGCAGAACCAGCGCATCCTCATTCAGACCGAGGGCCAGTCGCTCACGCCGTCGGCGCTGGGCGAAGTGGTGGTCACGCACAAGGACGGCGTGCCCGTGCGGCTCAAGGATGTCGCGAATGTGGTGGAGGGCGCGGAGCCGAAATTTGGCGACTGCCTGATCCAGGGCAAGCCCGGCGTGCTGCTGGCGATGGCCAGCCAGTTCGGGGCGAACACGCTCGAAGCCACGCACGCGCTGGAGGAGGCGTTGGAAGAACTGGAGCCCGTGTTCAAGCGCGAAGGCATCGAAGTCCACGCGCGTCTGCACCGCCCGGCGACCTTCATCGAAGAGTCGCTCAAGAGCATCAAGTCCTCGCTGCTGCTCGGCGGCGTGCTGGTGGCCGTGGTGCTGTTCATCTTCCTCGGCCACTTCCGCACCGCGTTCATCTCGGTGACGGCCATTCCGCTCTCCTTGCTGGCCGCCATCGTCGTGCTGGACCGGCTCGGGGTGACGCTCAACACCATCACGCTCGGCGGCCTGGCCATCGCCATTGGCGAGGTGGTGGACGATGCGATCATTGACGTGGAGAACATCTTCCGCCGGCTGTGCGAGAACCAGCTCGCCGCCAGCCCAAGGCCCCGGTTCACGGTCATTCTGGAGGCGTCGCTGGAGGTCCGCACGGCGGTGGTCTATGCCACCTTCGTCGTGGCGCTGGTGTTCGTGCCGGTGCTCACGCTCACCGGACTGCAAGGCAAGTTCTTCGCCCCGCTCGCGCTCGCCTACATCGTGGCGATCATGGCGTCGCTCGGCGTGGCACTCACGCTTACGCCCGCACTGGCGTTCCTCATGTTCAGCCGGGGCGTGCGTGAGGCAAAGGAAACCCGGCTGCAGGCGGGGTTGAAGCGGCTGTATCTGGGCGTGCTGGGCCGGCTGGCGAAGTGGCCGAACCTGGTGATCGTCGTGGTGGTGCTCGTATGCGCGGGCGCGGCGCTGAAGCTGCCTGGCGTGGGCAAGGAGTTTCTCCCTGAGTTTCGCGAGGGCCATCTCGCCATCCACATGAGCGCGGCCCCGGGCACCTCCCTGGCCGAGATGCTGCGCATCGGCAAGGAGGTCACCGAGGCGATGCTGGCGGACAAGCGCATCGCAACAGTCGAGCAGCAGGCGGGCCGCGCCGAGGCAGGCGAGGACACCTGGAGCCCGCACCGCAGCGAGTTCCACGTCGAGCTGAAGCCCCACACGCCCGGCGAGGAGCAGGAGCAGCTCATGAAGGATCTGCGGGAACTGCTCGCCAAGTTCCCCGGCATCCAGTTTGAGGTGATGACCTTCCTGGGTGACCGCATCGCCGAGAGCATTTCCGGCGAGACGGCGCAGGTGGTAGTGAATGTCTTCGGGGACGACCTGGAGGCCCTGGATGCGAAGGCCGGCGAGATTGCGAAGGTGCTGGAGCATATCCCGGGCGCGAAGGATGTGCAGATGAAAGCCCCGCCCGGTGGCCCGCGCCTGATGATCAAGCTGCGGCCCGACCGGCTCACCCAATACGGCTTCCGTCCGGTTGAGGTGCTGGAGGCGGTGCAGACGGCGTATCAGGGGACCGTGGTGGCACAGACCTTTCGCGGGAGTCAGGTGAGCGATGTGGCGGTGCTCCTCGAAGGGGCGGCGAAGCAAGAGCCGGAGGCGATTGGCGACCTGCTCTTGCGCAACGCTCAAGGCCTGCGCCTGCCGTTGCGTGAACTGGCGAATGTGTTCCCCACGGCTGGGCGGGCGATGATCTCACATGAAGGCGCGCGGCGTCGCCAGACAGTAACATGCAACACCGAAGGCCGGGACGTTGCCTCGTTCGTCGAGGAAGCTCGGAAGCAGGTCGCTGCGAAGGTAAAATTCCCACGCGGCATCTACCCCGAGTATGTGGGCGCAGCGGAGGCGCAGGCCGCAGCGCAGCGGCAGATCCTCCTGCACTCAGGCATGGCCGCGGTGGCCATCCTGCTCCTCCTCTCCGTGGTCTTTCAATCGCTGCGCAACCTGCTGGTGGTGCTGGCGAATGTGCCGTTTGCTCTCGTGGGCGGGGCGTTGTTCGTCATGATTGCGGGCTGGTTTGATGCGGAAGCCGGCGCCCTGAACATCGGTTCGCTGGTGGGCTTCGTGACCCTCTTCGGCATCACGATGCGCAACAGCATCATGATGATCTCGCACTACGAGCATCTGGTGGCCGAGGAGCAGATGCCGTGGGGACTTGAAACCGCACTGCGCGGGGCGGGCGAGCGGTTGATTCCGATCCTGATGACCGCGCTCGTCACCGGCCTTGGCCTGCTCCCCTTGGCGTTGCACGCGGGCGAGGCGGGCGCGGAGATCGAGGGACCGATGGCCATCGTCATCCTCGGCGGCCTCATTACTTCGACCGGGCTGAATCTGCTGGTGCTCCCGACGCTGGCCCTGAGGTTCGGACGGTTTGGCAAACGGCAGCCGTCACTGGTTTGAGCGCAACCGGCACGGCCACAGCGACACCAGCACCGGGCTTGGAAGCCGTTTTCTTGAATAAACCGCGCTCCCGCTTCCCGGCCGACACTGAAAATTCACTTGCGCTAGGCTGCCTGAGTTCGTAGTAATGCCCACGATTAGTCGAATGACAGATCGCAGTTCTAAAGTCTCGCATGGATAACCTTCAAAAGGAGAGGGCGCTTTGAGCCGCCCTTTCGCCCCTCGCACCCCTCCCGCGCCGGCCTATCGAATCAACGGGAAGATTCGCGCCCGTGACGTCCGTGTCATCGGACCCGATGGCGGCCAGATCGGCGTCATCAGCCTGCCCGAGGCCCTCACCCTCGCCCGGCAGCACGCCGTGGACCTGGTCGAGATTGCGCCCAACGCGGTCCCGCCCGTGTGCCGCCTGGTGGACTTCGGCAAGTTCCGCTACGAGCAGGCCAAGAAGGAAAAGGACTCCAAGAAGCACCAGCACGCCAACAAGGTGAAAGAGGTGCAGTTGAGCCCGAACATTGACCCGCACGACTTCGGCGTGAAGCTGGCGCATGCCATCGACTTCATGTGCGAGGACATGAAGGTGAAGGTCCAGCTCCGCTTCCGCGGCCGCGAAATGGCGCACAAGGAGATCGGCCAGCAGGTCGTCGAGCGCTTCCTCAAGGAGTCCGCGCCGTGGGGCCACCCTGATTTCGCTCCCAAACTCATGGGCAAGACCATCAACGTGATGATCAGCCCGCACCCCCGCAACAAGCGCGCCAAGCACCCGACCAAGAACGAGCAGGGCGAGCTGGAAGGGGTCGTCGAGACGCACGAGCCGATCGCCAAGCCGATCATCCACGATGCCCCGCCGATCTCGGCGTCGGCCCCCGTGGACAACCGGCCCGGGTCCGCCAAGCCGGCGGCTGGCGGCTTCAGCAACACGCCGTTCAACAGCATTGACTTGAACGGTCGTCCGGGCTGATTCGGTCCGGCCCGGCTGGCCCGTGGAAGCCTCCGTAGTGGGGCTTCTGGCTCTGCCTTGGCCCTCCGACCTTTGACCGTCGGGGAAATTGGCTTGTCGGGCCGGGACGGGTGAGGATCATCCGTCCCATGCAAATCCAGTTCCTTCGCCAGTCTTTGTTGCTGGCCACGCTCCTCGCCCCTGCCCTGCTCAGCCACGCGCAGAGCGCCAGGCCCTCGACCAACTACGTCCTGACCGTCACCCCGGACCGTGCCGCAGCACTCTACCAATCCGGCGAGACCGTCACCTTCAAGCTGCTCCTTACGCTGGACAAACAGCCGGTGCCCGAGGCCGAGGTGCAGTGGACACTGACGAAAGACGGCATGCCGCCCACGAGCAGCGGGAAGGCGAAACTGGTAAATGGAGCCGCGACCGTCACGGGCAAGCTGGACGAACCGGGATTTCTCTCCTGCCGCGCAACCTTCTCCGGACCGGAGAAGAAGCTCTGGACCGCGCTCGGCGGCGCGGGGATTGATCCCACACAGATCAAGCCCAGCCAGCCAGTGCCTGCGGACTTTGACGAATTCTGGGCCGCGCAGAAGAAGCAGCTCGCCGCGGTGCCGCTCAAATCACACCTCACTCCCGTCAAGTCACCACAGGCCGGGACCGTGGCTTTCGACGTGCAGGTGGATGCGCTCGGCGCGCCGGTGTCCGGTTATTTCGCGACCCCGGAGAAGCCACAGGCCAAAAGCCTGCCCATCATCCTGCTGGTCCACGGTGCGGGTGTTCGCAGTTCCGGCCTCGGCAGCGCGGCGGGCTGGGCGAAGCAGAATTTCCTCGCAATGGACATCAACGCCCACGGCCTCCCGAACGGCAAACCAGACCAGTTCTACACCGACCTCTCCAATGGCGAACTGAAGGACTACCGCGTGCGTGGTCGCGAGTCCCGCGACACCGTCTATTTTCGCGGCATGTTCCTGCGGCTGGTGCGCGCGCTGGATTTCCTCACCGCCCAGCCGGAGTGGGACGGCCGGACATTGGTGGTCTATGGTGCGAGCCAGGGTGGGTATCAGGCGATTGTCGCCGCCGGGCTGGACACCCGCGTGACCTTCTTCGCCGCCGGCGTCCCGGCGGGCTGCGACCACACCGGCAGCCTCGTCGGGCGCATCAACGGCTGGCCGAAGTTCCTCCCCAGCCCCTCCCCCGAACCGCCCGATGCCAAAGTGGTCCAGGCGGTCCGCTACTACGACGCGATGAACTTCGCCACGCGCACCAAGGCCGGCGCGGTCTTCAGCGTCGGGTTCATTGACACCACGTGCCCGCCCACGAGCGTTTACGCGGCCTACAACAACGTCAGCGGGAAAAAATCAATCCACACCGATCCCGACGCCGGCCACACGAGCACTCCGAAAGCCAGCGAAGCCATGCGCAAAGCCGTGCTGGAGCATGTCAAAGCGATGCAGGGAACGAAGTAAGTCGGAAAACGGGGAGGGCTAAAAAACGATCCGGGCAGCAGACGCCAAGGAGGTGGGGGTGGGGAACCCCTCTGAAGAAACGTGCTGCCGCCCGGACCAAAGCTTCAAATAACTGGACAAAAAATATGACACGGCCCGGGGATGTCAACCGTTAAGATACATTTTTCCGCTGTTTTTGTAGTCCCCTCCCGGCCAGCGCAAAAAGGAAGAACGGTAAAAGGGAAGGAACGCTCCTTTGGGAGGAGCCGACCACCTCATTTTACCCACAGTTTCAGCGCTGCCACTACTTCAGGCACGTTCGTTTCGTTGAGGGATTGTTCGGAAAAACGCGCCTTCGCCGTCACTCCATCACTGACGATGGTGGTGACAAACGCACGGTCGTTGACCGCCCAGGCGTTGGGACCGAGCTTGTCCTCCGCATAAAGAGCGAGCGTGGTGGCCTCAAACTTGAGAGACTGCTGCACCTTGGGCAGATACTCGCGCTGCTTATCGACCTCGTCCGTCAGCCACACCGCGACGACGTGCGTGCCCTTGCCCAGTTCCACAAGCGCCTTGTCGAGGGTCTTGAGATAACGCGCGATGGGCCGGTCGAACTTGTCCGCGCGAATGAAAATGTAAACGGTCGGTCTGGCCTTCCGCGTGGCGGTGAAGGTGATTTTCTTCCCGGCGTCATCCCCGGTGATCGCGTCGGCTTTCAACTCCGGCAGCACGGCGCCCACAGCGGGCCCGGACTCGATCGCAGCCCGCGCGCAAGGGTGTCCCAGCACTAGCAAGGCAAGCAAAAGGGCGACGCGCAACATACGGACGAATGGTTGAAGTCTGGCTGTCCGGCATGGATTCGAACCATGACAAAGGCCTCCAAAGGGCCTTGTGCTACCATTACACCACCGGACAAACCGTGGCAGGAACCTAGCGAACGGGAGCCGACGCGCAAAGGTTTTTTCGGGCGCACTTGGCGCTTTCAATTCCAGCCGTGAGAACTATCGTCGGCGAGGTTGCGCTGGCAGTCGCCAGCCGCGTGTTTTCCCCGATACACCGCTTATGCGCCGCACCAAGATCATTGCCACGCTCGGTCCCGCCACGAGTTCACCCGAAATCCTCGGACAACTCATGGACGCCGGCATGAACATCGCCCGGCTCAACATGTCGCACGCCCCGCACGACTGGGTCCGCGCGACGGTAAAGCATCTCCGTGCCGCCGCCGAGATCCGCAAGCGTTCCATCGGCATCCTGATGGACACCCAAGGACCGGCCATCCGGACCGGCGACCTTGCCGTGCCACTGGATCTCAAACCCGGCCAGAAATTCACCCTCACGGTGCGCGGCGAGAAGAGCGAGGAGATCCACTCCGTGGATGTGAACTACGAGCACTTCGTCAGCGACATCAGCGTGGGCGATGTGGTGCTGCTGGACAATGGGGCCATCCACATGAAGGTGCTGGCCAAACACGCCAACCATGTCGAGTGCGAGGTCCTGACGCCCGGCAAACTCGGCAGCCGCCGACACATCAACCTGCCTGGGGTGAAGGTCAGCCTGCCCGCGCTCACCGCCAAGGACATCGCGGACGTCGCGCTCGGCCTCGAAGTCGGTGTGGATTACCTCGCGCTTTCCTTCGTGCGCGAGGCCAAGGACATCATGCAGCTCCGCGCGCTCACGGAGGGCTCGAACCACCGCCCGCAGATCATCGCCAAAATCGAGGACCAGCAGGCGGTCAAGAACCTCGAGGACATCATCAAGGAGGCGGACGGCATCATGGTGGCGCGCGGCGATCTCGGCATCGAGGTGCCCTACGAGGAATTGCCCATCATTCAGCGCAAGGCGGTCAAGGCCTGCCTCCGCGTCGGCAAGCCCGTGATCGTCGCCACGCACATGCTCGAGAGCATGATCGAGAACCCCATGCCCACCCGCGCGGAGATCACCGACGTGGCCAACGCCGTCTTCGAGCAGGCCGATGCCATCATGCTCTCCGGTGAGACTACCGTGGGCAAATATCCGGTGAAGTGCATCGAGGTCTTTGATCGCATTGCCCGCCGCATCGAGCGCAGTGGCAACGCGGGCTATCACGAGCGTGCCGAGCTGACCAGCCCCCGCCAGAAGCTCATCAAGAGCGCCGTGGTCATGGCCGACCAGCTCCGCGCCGAGGCCATCATCGTCTTCACCCGGCGCGGCAGCATGGCGCGCTGGACGTCGTGGATGCGGCCGCGCTACTCGCCGATTTACGCCGTGTGCGAGACCTGGCCGCTGGCCGATTCGCTTGCGCTCAACTGGGGGCTCACGCCCGTCGTGTTCCCCTTCGACTACAACGACCCGCAGAAGAATATTGATCTCGCGCTCGTGCGTTTGAAGGCCGACGGCATCCTGCACCGGGGCCAGACCGCCGTCATCATCAGCGCCATGTCCAGCGGCACGCAGATCGTGGACGCAGTGCAGATGCGGGTGCTGGAATAGCCCGGCGGAGTAATGGAGTGGTGGAGTGATGGAGTGCTGAACCGAGCATCCGCTCCAACGCTCCATCACTCCACCACTCCATTACTCCAACTCCCCGCGCCTCTCCCGATGCCTTGGAAACGCAAACTCGCCGGCAGCACGCTCGTCTTCATCGGCTTCATGCTGTCGCCGCTGTCGTGGTGGAACGACCTGTTTGTAAACGTCCCGCTGGCGCTGGCGTTCGCGTGGATCATCAGCCTGTTCTGGCCGACCGCCTTCACCGCGAGCTTCGTCCTGGGCTACTGGCTTACGAACGTGCTGGGCTTCATCCTGATGCAGAAAGGCGCGCAGCAGGCCGCCTCTGCGGAACGCAAGCCCTACACGCGTCGGCAGCTCATCGCCGACCTTGGCATCTCCCTCGCCTACACCCTCCTGATCATCGCACTGATCAAGCACGGCGTGCTCAAGCCGCTGCCGGAATACATGCCGAAGCAGTCCCCGTAGTCGCAGGCTTCAGCCTGCGCGTGAGACGCGCCGCTCGTATGGAGTCCCGCCTTTAGGCGGCGGGGCGTTCGACGCTCAATAAAGTGTTCTGCGCAGCGTCTGGATCGCAGCCACGTTCCACCGGCTGAAGCCGGGACTCCAAACGCGGTTTATGGGCTCGTGCTGGCAAAACTTGGGCGAGGGACTCTCGGTCACCGGAAGCACCGCCACCCAAACGGGTCGCAGACCCGCGCTCCGGGGGCAGTGCCGGGCATGGGGTCACGACATCGCTTACACTTTAGACTCACGACATCGCTTACAGAT
>CAZOCL010000166.1:4205-13938 GCA_964578245.1 uncultured Klebsiella sp. | reverse complement strand
ATTGTCCGCCGGGGTGCCGCCGTCGCGGGAGGAGGCACCGATGACACGGCCCATTTGCAGGCCGCCGCCGTAGAGCATGAGCGGGGCGAGGCCGCCCCAGTGGTCGCGCCCGCCCTTGGCATTGATGCGCGGCGTGCGGCCCATCTCGCCGCAGCAGACGAGGAGAATCTTGTCCCGCAGCCCGCGTGACTCGCAGTCCTCGATGAAGGCGGACACCGCGTGATCAAACGGCCGGCCCACATAGTCCATACCGGTGGTCATCGGCGCATTGTTCACGTCGGCGTGCATGTCCCACACGAAGCTGGTGGTGACGGTCACGAAGCCGGCACCGCGCTCGCACAGGCGGCGGGCCAGCAGGAGCAGCTTGCCGAGCGTGGCGGAGTTGTCGGCGTAGTGCTCGCGGTTCTTCCACTGCGGGCTGAAGCGATCACGAGACATCAGCGGCGCGGTGTCGTAGCGGGCGACGACGCGCGGGTCCTCCTTCGAAAGATCGAACGCATCGGAGATGCCGCGTTCCAGCGTGGAGAAGGCCTGTTGCTGGAAGACATCAAGGCCGTCGAACGCCCCGCTCGCCTCGGCACGGCGCTTCCACTGGTCGAGGGAGCCCAGCAGTTCGCGGCGGTCGTTGAGGCGGTTCTGCGGGAGATTCAGCTTCATGTCCGCCTGCAGGCCGCCGCCCGCACCGGGGACGAAGGGCGCATAAGCGGAACCGAACTCGCCGACCGACTCGAAGTTGCCGAACTGCGTGATGGCCGGCCCGCTGGCCATGTCCACCGCGCGTGGGAAGAGCGCGATGTTCGTGGGCATCGCCGTGTCCGGCCGCAGCGCGCCGGCCACGCGGGAGTAGAGCGTGCCCATGTTCGCGCGCAGCGTGTCGCGCCCAACGATGGGCTTGATGTCGTGGTTCGCATCGCCCGTGGCGAAGGAGCGCACGATGGAAAACTTGTCGTTGAGCTTGGCGAGTTTCTCGAAGGTGGAGCCGAACGTGATTCCTGGAATGGCGGTCTTGATCTCCCCGGTCGCAGAACGGATCTCGCGTGGGGCGTCCATCTTTGGATCGAAAGTCTCGAACTGCGACGGTCCGCCGTGCTGGAAGAGGAAGATGACCGACTTGTCGCGCAGTGCCTGCTTGTTCGACTTGGCGTGCGCCTTGAGTGCGAACAGGTCCGCGAGCGTCAGCCCGCCGAGCGAGAGGCCGCCAACGCGCAGAAACTGGCGGCGGTGCAGGCGCGCTTCGCAGAGGGCGCGGTCTTGCAGGGTCAGCATGAGTGGAGCGTTGGACGTCGCGGAGAGCAGGAACATTGAAGGCCTTTCGCAAGACCGGAACTTGCGGGCGTTTTATTCGTTGACGACTCCATTCGTCCGGTCGAAGTGAACGGGCTGAGACTCCGTCCAAGCTCGAGCCGTTGCCTCCGTCGCGGCAGGGCGGATGCAGTGGTCAATTGCATGCACAAGCAGCCAAAGAACCTCTGGCCGGGTCGCGCCGCGTTCACACTCATCGAACTGCTGGTGGTGATCGCGATCATTGCGATCCTGGCTGGAATGCTGTTGCCAGCGCTGAGCAAAGCCAAGGCCAAGGCGAACGGGGTCAAGTGCATCAGCAACTCCCGCCAGCTCGGACTGGCCGCGCGCTTCTACGCGGACGATCAGGACGGCATCCTGGTCCCCTACGCGCTCGACCAGCCAGCTCCCGCCGGCTCGTTTGTTCCCGACCCGGTGGTTACGCGCTGGCCGGACGTGCTCGTGCGCTACGCCAGCAAGGCCTCAAATATCTTTCATTGCCCCGCGAATCCGCCGAAATCCTTGCTCAACATCGGCATCAACCTGAACCTGAGCGGCGGCTGGACCAATGTCTTCTTCCCGGAAAGCAAGGTGCCCAAGCCGTCCGCCACGATCTATTTCGTGGACACGGCCATTGTCAGCAATCCCACGGAGACCGACCCCGACCTTTTCGCCGAAGCACCCGGCAACCTCAGCATCCACTTCCGCTACGATCCGGTCGGAGACTCAACCTTCTACTCCCACCCGACCCGCATCGTGAACCGTCATTTGAAACGGACGAACATCGTCATGGTGGACGGCCACGTGGAGTCCATGGCCGCCAGCGGCGTGGGTTACTTCCTCCCGGTGGGAAGTCCAGGAAACTTGTGGGACTTGTATTGAGCCGGAACAGTTCAAGCTGACCATAGAACCGCAATGATCAGCGCGTTTCTGTGAACAGCTTGGGTTCCGCTTTGCCGCGCAAGGCTGCCTGTCACTGCCACGGCAGCCGGTCCAGATCCACGTTGCCGCCGGTGAGGATGATGCCCACACGACGACCCTTAAATTTCTCCGGGGCGGCCAGCACGGCGGCCAGCGGCACGACCCCCGAGGGCTCCACCACCAGCTTCATGCGCTCCCAGACGAGCCGCATGGCTGAGACGATTTGCGCCTCGGTGACGGTGATGATGCCAGCCACATGCTCCCGGATGATGCCGAAGGTGCGCTCGCTGAGGGACGCGCGCAGACCATCGGCGATGGTCGCGGTGTTGGTGTTGGCAAGCAATCGGCCCTCCTGAAGCGAACGACAGGCATCGTCCGCCAGCAATGGCTCCGCCCCCCAGACAGCCACCTGCGGCGCAACGGCCCGGGTGACAAGGCACAGCCCGCTCAACAATCCGCCTCCACTCACGGGAGCGACAAGCACATCCAGCCCTGACACTTGTTCCATGAATTCCAGCCCGGCGGTTGCCTGGCCGGCGATGACCACCTCATTGTCATAGGGATGCACAAACGTCGCGCCGGTCTCGCGCTGGATGCGCTCCGCCGCCGCCGCCCGCGCGGCCAGGTTAGGCGCGCAGAGCGTGAGCTGCCCGCCGTAGGCGGCGATGGCGCGCTGCTTGATGCGTGGTGAATTGTCCGGCACCACGATGTAGGCCGGGATGCCGCGCAGCCGGGCCGCCAAGGAGAGACAGGTGGCGTGATTGCCCGACGAGTGCGTGACTACTCCGTGCTCGGCCTGCGCGTCGGTCAGCGAGCGGACCGCATTCAGCGCGCCTCGGAACTTGTAAGCGCCGCCCTTTTGAAAATTCTCGCACTTGAAGTGCAGCGACGCTCCCGCGATGGCGTCGAGACTGCTGCTGGTGAGCACCGGTGTGCAATGGGCCGTGCCCGCGATGCGGGCGGCGGCAGAACGAATATCGGCAAGCGTAGGAGCCACAAGGGCGGCGAGTGTAGGAACTCGGGGACGGAGCGCAACCCCGGCGTGCCAGAATTCAGGGACCGGCGGGCTCGGCAGCGGCGCGGACGTCAATTCGTCCGAAATCCGCGCGGATGACCTCCAGCAAATCGAGCCGCTCCAGCACCTCCTTGACGGCCAGCTTCGCATCGGCGCTCTTGGAGGTGCTCGTCGCGGAATAAACCGCCCGCCGTTTCAGATAGCCGAGCAGAGCCTGCCGGTAGTCAGCCACCAGCCGGGCCAGCTCGACGGGCGCAGCGGCCTGGAGGATTTGCAGTTGCAGCCCCGCCTGGGCGACCGCCGGCTGGTGCTGCGCGTAGTCGGTGTTCGCAATGACTTCGCGGAGGGGAAGGTTTTTGCGCCCAGGCACGCTGTTCGTGCCGAGCCGGACGGAGATGGGAGCCGTGAGGATGTCTTCGAGCTGGCGCAGGCTGTGGTCCACCGTGAAGCGCATTTGCCGGTCACGTCCGGTGAAGTTCACCCAGGCGACCGACCACCACTTCTCGGCCGCCAGCATCGTGGGCAGGTGCGGCGCGAATCCGCGCAGAAAAGCGAGCTGGCTGTTCCGGTAGGCCGGCAACTGCACTAGAAACTCCTGCAGGCACGCCCGCCCGTCCGGGAGGTTCATTAGTTCCGCCACAAGCAATTGCGAGGTGCGGCGGAAGACCTCCCATTGCTCATCGTTGAACTGGTCCGCCTGCACGGAACACAATTCCGCAAAGGACACCAGTTCGCTGCCGCGCAACCGCCGCCGGGCCTCGACGTATGCATCCGCGTGCGCGTTCTGGACCGTCGAGCTGAGCGTGCGGATCGTCGGCACCAGGCTGTCCCCGTGCAGGGCGAGCAGGTGCGTGGCCAGCCCCTCCTCCAGCCACAAAGGGATTTCCGCCAGTTGCTGCGAGCGGTTGTTTCGATTGGCGATCTCCAGGAGCAACGCGCGGGTCAGCGCCCGCATGAGCCGTGTGCGCTCCAATTGACCGGGCACGACGATCTGATAGCTCCAGCCACCGGGATACCACTGCGACTCCACCACCACCGGCTCGGTTGGGCGCAGTTCACCACGCACGTTGATCTGGATGCGGCCGCGCCACTGGTCCATCAGGCCCAGTTCCTGGATCAGTTCCGTCTTCACCCGCTCGCAGGTCAGCACGAGGATGGTCGGCTCCATCTGCAGGTGGTTCGACTGGATGAGCGACAGCGACGGCGGACCCTGGGCCGTTCCAGGAGGCGCGCCGAAAACGAGAAACTGCAAGGTGCGGCTCTCCAAGCGCAGGATGCCCTGGGAGGGAACCAACGGCTGCGCCCGGGCAGACTCAGCCATCCAGCCAGCAGCCACCCCCAGGCAGGCCAGCCGCAGGAGCAACGGCAGCAACTTGGCCGGGCACGCCAGCACGATCAGGTGGCTCCCGGTTTGGCCTTGGCCGGCTTGGTTTCCGCCTTGGCGGGCGCGGGGGCGGGCGTTGCCGCCGCCTTGGTCTCGCCGCCGGAACTGGCCGCCGGAGCGGTGTCCTTCTTTGCGCCCTGCTTGTAGTTCTCGCTGCGGTAGTCCGTGATGTAGAAGCCGCTGCCCTTGAAAATCAGCCCGGCCCCCGTGCCCATCTGGCGCTGCACCTTGCCTTTGCCCCAGCGCTTCTGCGGGCAGACCTCCTTAAGGCAGGTGGCCAGTGCGGGGTCCTTCATGGACTGGAACTTCTCAAACTGATGACCGCATTTGTCACAAACGTAATCGTAGGTAGGCATGGCATTGAATCAAGAACTGCGGGTGGATGATGGCACCTGCGGGCAAGCCGTCAAGGTGGCGTGCAATCAAGCGCAGAAGCATTCCTCGTCGCCTGCCAAGGATTGCGCCTCGCTAAGGGACCAAGATCACCTTGAGTGCCTTCTGATCGATCGCATAACTCTTGCCCGGCGGAGGTGGGGGAACGGCGCGGAGATAGCGAGCCTGGACGAGTTCCTGCAGGTCAGTGGTATGACGTTTCTTCTGATAGTAGAAAACCTGGTAGGCCTTGGTAAGGTCGGCGAATTCTGATGAATTGAGAAATCTCGCCACCTCATCCGCACCCGCAGGCGCAGCCGGAGTGCTTGTCCGGGGGGCACTCCCGCCGGACGGCACTGGTGCCGCAACCGGAGCGGCGGGAATGGGGGCGGCGGGAACGACTTCTGAATTGGGCTTGCGAGCTTTCCTACAGCCGGTGGCAAAAACCACCAGGCATCCAACCAAAAGACATGAGCATGCCCGGCCACCAGCTAAAAAACGTCTGAGCATTGGGAAGGGTGAAGCCGTTCGCTTATTGAGAGGAAGCGTGTGTCTGGAGCCAAATCAGGTCGGGGTCGGCAACCAGTGCCGACGACGCCACTCCAGACGAATACTTGACCACGGGAATGGTGTTGGCGCTCTTCCATTTGTGGATCTCCGCGTGGCCATCTGCGAAAGTAAAGGCGCTGGCCCCGTTGTGAAAAGGCGCTGGAAAATCAATGATCGTGCCGGTGCCAATCGTGGCGGAGCCGATGACCGCAAACCCTCCGTCGTTAATGCCATCCGGGTGTTCATCCAGGAACACAAACAAGTCTCCCGGTGATGGGCTCCGCACTTCATCGATACGCTTGTAGGTCTGGAAGGTGTTGGCGGGCAGGCCACTGTTAATCCAGCCACCAGTGACATTCCACCCCACCGTCTGGTTCATGGAAACGCTGCGCACACGATTCCCCCCGGAAACGCGGCTTTTGTCAGAAGGACATTTGAACACACCTGCGTTCAATCCCACGTAACGTCCCAAGCTGGCTGCATTCGCCGAGTTACCCGGGTAGAGCGGATCAAGCAGCGTTTGAGGATCGGTGTTGATGGCGTTGGCCGAGTTGTAATCGAGATTGCCGCGCACCCAGCTCTCGGTGGCGTTGTCACGATTGCTGATGAGCCGACCATCATGGTCACCGTGGTAAAGCTCCCATGCCAGTTGGAATTGTTTGCAGTTGCTCTGGCATTTGGCCCCCGCGGCCTTCTCCTTTGCCTTGCTCAAGGCCGGCAGCAGCATCCCCGCCAGGATCGCAATGATCGCGATGACCACCAACAGTTCAATGAGAGTAAAACCCCGGCTCCCTGACCTGCCTTGGGAGGAGCATCGGGAAAACATTGGCTCGTGATTCATGGCGGCGCTGATTTGATTTGAATACCTTATCCGGGCGGCGTCGTCAATGAGCGTTCGCACTGAGCGTGGGACACGGTCCAAATCGCGCGAATCCCGGGATTTTCCTCGCCACGCCCGGCGCGCTGCTCAATAAAACTCCCCGCCGCACGTCAAAAACGACCTGTCGGGCTAATTGTCATCCAATGAAATTGAACCGCTCCCTCTGCCTCGCCCTCGCGCTGGCCGGCTCCGCGTGGCTCGCGCACGCCGCCGAGAAGTTTGAACTCAAGCCCGGCGAGAACGTCGCCCTCATCGGCAGCGGCCTCGCCGACCGCTTGCAGCACGACGGCTGGCTCGAGACCCTGATCTACGCCAAGTTTCCCAAGCACGACCTCGTGATCCGCAACCTCGCCTTCTCCGGCGACGACGTGGGCGGCTTCATCGAAAAGGGCAACAAAAGCCTGCGCAACCGGTCCAAGGACGTTTACACGAACGATGAATGGCTGACGCGCATCAAGGCGGATGTGGTGATCGCCTTCTTCGGCTTCAACGAGTCGTTCAGCGGGGACGAAGGGCTGGAAAAGTTCAAGGCCGACCTCGGCCAGTTCCTCAAGGAAACCAAGGCGAAGAACTACAGCGGCAAAGCCGCGCCCCGTCTCGCGCTTTGCTCACCCATCGCCGCTGAGCGACATCAGGACCCGAACTTCCCCGATCCCGCCGCGAACAACGCCCGCCTCCAGAAATACACGGCCGCGATGGCCGAGGTGGCGAAGGCCAACGACGTGCCGTTCGTGGACTTGTTCGCGCCGTCGCTTGAGCTCTTCGCCACGGCCGCGAAACAGAAACAGTCCCTCACCATGAACGGCGTCCACCTCAACGAGGCTGGCAACAAGGCGCTCGCCCCCGAGATCTTCCGCGGCCTCTTCGGCGAGACCGCCCCCGCAGGCAACCTCGAGAAGCTCCGCCAGGCGGTGATCGTGAAGTCCGAAGAGTGGCACGACCGCTACCGCACGGTGGATGCGTATAACATCTACGGCGACCGCTCCAAGATCGGTTATGTCTCCGGCAAAACGGCGGATGGCAAGCCCGGTCCGAAGATCACCAACCAGGAACTGATGCTGCCCGAGATGGCGCAGCGCGACGTGAAGACGGCGAACCGCGAAAAGCGCGTCTGGGCGCTGGCCAAAGGCGGGGACCTCAAGGTGGATGATTCCAACCTGCCACCGGTGCCGACGGTCGGCGCGAACCGGGACGACCTGAAGCCCTACCTCGACCCCGAGGAGGCGATCAAGCACATGACCCTCGCCAAAGGCTGCAAAGTGGAGCTGTGGGCCAGCGAGAAGGAATTCCCCGAACTCAGCAAGCCCGTGCAGATGGAGTTCGACACCAAGGGCCGCCTCTGGGTCGCCGTCTGGCCGAACTATCCCGAGCGCACGCCCACCAGCGCGAAGGGCGACAGCCTGCTGATTTTCGAGGACACCAAGGGCGCGGGCAAGGCGAACAAGGTCACGCACTTCGTGGATGACTTGAACTGCCCGACCGGCTTCCAGTTCTACAAGGACGGCGTGCTCGTCATGCGCTCGCCCAACCTGCTCCTCCTGCGGGACACGGATGGCGACGGCAAGGCGGACTGGAAAGAGCGCATGCTCAACCACCTGGATGCCGCTGATTCGCACCATGAGGCCAACTCGATCTGCTATGAGCCGGGTGGCGCGATCTACCTGAGTGACGGCGTCTTCCATCGCACCCAGGTCGAAACCGCATGGGGACCGGTCCGCAACACCGATGGAGCCATCTACCGCTACGAGCCGCGCACCGGCAAGTTCGAGCGCTACGTTCCCAGCGGTTTCGCGAACCCCCACGGCCGCGTGTTCGACTATTGGGGCAACGACATCATCACGGACGGCACCGGCAACGAGAACTTCTTCGGCCCGGCGTTCAGCAGCTACATTGACTTCCCGGGGACGCACAAGAAGCCGCAGCAGTTCTGGAAGCGCCCCTCCCGTCCGTGCGCCGGCACGACCTACCTGAGCAGCCGCCATTTCCCGGAGGAGTTCCAGGGGAATTTCCTGAACTGCAACGTCATTGGCTTCCAGGGCATCTTCCGCGCGAAGGTCACCGAGGATGGCTCGGGCTTGAAGGGCGAGACGCTTGAAGATCTGGTGCGTTCGGATGATCCGAACTTCCGCCCGTCCCAGGTGAAGGTCGCCCCCGACGGCTCGATCTTCTTCGCGGACTGGTCGAACCAGCTCATCGGCCACCTCCAGCACCATCTGCGTGACCCGAACCGCGATCACACCCACGGCCGCATCTACCGCATCACCTTCCCGGGCCGCGACCTGCTCAAGCCTGTGAAGATCGACGGCGAGCCGATTGAGAAACTGCTCGAAGCCCTCAAGACCCCGGAGGACGACGTCCGCACCCGCGCGAAGATCGAGCTGAGCAAGCACGACTCCGCCAAGGTGATCGCCGCGACCAAGAAGTGGGCCGCCGGCCTCGCCAAGACCGACAAAGATTACGAGCATCACCTGAGCGAGGCGCTCTGGGTCCACCAGTGGCACAACATCGTGGACGAAACCTTGCTCAAGCAAATGCTCCGCTCCCCGGACTATCACGCCCGTGCCGCCGCGACCCGCGTCCTCTGCTACTGGCGCGACCGCGTGAAGGAACCGCTCAAGCTGCTCGAAGTGCAGGCCAAGGACGACCACGCGCGCGTCCGCCTGGAAGCCATCCGCGCCTGTAGCTTCTTCCAGACCAGTGCTGCGGCAGAGGTGGCCCTGAGCGCGCTGGAGAAGGAGCCGAACCCGGAGAAGCCGGATTATTACATCAAGTTCTGCCTCGACGAGACGCTCAAACAGCTCGGCAAATACAAGTAACCGCGCTCGGGACACTCACGAGAAGGCCGGCTGGAAACAGCCGGCCTTTTTTGTTTGGGAACCGCAGACCGCGCGTGAAGCGGACACATCAGTCCTCCGTGCTGTCGGAGCGCCGGTCTCCGACGCGGCGTGATCCTGCTGCCGACGAACTCGCCGGGTCGGAGACCGGCGCTCCACTAACTCCGGCGCTTCCCCTTCCCTGCCGCCGTCCGTTTCACCGCCTCCACTTCCCGGGCCTTTTGCCGCCCGCAGAAGTGCTCGAACGCGCCGCCGAACAGATCCTGCACATCCCGCTCGATCTCCGCCTTCGTCGGCTCCCACCCGGTGTCGGCCAGGTCTCCATACTTCTCCGCCAGCACGCGGCCGATGACCCGGCGCGAGTGCTCCCACTTGTAAAGAATCTGATCCAGCACGCGGGCATCCGAGTGCTGCGGCGTAACGGACAGACCAATGAGTTCCAGGCGCATCCGGGTCATCTCCTCGATGAGATACGGGATGTTCGTGAACCACCAGCA
>CAZOCL010000166.1:0-4105 GCA_964578245.1 uncultured Klebsiella sp. | reverse complement strand
GGCGCATCCGGGTCATCTCCTCGATGAGATACGGGATGTTCGTGAACCACCAGCAGCCGAATAGATGCAGGTTGCGGAACTTCCTCGTCGCCACGCAGAGCGAATACTGGTTCTCACGGGAAAGTGCGGTGAGCAGAAACTTGTTATCTGGATGCGCCGCGATGAGGCTCTCATAGGTCGCCGTGTCGCAATGACCAACGCCGTCACCCGCCAGCTTCAGCAGCGGATTCACGCCGCGTTTCACGCCCGGCATCATCGCGAACGGGAGGCCAAACTCACGGCAATGCGGCAGCACGGCGGTCTCCATGAGCCGTGCACAGACGTTGTCGCCCGGGTAGGTGAAGTTCGGCGGGAGCGACACCATCAGGTATTGGGCGTCGATCCGGCGCGTCCAGTCGGCGAGGAAACGGCGGACCTCGCTCGCGGTCTTCTCAGAAAGCTCGGGCGTCACATCGTAGCCCCAGTCGCGCAGGCGCGGGGCGGCCGTCTCGTGCCAGGACAGGAGCAGCGGATCAATGCGCAAGGCGGCGGTGAAACGCTCATCTCGCTTAAAACCGCGCTCCCAGACCACCCGCTCCACGTCGTCGAACGGCGAGTTGGTCATGCAGATGCGTTTCACGCGTGCGACCTCCATGCAGTGCGTGGTGTAGTCGGCCACCTTCCATCCGGCGAACCACTTGCGGAGCTTGGGCAGGTCGCGCTTCTTCACGTCTAGACCCAGGCGGTTCAGCGTGGTGAGCACCCCGCGGCAGGCCTCGGAGATGGGCGAATGCTCGATGAAGAGCGCGTTCCAGATCGCGTCCGCCTGCTCGGTTTTGGACATCGCCCAGAACTTGTCGTAAGGCAGGTCAAACTGGCGGAATGCCTCCGCGACGAGGTAGTGATAGACCAGCAGGTCATCAATGCCCCACAGGAGCAGCTCGCCAAAGGCGGGGTCGTAGAGGTGCGTGTGGATGTCGTAGACCGGCGTGTTAAGGACGGTCTTTTCCACCTGCGTGGCAATGGCGGCACGGCGCTTGTTCGAGACAGTTGCGGTCATCGGTAGAGGAGTCTAGCAAGGACAGACGCCACGAAACCATGAAAAGTTGCGCGGGAAAGCCGCGCTGTTGTGGGTGGGCTGCTGATGATGCGGGGCGCGGCTGTGTCGCGGAGACCAGTCGCAGCAACCACATCTGGCCCGAGCCATAATGAAATCTAAACCGACCCGGCTGCCGGACGTTGCTGCGGCTGATCCCGCGTCGAGCGGGACTCAGCCGCGCTCCGTGGGCAGTGCAATCTGCCTGTCGCGTTCGTGTCAGAGTCTCGCTAATCTTACCGAGTGAACCGCGCACAGGCCATCGCCGCCTTGCTGGAACAGCCGACCCGCTGGGATGTGCTGGTCATCGGCGGGGGCGCGACCGGACTGGGCGTGGCGGTGGACGCCGCGGCACGCGGCCTGAAAACTGCGCTGGTGGAGCAGGACGATTTCGCCAAAGGCACCTCCAGCCGGAGCACCAAGCTCATCCACGGCGGCTTCCGCTACCTGAAGCAGGGCAACATTGCCCTCGTGCGCGAGTCCCTGCACGAGCGCGGCCTGCTGCTCCAAAACGCTCCCCACCTTGTCCATCCGCTGACGTTCGTCGTCCCCTGCTACCACTGGTGGGAAGCGCCTTACTATGGTGTCGGGCTGAAGCTCTATGACTGGTTTGCCGGCGACCTTGGTCTGGAGCCGTCGCGACATTTGTCGCGCCAGCTCACCGTGGACGCGCTCCCAAACGCCAGGTCCACCGGCCTGCGCGGCGGCATCCGTTACCAAGACGGTCAATTCGACGATGCGCGGCTCGCCGTGGCACTGGCCCAAACGGCCACCGATCTCGGAGCCAGCGTGGCCAACTATGTGCGGGTCGTCTCGCTGCTCAAGCAGGACGGAAAAGTCTGCGGCGCCCGTGTGTGCGATGCAGAGTCCGGCAAGGAGTTCTCCCTCCACGCCCGCGTGGTCATCAATGCCACCGGCGTCTTCACCGACTCGGTGCGGCGCTTGGACGAGCCCGCCGCCCCACCGGTCATCGCTGCGAGCCAGGGTGCGCATCTGGTGCTGCCGCGCGAGTTCCTCGGCGGTGACACTGCCCTGATGGTTCCGCGCACTGAGGACGGACGCGTGCTGTTCATCATTCCGTGGCACGGGCGGGTGCTCGTGGGGACGACGGATACACCAGTCACGGAAACGCCGCTGGAGCCCCGTCCACTCGCAGCGGAAATCCAGTTTCTCCTCGAACACGCCGCGCAGTATCTCGCGAAGGCCCCGACCGCGAGTGACATTCTCAGCGTCACCGCCGGATTGCGGCCGCTGGTGAAACTCCCCGGAGCCAAATCAACCGCCGCCCTGCCCCGTGACCACGTTGTGCTCGTCTCACCCGGCGGCCTGCTCACCATCACCGGCGGCAAATGGACGACTTACCGGAAGATGGCGGCCGACGCGGTGGACAAGGCGATGGAACTCGCCGGCCTCCCCCGAAAACCGTGCGCCACCGAGCATCTGCCGCTCGCCGACACGCATCGTCGGAGCGGTCAGGCGGCTGCGGACACCTTGATGTGCGGCGGTGGAATCGCCACCGCCTCACGGTGGCTGCACCCTGGCCTGCCCTTGTCCGCCGATGATGTGCTGCACGCCGCCCGCCATGAAATGGCGCGGACCGTGGAAGACGTGCTCTCCCGCCGCTCGCGTGCATTGCTGCTGGATGCCTGGGCGGCGGCCGAAGTAGCGCCTGCGGTGGCCGCCCTGCTGACGAAGGAGTTTGGTCGCGGCCCGGTATGGGAAGCCGGGCAGATCGCGGTATTTCGCGAACTGGCCGAAGGCTACCTGCCCCCATCCCGGTAGCAGCCGACGTGAGGAGGCTCCATTCTAGTTTCGTATTCCGGCTCAGCTCGAACTCCAAAAGCGCCGGACGCGCCAGCCGCGAACGGAGCGCGGCGTTCACGCCGCAGAAGGCTGCGATGGGAAAAGTGCGCTCGAACCACCCGAGGTGTGCTCCCGTTTCTGCGGCCTGAAGGCCGCGCTCCCCGCCGTCGGGGTTCGCACGTTTCGATTTTTAGTCAGAGCCTCCTCACGTCGGCTGCTACCAATGAAAAGGGGGAGACCCGGCCGCGGGGGGACAGAGAAGCGCGACCGGGCACCGGGTAAGCCTCCCGGCAAGGCTCGCTCACGGTTTGTGGGCGACAATCCCTTCTTCGAGCCAGTCCAGCCGGCCCGAGAGCACGCCTTGCGCCAGCTTGTAGCCCGCGCGGTCGGCGTTGTGATGCAGGCCCTGGAAATGCCGCGCGATGCGCAGGCGGGCTTGCTGGCAAAAACAATCCACAAGCTGAAGCAGCGACTCCTTCTCTTCGAGGCTCTTGGCTTCCTTCAGTTTCAATCCCGCGCGCGCACAGGTCGCGGTGAGGGCAAAGATTTCCGTGCCAATGTCCACGAAGCGGCCGAGCAGCACCTGCTGCTTCTCGAGCTTCGGACCGTTCAGCACCATCGCGTGATAGAGCGAGCGAGCCAGGCGTTTCGCGGTGCGGCGGGCGAACTTGAGGTGCTTCGCAAGCTTGGGATGCGCGTCCACCGACCCGAACGAGGGCAGCCATTGCTGCGGATACCAGCCGGCGTAGAAGAGTCCTGCTTTCATGGCGGCCCGGGCGCGAACGGCCAGGGGCAATTGTGAGTTGAGCACAGCCCCTGCCACTTTCAAATGCGGGTCCAGCGCCTCGCGCGCGATGAAGAGCCGCATGATTTCACTGCTGCCCTCAAAGATGGTGTTGATGCGGCAGTCGCGCAGCAGACGCTCCACGGCGATGGGTGCCTCGCCGCGTTCCTTGAGGGACTGCGCAGTCTCGTAGCCGCGCCCGCCGCGGATCTGCATCGTGTCATCCACGATCTCCCACGCGCGCTCGCTGCCCCAGAGCTTGCACATCGCGGCTTCGAGGCGGATGTCGGCCTTCTTGTCCTTGTCCACGAGGCTCGCGGTGTAGAGCGTCATGGCCTCCATCGCGAAGATGTTCGCGGCCATGCGCCCGAGCTTGTCGGCGATGGCGGCGTGCTTGCCGATGGGCGCGCCCCACTGCACGCGCTCGGCGGACCACTTGCGGG
>CAZOCL010000165.1:0-13955 GCA_964578245.1 uncultured Klebsiella sp. | reverse complement strand
TTTTGACCTCGTCGTCACCGACGTTGTCATGCCCGGCATGGATGGCTTCGAGCTGTGCGGAAGATTGCGCGCCACGAAAGACCATAAAAACACGCCCGTGATTTTTGTGACGAGCCTGAGTGACTTCGCCAATCGCGCCAAGTCCACGCTCAGCGGCGGCACCGACCTCATCGCCAAACCGTTCCTCTTCGTGGAACTGGCGTTGAAGGCGATGATGTATCTGATCAAGGCAAGATTGCCGGTAAAATAAAATCTCTGTAGGTGACGACGTAAGGAGTCTCCATTCAAACGCGAAATCCGGCTCGCGGAAGAAATGTCAGAGACTCCTCACGTCGTCTCCTACGTTGAGTCAGGCAAACAGCCCCGCCGGATTCGTCCCGCACGGGAGATTTTTTCCACCCTCGTAAGCCTGCTCCAGTTCCCGTCCGTTCCATTTCCGCAGCCGGTAGAGCGTCGCAAACGTGAAGTCCGGCACCGCGCCGCCCTGCCCGCCCACCACCTCGCCACCACGCCGCACGTTGTCCACCATCCAGGCCGGGAGCGTGAGGTGATAGGGATTCCGCAGCACTTCGCCGACGTGGAACGTCAGCGCCGTGATGAGGTCCGCGAGGTCCTGCGTGCTGATCTCCACCATCAAATTCGGCGATGCCATCGCGCCCCAGAACTCTGTCTCGACCGCGACGGTGCGGAAGTCCGTCGGCAACGTGCGCAGCGCGTCCAGCACGAGGTGATGTGTGCCAATGTGCGAGCTGTTCCAGTCCGTGTCGTGCGGGAAGAAAATCGCCTGCGGACGATGCTTCGCCAGGATGTCGGCGATGGTCTTCACGGAAGCGACCCAGTGGGTGGGGTCGTTCTCGCGCGCCTTCACGTTCACCTTCTCCAGGCCGCCTGGGATGGTCTGCACCAGTCCGAAGCCGATGCAGTCGCAACAAGCCTGCAACTCGTCCCAGCGCCCGGCCTGCCGCGCCTGGTTGCTGCCCTGGGTGACGGCCACGTTGATCACGTTCCACTTTGCCTCGCGCAGCAGCCGCAGCCCCAGCCCGCCGATGATCACCTCGTCATCCGGGTGCGGGGAGAAGATCAGCGCCACCGGAGCGTCCGGAGCAACCTCCGGTCGTGGACAGTGGGGAAATCCACCGAGCGGCCAGGCTTTGCCTTCCTTCGCAAAACGCGCGTATTCAGAAACGAAATGGAGATAAGGATTCATGTTATGTCAACGTGCGGCCGACTAAGTTCTCAATCTTACCAATTCCGGCGCCCTTGCCACAGCAACTGAACCCCCTCGCCCCGCGAGGCACGAGCGGGGAGAGGGTTGGAGAGACGGGAGCTTCGACAGCGCTGCGACGTAACGCACCTCCTCTCCCCGGCCCTCTCCTCCATTCCATGGAGGAGAGGGAGAGACCGCGTTCGGTGCGTGCGGGTGACAAGTTGCGCCTTGGACAATCACAAGCCCGTGCTTTTTTCGCCGGTGGCTCTACTTGCTGAGAATATCCAGCAGTTCCACATCGAAGATCAGCACCTCGTTCGGGCCAATCCCCGGCGGACTGCCGCGCTCGCCATAGGCGAGGTAGTGGGGGATGGCGAGCTGCCACTTGCTGCCCTTAGGCATCAGCAGCAGCGCCTCGGTCCAGCCTTTGATGACCCCGGTCACGTCAAACTCGGCAGGCATGTTTTTCTCGTAAGAGCTGTCAAACACTCCGCCGAGCTGCAGGGTTTTCTTGTCCACCACCCGGCCCGTGTAGTGGACCTGCACCTTGTCCTTCGTGGTGGGCACCTTGCCAGTGCCCGCCTTCAGAATCCGATACTGCAGGCCGCTGGGACGCTCCACGACATCCGCCTGCTGCCGGTTCTTGGCGAGGAATTCCTTGCCCGCTTTAAGATTCAGCTCGGGGGTGTTGTTATCCACTTTGGGCGGGATGAAGCTGTTGGGACGGTTGGTCGCGCCCTGGGCCACAAGGGTGCCGGGAGTCATGGTCTGCGGCGCCGGGGCGTTGAGCCACGGCGCATCCTTGGGCACCGGCAGGTTTAGCGCGGTCAGCAGTTGCAGCCGCAACTGCGGGCTCCAGCCCTCGCCCGGCGGCGCGTCAATCAGCCGGTTCAGCACGTCCTGGCGCAGCTTGGCCAGCGGCGGCAGGTCCACCCGGTCGCGTTCCGATCGCACCACTTTCTTCGCATACTCCGCATGGATCTGCTTGATCAGGTTCACATACCCCTGCGCGCGGTCATCCTGGCCAATCGCCAGCTCGTAGAAGTGTCGCATGAACATGCCCTCGATGGCGCTCTGCACCTTGTCTTTGCCGAGGTCCATCAGCTCCTTGTAGCGCTCCAGCACGAACTCGGTGACAGTCTGGCCGGGCCGGGTGTAGCGGTTCGGATATTTCTTGCCGAGATATTCGTGCCAGCGCGCGGCATCCTGCTCGCGGTTGTGGGTATAGAGGTCGGTGATGACCTGCTTCAGGAAGTTCGCGTGCGCGTTCTTCACGTTGTCGTTGCTCTCGAGGGCCGCCGCAATCATCTCCTCGTAGCCTTCGTTCGCCATCGGGATGGCCACGAGATTCGGGCCAAACTCAAAGTATTTGTCCACCGGGTTGTAGATGAGCCGGCCCCGCTGCGCGGCCAGTTGCATGGACTGGTAAATGACGCGGCGCAGGGTGATGAGCTGCTCCGGCTTCGAGTTTTTGAGGCCAAGATACGCCCAGTAGATCGCGTGCGTCTCCGGCAGCCGCCACTCCAGCGGGCCGTATTTCTCGTCCACCTCGCGGGCGAGCTTGGGGTCCAGCTTGTATTTCTCACGAAGGAGCTGAGTGCGCCGCTTCGCCTCGTCGGTCTGAGGATTGAGCAGCTCCTCCCAGTTGGGCTTGCTCTGATTGCCAAAGACCTCGGTCATCAGACGCGCCCATTCGCGCTTGTAGGTCATGTGGGCGTTGTCGAGATTCGCCCCCATCTTGTGCTGGAAGTGCCAGGCCAGCTCGCGGTAGATCAGTGTCTCATTCGGGTTGTATTTGAGCGCCTCATCGCGCAGCAGTTCGATGCCACGATTCACCCAGAACCAGCGGTCGTTGGGATTGGGAAACTTGACCGAGATGTTGTAGGAAAGGTTCCAGGCCTGATGCACCCACACCGCCACAAAGTGCGGCTGCATCTTCGTGATCCAGTCGGAGAGCTGCACCATCTCGAAGTATTTTTCATCGAGCTGGAGGTCGTTGAGCCGAATCCAGAGCGCATTGGAGATGAGCCCACGAAACCCGCCCAGGGCGACGGCCGTGAACGCCATCGCCGGAGGCATGCTCTGGTCGGCCTCCACACGCGTGAGCTTGAGGCGGGTTCGCTCGGCTGTCAGCGCGCGCTGGGAAAAATTGACGCCGACCAGCAGCAAAAGCGCCAGCAGTGCGAGCAGAGGTTTGAAGAAGCGACGGTCGTTCATGTCAGCCCTTGCCCTGTGCCGTCGCCAGTTCGCGCCGGGTGAAGGCAAAAATGCCCACCACCGCAAAGAAACCACCGATCAAAACCCATATTTGCAACACCGCCTGCAGCAGCATCGTCCAGGTCACGCTGCGGCCCGTGCTCAAAGAATCGATCGGCGAGAAGGAGTTCACCATCGTGAGCAAGGCGTCCGCGCCACGGAAGATCGGCACCATGATGAAGTCCACCGCGCCGAGCACGCCTTCCGGCACGCCAGTATCATGGTTGGTGCTGCCGAAGGTGCCGTCCTTGACGACGTTGGCGACCGTCCCGCTCATCAGCCCGCAGATGAGCACGGTGATCGAGAAGAAGGCGGCGACCGGAAAGGAGAGGTAGGACGCACCCGCCAGGCCGATGGCCGCCAGCAGCCCGAGCCAGATGAAGATGATCGTGACCCCGCGCGCGAAGTTCAGGCCAAACCCGCCTTCATGATACAACACTTCCATGCCCTCCTGCAGATCGAAGAGGATGGCGGCGGGATTGGGGTTGCCGAACACGATGAAAAGCCGGCCTTCGGGATCAAGCAGGTTCTTGAACTGGCCACCTTTGACCGGCTCGGCCACAGGGTTGCCTCTGGCATCCAGCAGGTTGACGCCGAATTCGTGGAACGTGTCCGAGGTGAGCGGACGGCTGATGCGAACGCGGTTGGTCGAGTTGGGCGGCCCAATCTCCCAGAGCGTTCCATGCGTCTCCGGCTTGAGGCTGTATTGCGCGGACCGGAACTTCACCCGGAGGTAGATGGGCGTGTTTTCCAACTGCCCGCGGACCAAGCCGGTCTCAAGGACCCAGGCCCGGGACTGGCGCGGCCCCACGGCCTCATACTGGGCCTTGAGCGACTCTTTGACGTCCTTGCGCACGCGGGCCAGATCCGCGCCGTTGGCAATCGCGCCGATTTCCTTGATGCGTTCCTTGAGGACTTTCTCCACATCCGGATCAAGGTCCGGCAGCGGCTCCTTCAAGGAACCACGCGCAATCAGAAGTTCGTTCTTCAAGATTGCCTGTTCCTTGTCCGGCAGGCTGGCCGCACGCCACTGGATGAGCAGATAGACCGACAGCCCGGAAAGCCCCAGCAACGCGAAGTTCAGCCCCATGATGCCCACCCACTTGCCCAGCCAGATCTGCCAGCGCGGGATGGGTTTCACCACGACCATCTGCATTGAACAGTCTTCCACGTCCCGCGCAAGGGTGCCCGTCGACAACCAGAGGGTGACCAGGCCAAGGATCGCCGTGACCGCACTGAGGCAATAGGTGATGACGATCTGCACCAGGCCACGTGCGGTGCCGTCGTGCTTGAGCATGAGCGGAAGGCCCACCACCACCAGCACGAGCACGACGGCGAGCACAGGCAGCAGGCGGTAGCGCACGACCGCCTTGATAGTGAGGCGCGCGACCGCGAGCATCTGCTGCCACGACTCGGGCAGGGAGAACAGGACTGGAGCAGTCCCCAGCCGCCATTCGGCGGGCGTATTCTCCCCGACCGCCTTGAACTTCGCGATGGCATCGGCAGGCGAGGTGGCGGGGACCAGGCCCTGGTAGAGGAACCCGCGCTCCTGATACGAGCGGCCCAGCAGGTAGTTGGCGCGGAAGCCGAACCAGGCCTGAACGCCAATGCCCAGGCAGCTCAGCAAAGCGGCATTGTCAGTGATGATCTTCCGGGCCAGAAACGCCAGTGCCACATGAACCGCCAGCAAGCCCAACGCAGGCACCCAAAGCTGTCTCACCAAAGCCCAGGCCCAGCCAAATACCGCCGCCGGCCAGGAGAAGCCATGCTTCACAGCCATCAGGCCCTGATGCGGGTGTTTTAGAATTTCAAAATGGGCGGCCATGACGGGACTACTTGGGCTTGCCCAGCAGATTCGCCAGCTTCTCGTTGGCCTTGGCCTTGTCCAGGACCGGCTTGGCCGCAACTTCGACCTTCGGCTCGGGAACCGCCGGAGCTGGGGCGGCGAGCGCGGCCAGTTTCTTCTGGGCCTCGATCTCCGCCGCGCTGGGAACCATCACGACCGGGGCAGCCGCTTCCGCCACCGGAGCGGCCGCAATGAGCCGGTCCAGGACCCGGGCCTGCTGCTGCGCACCGGCCTCCGCCCCGCCGCGCAGATACTCGGCCACCTGGTTGCCGCTGGTGGCACCAGCGGTCTGCTCGCTGGCGCGGGCGCGGTTCACCACGCCAAGGAAATAGCTCTCCAGGTTCTGCGTCGGGTTGTCGAGCTGGATGCGATCCGCCGCCACGTCGCGGCGGATGGTGCCAAGGATGTTCTCCATCGCCTCGCGCGGCAGTGCGGGGAGCGTGATGCGGACGGAGTCCCGTTCAGTGAGCAGTTCCTTCAGCGTTCCATCTGCCTGGATCTTGCCGCCGTAATAGATCACCACGCGGTCGCAGACATCTTCCACATCGCTCAGGAGGTGGCTGCTGAGAATGACCGTCTTGCCACGATTCTTGAGCGCAAGGATGACGTCCTTCACCTCGCGGCAGCCCAGCGGATCAAGCCCGGCGGTCGGCTCGTCGAGGATGACCAGATCAGGATCGTTGATGAGCGCCTGGGCGAGGCCGATGCGCCGCTGCATGCCCTTCGAAAACTCCCCCACCGTGCGGCTGCGGACCTGACTGAGGCCGACCATCTCCAGCAACTGCTCGGTGCGCTTGTCGCGCTCACCGGGCGCGAGTTGGAAGAGGTTGCCGAAGAAATCCAACGTCTCGCGGGAATCGAGATACTTGTAGAGGTAGCTTTCTTCGGGCAGATAGCCGATGCGCGCCTTGGTCTTCACATGCCGCGGCGAATGCCCGAAGATCTCGATGTGGCCCTTGGTCGGATAGAGCAGGCCCAGCAACATCTTGATGGTGGTGGACTTGCCGGAGCCGTTCGGCCCGAGCAGGCCGAAGATTTCACCGCGCCGGACCTCGAAGTTCGCATTGTCCACCGCGCGGGCCTTGGGCCGGCCCCAGAAGTCCTTGAAGACCTTGGTGAGGCCGCGCACAGAGATCACGGCCTCGGTGTTGGTCCGCGCGGCGACTTCAGGCTGGAGGGTATCGAGGGCGGTCATAGTTCAACCATTCAAGTTCATTGCGAACGAGGCCGCGAAGCAGCCATGCGCAGGCCTCACGCCAGCTTCGGCTGCAACTGCCCCGCTGCTTCATGCCGGCTAGGCCCCCCGGCCGGCGGCGGGTTCACCGGCGCACCCGCCTGGAAGGGTTCGAGTTCCTCGCCCTGGCGCACCAGCCGGGCGCTGTTGAACACCACGATCAACGAGCCGACCACATGCATGACCGCGGCGAGAATCGGACTGATGTAGCTCATCGCCGCAAGCACCAGGCCGCCAATCACGAATACGACGCCCAACAGGAAATTCTGGTTGATCACGGTGCGCGTCATGCGCGAGAGGCGGATCAGGAACGGCAGCCGGCGCAGATCGTTGTTCATCAGGGCGATGGTGGCGCTGTGGATGGCCACTTCGCTGCCGGCCGCGCCCATCGCGATGCCCAGATCACCCGCCGCCAACGCCGGGGCGTCGTTCACGCCGTCGCCGACCACGGCAACGCGATAGCCCTTGGCCCGCATGGCCTTGACATACTCGACCTTGTTCTGCGGCAGGCATTCCGCGACCACCTCTTCGCAGCCGATTTCCTTGGCCACGCGGGCCGCCACCGGCTGGCGATCTCCGGAAACCATCGCCACGCGGCGCACGCCGGTATCTTTCAAATCTTGCAACGCTTCCTTCGCCTCATGCCGGGTCTCGTCCTGCAAGCCCACCCAGCCGATGCATGCGCCATTGCGGGCGATGAAGAGGAGGCTGTAGCCCTCCGTCTCGTTCACGTCCACCGTCTGCATGAAGTCACCGGGCACGCCATTGTCCTTGAGCCACTGCGCGCGGCCCACCAGGACCACCGTGCCATCCACGTTGGCCTTCACGCCACGCCCGGCCGCCTCGGCAAAATTCTTTGGCTCCGCCAGCGGGACCCCCGCCTCTATGGCAAGGGCGGTCAAGGCCTTGGCCGTCGGGTGATTGCTGAACTGCTCGGCGCTCGCTGCCACCCGGAGCAGGTCCGCCGGGGCAATGCCCGCGGCGGGTGCCAGCCGGCTGACCGCCAGCTTGCCGGTGGTGAGCGTGCCGGTCTTGTCGAAGACGAAAGCGTTGATTTTCGCCGCCAGTTCAATGTCCGCGACGTTCTTGATGAGGATGCCCAGGCGCGCCGCCGCGGAGAGCGCGGCCACCATCGCGGTGGGCGTGGCCAGAATGAACGCACAGGGGCACGCGACAATGAAGACAGCGATGACGCGGCTCAACTCGCCGGTGAACGCCCACACCAGCGCGCCGATGACCAGCACGAGCGGGGTGTAGAAGCTCATGTATTGGTCCACGATGCGCATGATGGGCAGCTTCGTCTTCTCGGCGGCAAGGATCAGTTCGCGCACCCGGGAGAGCGTGGAATCAGTGCCCGCGCGCGTGACCTTGATCTCCAGCACACCCGTCAGATTGATCGTGCCGGCGAAGACCTGGTCGCCGCTCTTCTTGTCCACGGGGAGCGACTCGCCGGTGATGTTCGCCTGGTTGATCGAGCCTTCACCGGAGACGATCTGGCCATCCGCAGCGACGTTGTCGCCGGGGCGGACGCGGATGACGTCGCCATTTTTGAGTTCGTGGACGGCGACTTCCTCTTCCTTGCCGCCGACGATGCGCCGGGCCTTGGTGGGCGTGAGCTTGATGAGCGACTCGATGGAGAGCCGGGCCCCCTCGGCGGTGCGGCTCTCGATGATCTGGCCCAGCAGCATGAAGAAGCTGACCACGCCCGCCTCCTGATAGTGCCCGCTGGCGAAGGACGCGAGCACGGCGAGCGCGACGAGTTCATTCGTCGTCAGGTTGCCGCGCTTCAAGTCCTTCACCGCCACCACCACGATGGGCCAGCCCAGCACGACGGCCCCGATGCCTGCGCTAAGATCAGCCATCGTCTTTCCGTTGGCGGTGAACCACTCGATGATGAAGGAGTTGATGACGAGGATCAGGCCGAGCAGCGTGATGCCGAGCTGCTGGCTCGCGTGCTCATGATCGTGCCCGCAGGAAGCGCAGTCCTTGCCGTGGGCGTGATCGTGTTCCTGCTGGCTGAGGAGGCTGGTTACTTGCATGGAAATTGTTCAGTAATCAGTGTTCAGCGTTCAGTAATCAGTCGAGCGGGCCACAGCGGGAGGTGGCTCACTGGATACTGAACACTGATTACTGAATCCTGCTTCATTTGCGGTCATGGTTGCTTCGGCGCCTGTGGCTTCAAGGGCTCACGGTTCAACAATATGCGCAGTTCGCGCGGAGTGCCATCGGTGCGCTCAACTAAAACGTATTTTTCCTGCGCGCTGGCCAGCACCGTGGCCATCGTCTCCGTTAGGCGGCGGTCGCGGAAGAGCTGGGGGTTGCTCTTGAACTCCGGCAGCCGGGCCAGGAAATAGTCCGCATCCGCCTGGGCAGACTGCACGATGCGCGTGGCGTCGGCACGGCCGCCGTTGCGGATGGCGTCGGCCTCCGCCTGGGCCTTGGTGAGCGTCGTGTTGGCGTCGCCCTCGGCAGTATTGATGGCCTTGCGCTTGTCGTTCTCGGCCTCCAGCACGGCGTCAAAGGCGGCCTTCACCTGGCGCGGGGGGATGGCGACCACGTCGCAGTTACGCGCGTCGAACTCAATGCCCAGGCCCTGTGCCAGCACCAGTTGCTGCACGCGGTTCATCAGCTTCTCCTTGAAGGCGGTGATGTCCTGCCGCGTGGCCTTGTCCACCGTGAACTGGGCCGAAGCGTGGTGCAGGGCGTTGTTCAGCGCGTTCTGCACCAGGTTCGAGGCGGCGGCGAAGCCGAAGGCATACTTCACCGGGTCGGCGATGTAGTAACGCAACGTCGCCCGCACATGCATGATGTTGCCGTCCGACGTGAGCGTGTAACCATCCATCGCCGGGTTGAGCGTGCCTCCGGCGGGCGGCTCCTGACCGGCGAGTTCTTGCTCCCTGGTCACCGGATACCAGCCAGCACTGGAAACAATCGTGTGCACCTGGCCCTTGGGAATTTTGATGATCTCATTGATCGGCTCAGGGAAGGACCAGTGCAGGCCCGGCTTCAGCAGGGCTTCCTCGCCCGTGCCCGTCGGCGCCCCGAAGAGCAGCTTGATGGCAACCTCCTGTGGGCCGACCGTGAAGACCCCTTGCGCGAAGAAGAGAATGACCAGCCCCAGCAGGGCGATCCGGACCACGAGAAAGCTGCTCTTCAGCGCATCCGACAGCGCCTGGGTGCTGGAATCCTCCATGGGCGAGTGTGGCGCAGGCCCGGGAGTTCCCGCCGCCTGGTCGTGATCATCGGCCGGACCGTGACTGTGTGCGTGCGCGTGGTCGTCCGCGCCCGGCCCGTGGCTGTGGCCGTGGTCGTTCGGTCCGTGCGAATGAGAATGGTCGTGGTCGCTCATGGCAGGCTGCTTACTTCTTGCCGGCGGTGGGGCGGACGGGCGAGTTGGTGGCGCGCAGGAGATCGAACGGCGGCGTGTTCTGATCCAGAATCAGCGTCGCGCGCTCCTTCGAAACCTGCTCCATCGAGGCGAGCTTCTGGAGGAAGACGGCCAGTTCAGGGTTCTGCTCCAGCGTCTTGTAGGCCTTGGCGGCCTCAGCCTCCGCCTGGCCGCGGAGCTTGGTCGCCTCCGCCTCGGCCCGGGCGATCAGCTCGTTGCGTTTGCGGTCGGCCTCGGACCGGATGATGGAGGCCTCACGTTCGCCTTCCCCCTCAAATTGTTTCACCAGCCGCTGCCGCTCTTCCTTCATGCGCTCAAAGACCTTCTGGGTGGCGCTCTCAGGGAAGCCGAGCCGCTTGATGCCGAGGAACTTCACCTCCATGCCAAACTTCACCTTCACCGCGCCGGCGACCTCGGCGAGGATTTCCTCCTCGATCTTGTCGAACTTGAGCTGCGCCGGGTCCGTGTTGATGAAGTCCGTGAAGGCATGCCGGCCCACGGCGGCATTCTTGGCGCTGCGCACGATGCTCTCGAGGCTGCGCTTGGCATCGTCCACCCCGCCGGGGAAGCTGGAGTGGAACTTCTGCGGCTCGGCAATGCGCCAGCCGGCATACACCAGCACGAGCAGGTTGTAGCCGTCCGCCGTCTTGGCCTCCTCGAACTTGCCCTCGAAGTTGTGCATGCGGGCGTCGAACTTATGCACCTTTTGGATCGGCCACGGAGCCTTGAAATGCAGCCCGGCGGAGACGATTTCCGTGTCCGCCTTGCCAAAGGTGGTCTTGAACGCCACCTCGCTCTGCCGCACTTGGTAGAGGAACGAGATGGAGCCGAAGATGGCCAGGATGACGACACCGGCGACGAATGTGACTGGATTGCGCATAGTCAGGGAACGGGCTGAAAGCAGGGTGCTGATGCAGGCAAGGCGCTGCGCCCGGAAGCCTCGGGAGACTTCCGGCTCATGCGCTGGCGCTGGCTCGAACGGTTCATTTCTTCTGGGGGATTTCCAGGCTGTTCAACAGGTCATCCCGAATCTTGTCTTCCAAATTGAGCTGGATCATCTCGTTCGAATTCGTGGTCGCGATGATGTATTTGCGGGACTTGGCGATGGCCTTGGCAAAGGTCTGGAGATAAATCCGCTGCGGATAAACCGTGGGCGCGGCTTCAAACGCGGCTATCTGGTGCTGGAACTGCCCCGCGATCGCCCCCGCCTCCGAGACCCGGCGCACCTCGAAAGACCGTGCCGCGTCCATGACCTTCTGCGCCTCCGCCACGGCCAGGGCGCTGATCTTGGCCGCATCCCCCTGCGCGGTGAGAATCCTCGCCTCCCGCGTCTGCTGCGCTCCGCCCACCGCCTCAAAGGCCTCGGCCACGCTCACCGGCGGATGCACGTCCTGCAGGCCGACGAAGAGGATCAGCACGCCCAGCTTCTCCGCATCAGCGGCCTTCTGAATGTTCGCCCGGAGCGATTCCGCCGCCTGCTGCCGGCCGGCCGACATGAACTCGAAGAAATCCACGCTGATGAGGTGACGCACCACCTCGCGGGTGGCGATCCGTTCCAGCAGATCGTTCGGGTTCGCGTGATTGCGCGCCCAGGCCACGATGTCGCTGATCTGATACTGGACCGGGACGCTGGCCGTGACCAGGTTGGCGGGCGGCGTGGTCTTCTTGTCCCCGGTGACCGCCGTCAAAGTCTCCTTGTTGGCCACCGGCAGGTTGAACTCCTCTTTGTAATGGCTCTTGGTCCAGACAATCGTGTTCTCCTCCGCCTCGCCTTCCTGGGGCACCACCCCGACCGTGAAAGTCTGCACCCGATGGGTTTGGAAGCGATAGATGTGGTCCATCGGCCACGGCAGCTTCACATGCGCCCCCGGATTGAGCACCTCGCCCACCGGCTTGCCAAAGCGCTCCAGCAGCGCCTGCTCCTCAGGCTCCACGAAGACGAAGCAGGTGGACACCCAGAGCAGGCTCGCCTGCACCACCAGCAGCCACACAAACGCCTTTTGCAGGAACTGGAAGAACCAGGTCTCGGAAACCTTGAACCCGAACTGGTAATCCAGCGCATGGGCGGCCGTCGTGAAAAGGCTCTCCGGCTGCCCCAGCAGCCCGACCAGCCGGCTCTCATACAGCACCCGCGCCGCCTGCCCACGCACCCGGGGACGATAAATCTCCAGGATGAGCGTGAAGAGATTCTCCACCGCCAGCAGCGTGAGCACCACGCACAATGCGCGAGCCAGATAGAGGTCCACTTTCCCGTGGGCGAAGTAAACCGCCACATTGCCGGCGGCGGCCAGCAGGCTCAAATACCCTCCGAGCAGCAGGAAACTGCCCCCTGGCCGGAGCAGCCGCTGGCCTTCCAGCCGGGCCACATTCACCGAGTAACGACCGGGGAGGAACTGTAGGAAGAACAGAAAGCCAAAGAAGGCCGCCATCATCGGCAGCAGCGAGACCTTCACCTCGCCGACCGCCGGGTTGAGGGTCTGACGCCAGACCCACCAGACAGTCAGCCCCTGCACCGCCAGCAGCAGGATGCAAAACGCCGGCACCAGCCAGCGCTCGAACTGCTCCCGGGCGCGCCGCGCCGGAAAAGCCTCCGCATCGGTGCCTTCAAACAGCGTCGTGCTGCGCGCCGACTTCGCCAGCTCCTCCAGTTCGAGCTTCTCCAGCTTTTCGCGGGCCTCCATCCGCATCTGGAAGTAGCTGAACAGCGTGACCAGAAAGCCCAGCCCCAAAAAGACGCTGACCACCTCGTCGCTCAACGACGCGGTCTGGCGCGAGATGTAGGTGCCGACGCCAGCGGCGACGAGCGAAATGAGTAGGTTGACCAGCCCGGTCGGTTGCAAGTTGCGTTCCATCGCGTCAGCTCAGCTCTCGGTCTTCAAACAACATCAGCGCGACGGCCAGCGACGCGCCCAAATAGCCCACCACATACCCGGTGGCCTTCCCCACGTAACCCCAGATTCCGGGGATCGCGTGGTTGCGGGTGCCTTCAATCGCATCCGCCAGCCAGAACAACTGCCAGTTCGGCAGCACCGTGTGAAACACCGTCGCCCACCACGAACCGGCCTCCGCCTGACGGCCGAACAGGTAATCACTCATCAAACCCAGCAGGAACAATGCCGTGCAGATCACCAGCGTCGGCACCGTGTCGTAGCGCGTCGAGCACGCCAGCGCCAGCCCGGCCAGCAGCAGCAAGGCCAGGAGCACCAGCACGCACGCCGGCAGCAGCCGCCAGTCCACCCGATACATGCCCACCTCAAACGTGCTGCCCGGCCGCTTCAACTCGACGAAGAACGCCAGCCACACAAACGCAATCGTCGTCAGCACCGTCAGGAACAGCACCGCGTCCGACACAAACGGTCGGCGCAGGAAGTAGTTTGTGAATCCAGCCAGCACGTATGCCAGAGCCACGGAGCCGAAGTATATTCCCGTCCCATACAAGTCCGCCTCGCCGTAAGCGTCGAAAGCCATCCGGCTGGCCAGCAGCGTCGCCAGCGAATTCACATACGCCAGCACCACCAGTGCCGCCGCCAAGCCGCAGTATTTGGCCAGCAGGAATTTCGCCCGCCCCACCGGCTTGGCCAGCACCGCCAGCGCCGTCCCGGTGCGGATCTCGTGCGCCACCGAGGCCGACGCGCTCAGCACCGCCACGAACAGCCCGATCATCAGCATCACCGCCAGCGCGCTGTCCTTCACCAGCTTCGTGTCCTCGCCCATGGCGAAGTAGGGCACCGCCGCCAGAAACACGATGAACAGGGACGACAAGGTCGCCAGCAGCAGGAAGATCGGCTGCCGGACCAGTTCCATGAACGCGTTTGTCGCGATGGTGATGAACTGTCGCATTCGTTTGGTTGCGCGGGGATAATACGGGCAGACGGCGACTTGGCAACCCCCTGCTTCAAAATCACTGGTCCGTGGAAAACCTGCTTGCCTTCGCCCGCCGTGCAATTAGTCTCGCCCCCGCTTTCGGTGGGACGCTTAGCTCAGTGGTAGAGCACATCCTTCACACGGATGGGGTCGCAGGTTC
>CAZOCL010000164.1:0-14001 GCA_964578245.1 uncultured Klebsiella sp. | reverse complement strand
CGGGCCTTTACGAAGTTCGGAATAGCGATGGCCGCGAGGAGGCCGATGATGGCGACCACGATCATGATTTCCACGAGGGTGAAGCCGGAATTGCGGGGTCGGTGAGTCATAAATTTAAGCAGTATGTTCAGTGCGTTTCGCCAGCCGGCGGACATCGTGCCCGCCATCCGTTGCAACGCGCCGCCCTCTCCTGAGCATTGAACGAGCCAACTCGCCGGGGCTCCACGCAGGCAAGCAGACGCGGGCGCGCGGCGGTCCGTGGCGCACCGCAGGGTGGCCAACCCGCAGAAGTGGTAAGTGGCTTACCCATGGTCGATCAGAAGCTGACCACTTGGTCAGTGATGAACCAGCGGCAGGACCGGGAGTGACCAGAAACCCAGAAGGGAAAGACGGCGCCCGGTCACAAAAATGCGAAACCGCACGGAGCCGAGCCCGAACTCCGAAAGGGAGCCCGCGGATTGCGCGGATGACACGGATGGGAATGGGCTTCCCTGAACCGCGTTCGGAGTCCCGGCTTCAGCCGGTGGAACGCAACTGCGGTCCAGACGCTACGCAGAATGCCCACCGACAGTCGGATGCCCCGCCTCCTCCATACCAAGCTTTGAAATTGTGACCACAGAGACGCGATGAACACAGAGAGGGAAGCGATGGAAAATCTCTGTGTTCATCGCGTCTCTGTGGTCAACTTCGGCGGCCCTCGCAGCGTCAGCTTTTTAGCCGAACTCCAAGAATGAAACCGCGGATGACGCGGATGACACGGATGGGAATGGGCTTCGGAATTCAGCGCGGTTGCGGGCGGTTCGCGGGCGGTCAGATGCCTTCCGCGATGGTCGGCGGGACTTCGTGCACCACGGCGACTTCGGGCTGGAGATGCTCGCCTTCGCGCGCGAGCACGCGGTATTGGCGGATTTGCAGGGAAACCTCCGCGCCCTCGGTGAGGTTGAGCCGGGCGTAGTCTTCCTTGGTCATGCGGGACCGGAGGATCATGCCGCTGGGGAGCTCCAGCTCCAGCCGCAGCAGCACGCCGAGGAAGTAGGTGTGCCGCAGCACCGCGCGGTAGCGGTAGGCTCCGCGATCCGTGGACACCTGCACCGCGTAGGGGCGGAAGCCGATGCGGAGCTGCTGGCCGTCCGCCACGCCATGTGCGGGGAACTCCAGCTCGCCGTAGCGCGCCAGGCCGTTGCGCACTTCGCAGTCCAGGATGTTCATCACGCCGATGAAGCGGGCGACAAATTCATTGGCCGGCTCCTCATACACCTCGCGCGGCGTGCCGATCTGCGCGAGCCGGCCCTTCTCGAAAATCACGATGCGGTTGCTGACTTCCATCGCCTCCTCCTGGTCGTGCGTCACGAAGATGGTCGTCACGTTCAGCTCGTGGTGCAGGTTCACGAGCATCTCGCGCAGCTCCTGGCGGATCTTCGCATCCACGGCGGCGAAAGGTTCATCGAGCAGCAGCACGTCGGGCTTGGGCGCAAGCGCGCGGGCGAGCGCGACGCGCTGGCGCTGGCCGCCGGAGAGCTGGTGCGGGTAACGCTTCTCCAAATCCTTCAGCCCGAGCAGTTCGATCAGCTCGGCCACGCGCGCGTCGCGGTCGGGCCGCGACCACTGCTTGATCTTGAGGCCGAAGGCGATGTTGTCCGCCACGCTCATGGACTTGAAGAGCGCGTAGCCCTGGAAGACGAAGCCGATGTTGCGCTTCTGCACGGGCACGTCGTTGACCGGTTTGCCGCGCACGAGGATCTCGCCGGCGGTCGGCGCTTCGAGACCGGAGATCATGCGCAGCACGGTGGTCTTGCCGCAGCCGGACGGCCCGAGCAGCGCGACAAGCTGGCCGTCCGCCACGGTGAAGCTGACGCCGTTGACCGCGGCCACCCCGCCGAACTGCTTGGTGACGTTCTTCAGTTCAATGCTCATGGGAAAGACGTGGTGCGTGGTGCGTGGTGCGTGACTGTGACCGGGCGCGGGTCGTGTCTTCACGCACCACGCACCACGCACCACGATTCAGCCACGGAGAGATGAATTTGTTCATGGCGCTCCCTCCCCCTCCGCCGCCTCCGCCTGCTGCGCCAGCTCCTCGAGCTTCTGCTCGCGCCATTCGAGCCAGGTCTTCACGCCGAGGGTGAACAGCGCGCCGAGGGCGAGGATGCTTGCGACGGCGAAGGCGGCCGCGCCTTGATACTCGTTGTAGAGCTTCTCGACGTGCAGCGGGAGGGTGTCGGTCTGGCCGGTGATGTGGCCGCTGACCACGCTCACCGCGCCGAACTCGCCGAGGCAGCGCGCGATGCAGAGGATCACACCGTAGAGCAGGCCCATCTTCACGCTGGGCAGCGTGACATACCAGAAGGTCTGGAAACCGTTCGCCCCGAGCGTGAGCGCGGACTGCTCCTGATCCGAGCCGGCCGCCTGCATGATGGGAATGAGTTCGCGCGCGACGAACGGGAAGGTGACGAAGAGCGTCGCCAGCGCAATGCCTGGCACGGCGAAGATGATCTTGATGTCGTGGTCATTGAGCCACTCGCCAAAGAACCCCTGCAGGCCGAAGAGCACGACGAACATCAGGCCGGCCACCACGGGCGAAACAGAGAACGGCAGGTCAATCAAGGTGATGAGCAGGGACTTGCCACGGAACTCGAACTTGGTGATGGCCCATGCGGCGGCGAGGCCGAAGAGCACGTTGATGGGCACGCAGATGACCGTCACGAGCAGGGTGAGCTTCATCGCCGAGAGCGTGTTCGGGTGCTTGAGGGCGTCCCAATACACGGTGAGGCCCTTGGCGAAGGCCTGCGCGAAGACGTTCACCAGCGGCAGCAGCAGGAAGAGGATCGAGAAGAGGAGCGCGATGGTGATGAGCGTCCATTTCACGAAGGGCGACTCCTCCGTGCCGCGCTGGGACTTGCGGTGGCCGGCGCTCTGAGTGCGTCTGGGGATGGCGGCCATGGCTAGAGGAAGGATGGGACAAGGATCAACGGCCAGCCGCAGCCAGATGGGCCACGGACACTTCCCCTCTCATTAGCACCGGGCTTCAGCCCGGTGTCAGGCGGCGCAGACGGGCAAGCCGTTTCAACGGCTTGTTGATGTTGGCAATGATTCGCCAAGGAGAAGAAACCGTTGAAACGGTTTCCTTGGCTCGCCCGGCTTAACACCCGGCTGAAGCCGGGTGCTAATGAGAGCTGAGGGGACAGCCAGCGGCGCGCGGGGGACAAGTGCGCCCTGCCTGAGAGCGACCGCGTCGGTCGTCTAAGCGAGTGGCTGATTGCCCATGTGAACGGCCGGGTCATTTCGCGAAGCGGTTGGCCCACTGTTCCAGCACGTTGATCACCGCGAGCAGCACGAAGCTGATCACCAGCAGCACCACGGCGAGCGCCATCGCGCCGAGGTAGTCGTATTCCTCCAGGCGGATGACGATGAGGTAGGGGGCGATCTCGGTCTTCTTAGGGATGTTGCCGGAGATGAAGACGACGGAGCCGTATTCCCCAATGGCCCGCGCGAAGGCCAGCGCGAACCCGGTGATCACTGGCGGCATCAGCGTCGGCGCGATGACACTGACGAAGGTGCGCAGCCGGCCGGCTCCGAGCGTGGCGGCGGCCTCCTCCACGTCGCGGTCCAGGCTCTCGAGCACCGGCTGCAACGTGCGGACGACAAAGGGCATCCCGACAAAGGTGAGCGCGATGACCACGCCGAGCGGGGTGAACGCGCCCTTGATGCCCAGCGGCACCAGGTGCTGCCCGAGCCAGCCGTTGGCGGCGAAGAGGTTCGCCAAGGTCAGGCCCGCGACCGCCGTGGGCAGGGCGAACGGGAAGTCCACGAGCGAGTCAATGAAGCGCCGCCCGGGAAAGTCATAGCGCACGAGCACCCAGGCCAGCAGCGTGCCAAACACGGCGTTGATGAATGCGGCGATGAGCGACGCGCCAAAGGTGAGCTGGTAGGCCGCCAGGGCGCGATCTGTGGTGGCGAGCTTCCAGAACTCCGCCCAGGAGAGGTTGAACACCTTGATGAACAGGCCGCAGATGGGAATGAGCACCAGCACGCTCAAGTAAAAGAGCGTGAAGCCCATCGTCAGCCCAAACCCGGGCAGGACACGGAATTTTTTCTCAGCCATTCAGAGTGAGTGCAACGAGTGTAGCACGGCACGCAACCCGGCGGAATCAAGGCCGGGCCGGGCATGGTTCAAGGCATGGAGCGAAGCGTTCACGCAAAGAGGGAAGCAGGCTACGCTGAATCACTACTATGTCAATGGGGTTAATAATAGTTAGTGGGTTGGAGCGCAACACCGTTGCTTATCGGGTTGCTGGTGCGGACGTCCAGCACCCCGGAGGGGTGGCACATGAATAGCCGTGGGTGAAACCCACGGGGAGCGGTTTTCCGGTGCGACCCTGAAAGGGTCGAACGCGCTTCGGGTGGCATGCCGTTCAACCCTTCCCGGGGTTGGGCCCAAGGGCTGGCGCACCGTGGGTTTCACCCACGGCTATTCACCTTGAAACCCTCCGGGTTTCTCCACTGGCCAGCGACAGACTGTAAGCAACTGAAATGCCCTTGGATTGGGGGGTGTTGAGACACTGTCTTGGTGCGTGACCGAGCGGGCTACTTGAGGTGCGAGGCCAAGGCGGGTTCGCCACGGTGCGACGGTCGGGAGCGCAAAGCGGGCGAGGACGCCCGCGCTCCGTGCCGTCCGGTCTCGGGCCGTCGGGCAAGCAAGGACGCTTGCGGCACGGCCGGCCGGAGGCCGGCGCTACGGAGCGGGCTGGACATTTAGGCGGGTTGTCCGTTCCCTCTACCGACGCTCATGCAACCCTGGCCGCAGACCTACGACCCGCTTGGCAACGCCTTCCTGTCCACGCTCGTCGCCGCGCTGCCGGTGGTGGTGCTGCTGGGGGCCATCGCGTGGCTGGAGATCAAGATTCATCTCGCGGCGCTGCTGGGGCTGGGCGTGGCGCTGGCGGTGGCGCTGTTCGCCTTTCACATGCCGGTGGATGCCGCGCTGGCGACGGCGGGCTACGGCGCGGCTTACGGGTTGTTTCCCATTGGGTGGATCATCCTGAACCTGATCTTCCTGTATCAGCTCACGGTGGACAAAGGGCTTTTCGCGGTGCTGCGGGGGAGCCTGGCGAACCTTGCGCCGGACCCGCGGGTGCAGCTCGTGCTCATCGCATTCAGCTTCGGTGCGTTCTTCGAGGGTGCGGCGGGCTTTGGCACGCCGGTGGCAGTGACGGCGGCGATCCTGATGCAGCTTGGCTTCAAGCCGCTGCAGGCGGCGGGGCTCTCGCTCATCGCGAACACGGCCCCGGTGGCCTATGGCGCGCTCGGCACGCCGATCATCGCGCTCGCGGGGGTGACGGGACTCGATCTCCACACGCTCTCGGCGATGGTGGGGCGGCAACTGCCGGTGTTCTCGCTGATCGTGCCGTTCTGGGTGGTGTGGGCGTATGCGGGCTGGCGCGGGATGCTCGGGGTGTGGCCGGCGTGCTTCGTGGCGGGGCTGAGTTTTGCGGTGCCCCAGTTTCTCGTGTCGAACTACCACGGGCCGTGGCTGGTGGACATCATCGCGGCGATTTGCTCGATGGTGGCGGTGGTGGGGCTGCTGAGGGTGTGGAAACCGACGGATGGGTGGAAGGCCACGGAATGCGGAATGCGGAATGCGGAAGGGGGAAGGTCGGATGCGGCGGTTTCGAGTTTGGAGCTGGGGGTTTCGGGTTCGACCACGAAGGCACCCGGAACCACGACGGTGTCATCGCATGAACACGCCGGGTCGGAGACCGGCGCTCCGCCAACGCGCGAGCTCGTCCGGCAGGCGTGGGTGCCGTGGGTTTTGCTGAGCGTGCTGGTGTTTATCTGGGGGGTGCCGCAGGTGAAGAAGCAGCTTGATGGGCTGTCATCACCGAAATTTGAGATTCCGCGGTTGCACAACCTGACGGTGCGCACATTCCCCGTGGTGGCGCAGCCGACGCCGGAGAAGCCCACGAAGCCGGAGGCGGCCGAGTTCAAGCTCAACTGGCTCTCGGCGACGGGCACCGGCATCCTCGTGGCGGCGATCCTCGCGGGGCTTTACATGGGGTTCTCGTTCGCGGAACTCGCGCGGGTTTACCGGCGCACGCTGTGGAACGTGCGGTTCTCGCTCATCACAATCGCCGCGATGCTGGCGCTGGGCTACGTGACGAAATACTCGGGCACGGATGCCACGCTCGGGCTGGCACTGGCGAAGACGGGTTCGCTGTATCCGTTCTTTGGCACGCTGCTGGGGTGGCTGGGCGTGGCGCTCACGGGCAGCGATACGGCGAGCAATGTGCTCTTCGGCAGCTTGCAAAAAATCACGGCGGAGCAGACGGGCATCAGCCCGGTGCTCATGTGCGCGGCGAACAGCTCCGGTGGCGTGATGGGCAAGATGGTGGACGCGCAGAGCATCGTGGTGGCGAGCACAGCGACGAACTGGTATGGGCACGAGGGGAGCATCCTGCGCTATGTGTTCTTCCACTCGCTCGCGCTGGCGGCGCTGGTGGGGATCTTCGTGTATCTGCAGGCGTATGTGCCGCCGTTTACGGGGATGGTGGTGAAGTGAGGCGGGCGGTGCGGCATGCCTGAGCCGGGACCATGCAGTTGAAATCGGACGGACTGCTTCAACGCAGAGGACGCGAAGGAGCGCGGAGAGGAGACTCAAGGCCACCCAACGGTGAATCCAAACGGCGGGTTCACCTTTACGTTCCTCCGCGTGCTCTGCGTCTCTGGCGTTAGTGGGGTCGCCACTTTCAACTCATCGTTCCGTATAAGTGGAGACAGGCGGCAGAGGATTTCCGGCAGATTCAGGGCGACTTCAGATGGGGAAGGGCTGGGGATTCACAAAATCATGGGGCACAGAATCGTGGGGGGAGAGGAGGTTCTCCGCTGTTTTCAGTGGCATGGGGTTGGCGAAGCTCCAAATCCCAAGTTCCAAATTCCAAAGAAGCTCCAAGCTCGAAATTTCAAAGGGCGGCGGCACTGGCCGGGCCAGCCTTTGGGTCAAGGGGGGAACCAAGGCGGAAACGCTGTCGGCGGCACGCTGAACGATTGGAATTTGGGCTTTGGAGTTTCTTTGGAGCTTGGGACTTGGAGCTTGGAATTTCCCGGCCCGCCTCCCGGTTCCAACGAAAAAAGCGAAGAGCCGGAGAGGAGGCTGTGAATTGTGATCCTGTGAACTCCCGGAGGTTAGCGACGGACAAAGCGGCGGGGCGTGGGGACTGGTGGTGCGAACGAGAGCCAAGGTTGACGGGGAGGGGCGTTCGTCAGGGAAATCACCAAGAATTCCATTTGCGTGGCGCAAATGCCCGTTCGCGGAAGCTCGCGCAGACTGCGCGGGTGATGAGCAATGCGACAAGCGAAGCGGGAGCGAGGCCGGCACGGTCGAGCGGTTGTGCTGGTGATCGCGATAGCTGCGTAGCAGTCGCCAACGGCCAGGGAAATCCGGGAGCCATAAATCCTCAATTCCATTTGCGTGGCGCAAATGCGAGGGCGCGGAAGATCGCGCAATCTGCGCCCGTGATGAGCAATGGACAAAACGCAGCGGGCACAATCGCAACGGGCGCAAGGAAAGATTTGTGGGTCCGTGTTGCCGCGCTGGCTCGCCCTGGCTTGGAGGCAGGAGCGGGCAGGTCCTTTCACCAAACTTAAACCATTCAACTCTTCAACCATGAAATCCCTGACGGAAGAATTTGGACCGCGACTGCTCGAACTGGCTCCGGGACAGCAGGGCCTGCGCGCGCAGCTCCCCGTGCGGGCGACGATGAGCGACACCGACCCGGACTGCCTCACGATGATCGCGAGTGATGCGACGCTGGACCGATATGACGAGGTGATCGCGGCGGAGGGCTGGCGGCTGGAGAACTACCGGCGCAACCCGGTGATCCAGAACAGCCATCAGACGGAGGACATCCTGCATACGATCGGGCGCGCGGAGCGGACGTGGGTGGAGGCGGGGGCGCTGATGCAGGTGTGGCGCTTCGCCAGTGCGGCCAATCCGGTGGCGAAGGTGGCGCGGGATCTGTATCGAGGTGGGTTTCTCAACGCGGCGTCGGTGGGTTTCATCCCGGTGCGCTGGGAGCCAGGCAGCGAGGCGGCGGGCTGCCGGCGGCGGTTTGTGGAGCAGGAGCTGATCGAGGTCTCGGCGGTCGCGATCCCGGCGAATCCGAACGCGCTGGCGCTGGGGCTGAAGGCGGGGGCGGTGGATCGCGCGGACCTGCGGGAGCTGGCGCAGCTCGTGAAACACTTTGGCAGTCAGGAAGGCACCTTGTCCCAGGCCGGCGCGACCGGACTCGGTGCCGATTTCGCGCAACTGCTTCGGCTGGCGAGGCGGCTCAATGAGGTGCTTCGCCACTGATCAGACAAATGGGAAATCTTAGATTCGAGATTCCCAATCTCAGATAGAAGAAAAAGAACCGCACAAGATAGACGGAACAAACGCAAGGACTGAAGCAACGCAGCATTAAAATACACTATTATATGAAAAGCATTCTCTTACATCCGACCATGGAAGCGGGCAACGGCCTCAATGAGGTGAAGTCGCTCCTGCAAACCGGCATCGCCAAGATCGAGGAGCAGGGGCGGCGCTTCGGTGAACTCGAGACGGGCGTGCAGGCGAACGCGCAGCAGATCGAGTCGCTGGTGAAGCAGCTCGACGGCGTGCGGCGGGCGCAGCTCGCGCAGAAGGCCGGGGCGGTGGCGCGGCCGGGGCAGGTCTCGGAGGATTGTGCGCGGCAGCTCGGGGCGCTGGCATTGCTGGCGGGCGTGCGCCAGGAGAAGCTGGAAGGCAAGGCGAAGGACAATGCGCACGGGCTGTTCCGCGACATCACGGGCGTGGAGATGCGCTCGGCGCTGACGACGTCGGACATTCCGTTGCCGACGGCGTATGGGAACGAGGTCGCCGAGTTGGTGAGCGCGTATGGCATGGCACGGAAGTTTGGCACGGTGTATCCGCTGGGCGCGGGGATCACGAAGCTGCCGAAGCTGAGCACGGACCCGACGTTTGGGCTGATCGCCAGCTCGGGCACGGTGACGGAGAAGTCGCCGCAGACGGCGTGGGTGACGTTCACGGCGGAGAAGTTCGGCGGGCTGGTGCGGCTGCCGGAGGAGATCGACGAGGACTCGGTGTTCAGCGTCGGGCAGTTCCTGGCGCGGTATGCGGCGCGGAACATCGCGCGGGTGGAGGATCACAACTTCTTCGTGAGCACGGGCGCGGGCAGCGGCGCGAACGGCTCGGTGGAGGGGCTGACGATCTCGACCATCACGAACTCGAAGGTGTCGCAGATGGCCTCGACGAAGACGCATTACAGCGACGCGACGCTGGCGAACATCCGCGCGGTGCGGGCGGTGGTGGACGCGCCGGCGATCGGGATGGGCGCGTATTATATGCACCCGAGCTTCGAGCAGCATTTGAGCGGCCTCAACACGGCGGGGGACAAGCCTTACCAGGCGAACGCGGCGAACGGCGCGACGCTGGACGGCTTCCCGGTGCGCTGGGTGGACATCATGCCGGCCTACAGCACGGGCGCGAATGTCTCGAAGGTGTTCATGCTGTTCGGCGACCTGTCGTTCCAATATCTGGGCGTGCGCGGCGCGATCCGCTTCGACACGTCGCTGGAGGCGGGCTTCACCACGGACGAAATCCTCGTGCGTGCGCTGGAGCGGTTCACGGTCGGGTTGATGGCCACCGGAGCGATCGCCGGGCTGGAGACGGCGGCGAGCTGAGCTGATGGAACCCCTGGGGCGGCGGACGTCCAATCCGGCTGCCGCCCCGCGCTTCAAACGGAAAATTACCTCTACATAACACTCAAATATAACAAGTCATGAAACGTAACATCTTCATCTGCACGTCCATTTTTATTCTCGTTGTGATTGTCGTGCTGCAACTTCGTGCGACGCCGAGCGAGCTGAACCTACTCGCGACTGCGAACGGGCCGCATATCTATGCGCGCAGCAAGCCGCAGCACGTCAACGCGGTCGTTCTGGCGGCGGCCACGGCGGATACGAACGCGGTGCCGAGCGGGGCGCGCTTCGTCTTCTTCGCGGCTACGGGGGATTTTTACGCACGGCCCGATGGGGTCGTGACGGTGCCGTCCGCAAACGTGACCGACGGGTCGGCTGGGGAGCTGAACCCGACTTTGTGGGCGGTGAGTGATGTGACGAACATAGCGGTGATCGCTCCCGCAGCGACGAAGGTGACGCTGAGCTATTACAAGTAAGTGGGTTTGCTTTCAACTTCAACACTGGAGATTCACATGAAGCGTTTTTGTCACTTTGCATTGCTGGCCGGTGTGCTGGCCTTGAGTTGGATGCCCATCCCGCTGGCGGCCCAGATGGTGAGGTTCAATTACGCGCCAGGTGCTCGGCAGACAGCACGGCAGGGCAGCGGGGTGCAGCCAGCTACCTCGGTGCGCGGGGGGTTCACTCCGGCGGCCCTCGCCGGGCTCGATCTGTGGCTGGATGCCGGACAAATCATGGGGTTGAGCGATGGGGCGAGCGTTTCCACCTGGCCTGAAGTCAGCGGCAATGGTCGACACGCCAGTCAGGCCGTCGGGGCAAAGCGCCCGGCATACAAAGCTACTGCAGGTCCCAACAACACTGCCTGCGTGCGCTTCGACGGGGCACAGACTTTTTTGGACACGCCGGCTTTCAGCACGTTCCCGACGAAGCGGGGGACCGTGTTGATCGTGATGAAGTGCGGTTTCGCAAGTGGCTATCGGGTGCCGTTGAGCATTTATGATGGAACCGGAGTCGGCTGGCAGGTTGTGGTGAATTTAACCGGCACCAAATATAAGTGGTATGACACGGTTGGCGACCGGATTACTACCAGTGCCGACTCCACTGCCGCCTTCCAGCTTCAATGCTTTAACCGCACCGGCGACACCACGCTTGAATTCAGGCGTAATGCCGTTCTGGAAAGCACCTTCACCATCGCCAACAACCAGCCCGACTCCAAGGTCTTGCAGGCCGGTGCCTTCAGCAACTCGGGGGGCAGCAATTACTTCCAAGGCGACATCGCACTGATCCTTGTTTACAGCCGTTCCCTCTCGGCGGCTGAGCTCGCCCAGTTGGAAGCCTGGATCAACCAACGCTTCGCTCTCTACTGATATGCTCGCTCAACTCACCACCCTGAAGGCTCGTCTCGGCCTCACCGACACCGTGGATGACTCGCTCCTCCAAAACCTGCTCGAGCTCGCCACCGGCCGCTTCCAGCGATTCTGTGTGCGCGCGTTTGGGCGCACGGCGGATGCGATCTTCGAGTTCGGCGGCCACGAACAAGAAATCCTCCTGCCGCTATATCCCGTCGAAAGCGTCTCCGCCTTCGCGCTCAAGGCCAACGAGGTCGACAGTTTCGTGACACAGGTTGGCGTAAACTACCTCCTTCGGCGTGCGTGCGTCCTTTCCCTCACCACGCCTCTCGGCACCGAGAACGTAGTAGGGCGTGTGACCTACACGGGCGGCTACGTCCTTCCCGGGACCGCTCCCGGTGCTGGCCAGACCGCGCTGCCTGACGAACTGGAGCACGCCTGTATCGAGCAAGTGGCCCACTGGTATGCGAACCGCCACCGCCTTGGCCTTGCGACCGTCAGTGCGGACGGCGGCCGCATCTCCCCGCTCGATCCCGCAGAGGACCTCCTGCCCACCGTCAAGCAAGTCCTCCTAAGTTACCGGCGGATGAACGCGTAAAGCGCTCAAGCCCATAGCCAGAATTCAGAGTCCCTTCGCACCTCTGCACCCTCATGAATCCCCCGCTTGAACACCCTGATCTCACTGCCCTCGCGCAGGAATTCCACGCCCTCGACGCCAACCCGCTCGCCGCCGCTGCACGCGGCCTGGCCATCGGTCTCCGGCGCACCGTCACGCTCGCGCAGCAAAAATATCTCAGCGGGCCCCGCCCAGCGGTGCTTGACACCCTCACCGGTCGGTTGCGTGCGAGCCTCGATACTTCCATTGAAATCGGTCCCGACCGCGTCACCGGCAGCCTCCGCACTTCGGTGCCCTACGCCTCGACACACGAATTCGGTCTCCTCGGCCATGCGCCCATCCCGGTGAAAGCCCATCAGCGCACTCGCGCAGGAAAATTCCTGGCATCCGGAAAAGTCCTCGCCCAGCTCCAGCAAGTTCGTGCCCACATGCGCACCAACTTCACTTATCCCGGCCGCCCCTTCCTCGCCCCCGCGCTCGCCGAGTCCGCGCCCGTCATCCTCGAAGAAATCCGCCTCGCCCTCGCCGCTGCGCACCCCGCCTAGTCCCACTCCCCAGACGCCAAACCCATCCCCAATCCTATGCCCACCCACCGCAAAACCCAGCTCATGGACCGCGTGCACACCCTGCTCGCCGCCGTCTCCACCACGCCCGCACTCCGTGAGGTCGCCCGTCGCCAGGACCTCCTCCTCCTCGCCGACAAGCTCCCGTGTCTCCACTACTTCGCCGGCGATGAGCAGGTCACCGAGCAGGGCGAGGACAACCGCGGCTACACCATCCAGTTCCCGCTCTGCCTCAAGCTCGTCACCGCCGACTACCGCGACCTCGCGGAAAAGCTCGAAGCCATCGAAGCCGCCGTGCAAACCACCTTCGAGGCGGATCCCACCTTGAACGGCCTCGCCAACTGGGTCCGCTACCAGGGCAGCGAGGAGTTCCTGCAAAAGCAAAACGAACCCAGCGGCGGCAAACTCCTCCGCTACCTCGTCGAATACCGCCGCCTCAAAGCCGACCCCACCTCCGGATACTAAAAGCTGAAATTAGAAATCAGAAAGCAGACGACCACCACCCCATCCCCCAAACGCCAGACCCCAGACCCTTAACCTCCCCGACCTATGCCCGAAAAAAAACACCTCGACCTCCTCCTCGCCAAAGTGGAATCCACCGAAGGCACCGACCCCACCCCTGCCGCCGCCAGCGACACCATCCCCGTCATCCGCGACAGCCTCAAGCTCGAGCCCGTCGGCGAGCCGATCATCCGCAAGCTCGCCGACAACGGCCAGGGCACGCTCGCTGGCGCCAACTCCATGCTCCACTGGAAGCTCACCTTCCAGTGCGAGCTCGCCGGCAACCGGCTGACCGGTGCGCAGAACGAGGATATCACCGAAGGCACCAGCGGCTTCGCCGTGCGTCTCGACCGCCTCCTCCGTGCTTGCGCCATGACCGCCATCTACTCGGCCGAGACCGCCACCAACCGCGACGGCTACGTCACCTACAAGCCCGCCACCGACGACACCGTCACCCTCACCTTCTACGTTTACACCGGCCTCAAGCTCCACAAGGTCACCGCCGCCAAGGGCAGCGTGAAGTTCAACCTCAACGTCGGCAAATACGGCGTCCTCGAGTTCACCTTCCTGGGCAAATACAACGCCCCCACCGACGTCGCCCTTTCCTCCATCACCGGCATGGCCTACGGCACCTGCGCGCCCCAGCCCTTCGCCGGTGGCGCGATCACCCTGGGCAGCTACACGCCCATCCTCTCGGCGGTCAGCTTCGACCTCGCGAACAAAGTTCAGCCGCGCCCCGACGCCACCGAGACCTACGGCATCAAGGGCTTTGCCATCACCGGCCGCGAGATCACCGGCAGCCTTGACCCCGAGGCCGTCGCCGAGGCCACCCAGCCCTGGTATGCGGACTGGGTCGCCCGCACCGTCCGCACCTTCACGGTCCCCGTCGGCCTGGCGACCGCCGGCTTCTCGGGCAACCGCCAGCAGTTCCTCACCACCATCGAGCCGCGCCAGCTAAGCAATGCCGACCGCAACGAACTCCGCACCCACGGCCTCAACTTCGGCGTCGTGAAATCCAGCCTCTCCGTCACCGACGGCGACGAATTCCAGCTCAAGTTCTCCTGAAGCATCGGAGCGCCGGTCTCCGACCCGGCGTGTTGTCATGAAATCTGAAATCTCCGATTTGAAATTCCTCTGCGCCCGTCCCGCCTCTGCGGTGCCTCTCCTCGACTCTTCTACCTTTAACTCTTCACCTCTCCACCCCCCATGCCCCCCACTCTCAACTCTCAACCCTCACCTCTCAACG
>CAZOCL010000163.1:0-14038 GCA_964578245.1 uncultured Klebsiella sp. | reverse complement strand
AACATGGGCATCCTGCCGCAGTTCTTCTTCCCCGAGAAGCCGGGCAAGGACTACGCGCCCAGCCCTTATCTGGAGCGCCTCGCCGCCCACCGGCAGCAGATGACCGTCCTCTCCGGCACGAGCCATCCTGGCGTGACCGGCGCGCACGCGGCGGAGAAGTGCTTCCTCACCGGCACGCCGCACCCGGAGCGCGGCGGCTTCCGCAACTGGGTCTCGCTCGACCAGTTCGCCGCCGAGCAGATCGGCAACCAGACCCGCTACCCCTCGCTCGTGCTGGCCATGTCGAGCGAAGGCCAGACGCTCAGTTACACCCGGAGCGGCGCACCCATCCCGGCGGAGAAAAGCCCGAAGAAGCTCTTCCAGAAGCTGTTCGTGCAGGGCAACCCCAAGGAAGTCGCCGCCAACGTCGAAGCCATCAAGCAGGGCCGCAGCCTCCTGGATTTCGTCGGGGACCAGTCCAAGCGCCTGAACCGGTCGCTCTCAAAGGCCGACCAGGTGCGGATGGACCAGTATTACACCTCCGTCCGCGAACTGGAGAAGCGCCTGCACAGCTCCGAGGAATGGGAATACAAGCCCAAGCCCGTCATCACCGCCAAGGCCCCCGAGGACATTGACGACGCGAAGGAGTTCGTGGCCAAGACGCGCCTGATGTTCGAGGTGATGAAGCTCGCGCTGGAGACGGATTCCACGCGGGTCGTCTCGCTCTTCATCGACACCGTGGTCATCCACAACATCACGCACCATGGCAACCGTCCCGAGGTGCTCGGTGAGTTGCGCGGGCACGAGGAGAAACAGTTCGATGCGTTGAACGGCTTCCTCACTGCCCTGGCTGGGACGAAGGAGGAGAACCAGACCCTGCTCGATCGCACCATGGTTCTCTACGGCACGCCGATGGGCAGCGCGAACTCGCACTCGAACGTGAACCTCCCCGTGCTCCTGGCCGGCGGCGGCTTCAAGCACGGCCAGCACCTCGCCTTCAACCCGACAAACAACTACCCGCTTACGAACCTCTTCGTCTCCATGCTCCAGCGCCTGGGCATCGAGTCCGACCAGTTCAGCACGGGCAAGGGCACGCTGCGCGGGCTGGAGATGGCCTGAAGTCGGGGCGTTTCCTCCGGAACTGCTGTCATGAAACACCTGCTCTTCGCGCTGGCCCTCACGGCTTCGCTGCTGGCCGCCCGGGCACAGACCAAACCGGCCTTGCCGCCCGTGCCGGACGTGCTCAAGCCGTTCAAGGCCAGCTTCGGCCTGCGGAAGGATTTCGGACTTACGCTCACCCTGCAGACCACGAACGCGCTCACGGCCGAGCAGTGGGACGCGGTGGCTGCGCTTCAGGTCCGCTCCTTCAGTCTCACCGGTGAAGTCAGCGACGATGCGGGCATGGCCCGGCTCGCCGCCATGAATCCCGAGGCGCTCTACCTCGGCCACTCGCCGATGACCGACGCGGGCGCGACGAAGCTCGCGGAGATGAAGTCGCTCAAGTCGCTGATCATGTCGCACACGGACCGTCTCACCCCGAAGGCCGCCGTGGTGCTGGCGAATCATCCTTCGCTCGAAATCTTTGCCAATGACGGCCGGTTCGGCATTGGCGGCATGGCGCAGATCGCCACCGCGCCGCATCTCCGCCAGGTGCTGCTCCAGCACGGCGTCGCCAGCGATGCCAACACGGCCTGCCTGGCGAAGCATCCGGCGCTTGAAATCGTCCGGCTCTGGCCGTCCGGCACCGCCGCCTTGACCGATGCCGGCATTCCGCCGCTGGCGACCATTCCCAACCTCAAGGAGTTGAGCATTGATCTCTCCGTGCTGACGTATGCGGGCGGACTGAACCGGCTTAAGGAGCTGCCCAAGCTCACCCGGCTGGCCCTCAACGGCGTGGCCCTCCCCGAAGCGGATCTCGCCAGGCTCAAGGCCGACCTGCCCAAGGTCACCGTCACCTTCACGCCCATGAAACCGGAATACCGCGCTCAGTGGGACGGCTGGGCCGCTGCGAAGAAGTGATCCCGCCGCGTCCTGCCCGTGCCGCATCCCTCGCCGAGCCGGTTGTGGCAGCGAGGAAGGGGCTGTTGCTGCTCTGGCTGACCTGTTGCTCGGCCTTCGCGAGCTTTGCCGCCGAGCCGCCTGCGGCCGCTGGCGCGCCACCGCCCAAAGCCGTGCCCATCGCGCGGCTGATGACCATCGGCATTGATGGGTCTGACCCGCACCTGGTTTACGAAGGCACCGGCTTCGAGGCCCCGAACTGGACGCCGGACGGTCAGTGGCTCGTCTTCAACAATGGCGGTGCGCTGTGGCGCATCGCGGCCACCGGCGGCACCCAGCCGGAGAAGATTCCCACCGGCGACGTGCGCGGCGTGAACAACGATCACGTCCTCTCGCCCGACGGTCGGACGATCTATTTCAGCGCGGAGTCACACCTCTACGCCGTGCCCATCGCTGGCGGCACGCCCCGGCGCGTGTCCAACGAGCACCCGCCCGCGCGGGCCTTCAAGTATTTCCTCCACGGCATTTCGCCCGACGGTCGGACGCTCGCCTATGTCGGCGTCGAAGCCGTGGGCAAGAACGTCTGGGGCCGCCTGGACCTCTACACCATTCCCGCCGCCGGCGGTGCGGACACCCGCCTCACCGACACGCCCGCGCCGGACGACGGCCCCGAGTATTCGCCCGACGGCAAGTGGCTTTACTTCAATTCTGAACTCAACGCGCAGGTGCCCGGCCATGCGCAGTGCTACCGCATGAAGCCCGACGGCACCGGCATCGAGCAGCTCACCCGCGATGAGCGCGTAAACTGGTTCCCGCACGTCTCGCCCGACGGCCAGTGGGTGGTCTATCTCAGCTTCCCGCCCGGCACCAAGGGGCATCCCGCCAACAAGGACGTCATCCTGCGCCGCATGAAGCCCGACGGCAGCGCGCAGGCGGACATCACCGCCTTCCGCGGCGGCCAGGGCACGATCAACGTGAACAGCTGGTCGCCCGACAGCAAACGCTTCGCGTTCGTCGTGTATCCTGCCGCGCGCGAATGACCTGTGATGAAGGCAAACTCGTCCGCTCCGTCGCTTGTCTCCAAGGCATGAAGTCTTCGTTCACCCTCGTCTTCGCATTGTTCGCCGTGGTCACCTTGACCACCGCGCAGGCAGCGGCCTTGCGGCTCACCGACGCCGGCAAGCCCGCCGCCGTGATCGTGCTCGGGGAGTCGCTGCGCGCGAACGATCTCGCGGTGACCGCGCTCGTTTCCCATGTGAAACAGATCTCCGGGGCCACGCTGCCGGTCATGAAGGAGGCGGATCTCAGCGAGGCCCGGATCGAAGGCGGGCGGATTCTGCCCCTGCCGGGGAAGACTGCGGCGGAGACGTATATCCTCCTCGGAGAAGGTCCACTGGCGCGGCGGGCGGGCTTCAATCTGGACGGCTTGGGAGCCGGCGGCATTGTCTTGCAGACGAAGGGCAACATGCTCGCGCTATTGGCGAAAGAGGATGGCAGCGACAGCCGTGGCCCAGCCAGCGCCCGACCGGTCTTCGCCCTGCTTGAGGCGCTCGGTTGCCGCTGCCTGTGGCCGGGTGAAACCGGCAAGGTGGTTCCGAAACAGAGCACGCTTTCGGTCTCTGATTTGAACGTGCGTTTCACTCCCTCCATCGGCCAGCGGCGGATTCGCTTCACGTCGGGCGAAGTGCGCGGCGCGGCGCAAGGACGCGAGTGGCTGGGTCTGGGCAAGGCGGAGACGCAGGCGGCTTCTGAGGCCACACGCACGGAATCAGAGGGTGGCTGGGGGGCCTGGAATGGTCTCGGGGGGAATATCGGCATCGTCGGCGGTGCCGCCGGCTGCGGACTTCAGGGCGGCTGGTCCGAGCACGGCGCGGCGCACCCCGAATGGTTCGCGTTGCAACCGGACGGCACGCGTGACCAGAGCAAGGCGAAGGAACGCTGGCGGCTCTGCGTCTCCAGTCCCGGCCTTGTCGAGCACGTGGCCAACGACATCCTCAAGCGGCTCGGTGGACACGCCCAGCCAGCGATCTCCCTCTGCCCGAACGACGGTGGCTACTCCAGCTTCTGCCTGTGCGACGCCTGCCAGAAGCTCGATGCTCCAAACGGTCCCAAGATCAACATGCTCGTGTTCGCCAAGGTCGGCGAAGCCGCGCGCACCGAGGTGGAGCACGTTTCGCTCACGGACCGTTTCGTCCATTACTGGAACGCCGTCGCGGAGCGCGTGACGAAGGTGGTGCCCGACCAGCTTTTCCTCGTGGAAGCCTACAGCTACTACTCCGACCCGCCGGTGCGTGAACGGCTGCACCCGAACCTCGTCGTGCGTTTCGTGCCGAGCGTGGCGGATGGCTGGAAGGGCTGGCAGATGGCGGGGGCGAAGCGGGTTTACTGGCGGCCGAACAACCTCGGCAGCGGCTACCGCACGGGGGCGCTGAGTCCTCAGGCGCGGGAAACCGCCAGCACCATGCGGTATCTGGCCGCGAACGGAATGCTCGCGACCGACATGGACAGCGTCTTCCACAACTGGGCCACGCAGGGGCTTCACTACTACACCGCCGCGCGCCTGAACTGGGACCCCACGCTGAGTTTCGATGCGCTCCTCCAGGACTACTGCCAGACTGGCTTCGGTGCCGGGGCGGCGGCGATAAAGAAGTATCTCCTGCTCGCCGAGCAAGGGGTGCAGCCCCGGAAGTCCGGCAAGCGCAGCACCTTCCCCCTCATCCTGCCGGAGACCCTCACCGCCATGCGCGCCGAACTCGTCACCGCCGCGAAGGCCACCGCAGCCGATGCGGCCGCGCACCAGCGCGTTGCGTTTCTGCGGGCCGGCTTTGAGTTCACGGCGATCAGCGCGGAGGCGCATCGTCTGGCAGAGTCCATGGAAGCAGGGACCAAGCCTGCGCCCGCAGCAGTGACCGCCCTGATGGAGCGCCGCTGGCAGATGATGCGCGCCATCGCTCAGAACCATCCGCTCGCGGTGAACGTGGTGGTCGTCGCCGCGAACGACGCCCCGCTGAATGCCGCCCTGGGCTGGAAAGGTCCCAGTGCCCTCGCCCGGAACGGGAAACTCCAGCTTCCCGCCGCCGACAACTGGCTGAACGAAGACCAGAGCGCCACGCGCAAGAAGTGAAGCCACCTGCAGCCATGGAATCACGCCCGCCGTCGCCTCAGGCGGCATGCGCCCTCGGCCCTCGGAGCGCGGCCCTCAGGGCCGCGCTCCGGGGCTGCGCCATGAACCGCACTCTCCTCATCGGTGCCCTGCTGGGCGCGATGGCCGTGGCGGCGCAGGGCGCGACCGCTCAAGCGGCCTTCTTCGCCCGCCACTGCACCGAGTGCCACGACGCGGAGACGAAGAAGGGCAACCTGGACCTCACCGCGCTCAAGCCGGACTTCACGAACCCGGAGAACTTTGCCCGCTGGGTGAGGGTCCACGACCGCGTGCAGTCCGGGGAGATGCCGCCCAAGAAGAGCCCGCAACTATCCGGCTCGGCACGGAGTTCGTTCGTCAAGTCGCTTGGGGCCACGCTCCATTCGACGTCCGCCGCGCGGCAACTGGCCACGGGACGGGTCGTGGTGCGCCGGATGAACCGCACCGAATACGAGCACACCTTGCACGACCTGCTTGGCATCGCCGTGCCGCTGAAGGACCTGCTGCCGGAGGACAACGCGGCGGCGGGCTTTGATAATATCAGCAGTGCGCTGGAGATCTCGGCCACGCACCTGGTCCGCTACCAGGAGGCCGCCGACCGTGCGCTGGCGGCCGCACTGCCCGCCTGGCCGATCACCAACCGCGTCCGGCGCTGGACGGGGCGGCAGTTTCTCGAATCCCGGCCGAAGCCTAACCGGGAGGGCACCGAGCCTTACGTGCGGTTCGAGGGTGACACCCTCATTCTCTGCGCACTCCTCTACAAGCACGGCAGCGTCACCACCCCGGCGACGCCGGCTCCCGGCCGTTATCGCATCCGGGCTTCGGTCCGCGCGGTCAACACGGACGGCAAATCCATGCCTGTGCTGCTGGGCAAAATCAGTTCCGACCGCTTCGCGCACGAGAAACTCCAGCACCTGCTCGACATCCAGGATGCGCCGGCCGGCCGGTCCCGTGTCATGGAGATCGAAGCCACCTTGCCGGCGGGCGAGCAGGTCTATCTCGAAGGCCAGGGGCTGACGTTCTTTCAGGAATTCAAGAAGCAGCGCAACGGCGCGCCGGTGGGCGACGACTACCAAGGTCCGGGCCTCGCGGTGGACTGGATTGAGCTGGAAGGGCCGCTGGATGCCGGCGCGGGTTATGCGCGCCTGTTCGGGGCTCTGCCGCAGGTGCCTTCTCGGTATCTCGACGACACGCTGGCGGGCAAGCCCATGCGCGAAGACTGGACGAAATGGGGCATCCCCGGCGAGTTTTCGAAGTATCCGCTCTCGCCCGTCTCGCGAGACCCCAAAGCCGATGCGGAACGCTTGCTCCGGGCCTTCCTGCCGCGCGCCTTCCGGCGGCCCGTGAGCGCCGAGACCACTGCCTACTTCGTCCAGTTCGTCCACGCACAGCTTGCGGCCGGAGAGACCTTTGGCACGGCCATGCGCGCCGGTTACAAGGCCGTGCTCTGCTCGCCGCACTTCCTGCTCTACGTCGAGAAGCCTGGCCGGCTGGATGGCTTCGCCGTCGCGGCCCGGCTGGCGCGGTTGTTCTGGAATTCCTTGCCCGACGACGAACTGACCGCGCTGGCCGCGAAGGGCACGCTGACCAAGCCCGCCGTGCTGCGGGCGCAGACGGAGCGCCTGCTCAAGGACCCCCGGGCACGGCGGTTCACCACGAACTTCACCGGCCAGTGGCTGGATCTCCGAAAGTTCCAGGACATGAAGCCCGACGCGCTCTATGCGGAATACGATGACATGCTCGCGTGGGCCATGCCGCTGGAGACGACGAAGTTCTTCGACGAGGTGCTGGCGCGCGACCTGCCCACCAGCCTGTTCGTCCACTCGGACTGGACTTTTCTCAATGCCCGGCTCGCGAAGCATTACGGCGTGACCGGCGTGACCGGGATGGAACTCTGTCGCGTGAACCTCCGGCCGGGCTCGCACCGGGGCGGGATCATCACCCATGCCAGCGTGCTCAAGCTCACGACCAACGCCACCTACACCTCCCCGGTGAAGCGCGGGGCCTGGATGCTGGAGCGCATCGTGGGCAAGCCGCCCCCGCCTCCGCCCCCGGATGTGGCCGCCATCGAGCCGGACATCCGCGGTGCCGTCACGCTGCGCGAGCAACTGGCCCGGCACCAGAGCGTCGCCGTCTGCGCGTCCTGCCATGTGCACATCGATCCGCCCGGCTTTGCTTTGGAGAACTTTGACGTGGTGGGCGGCTGGCGCGAGCGCTACCGCGTGAAGGAACCGCCCAAGGATGGCAAATACACGGAGCTGGTAAACTACCCGGAAAAGAAGGTGTGGCTCGCCAAGCCCGTTGAAGCCTCCGGGGCGACGCCCGATGGCAAGCCCTTCGCCAATATCGACGACTACAAGCGGCTCCTCCTGCGCGATCCCGACCAGCTCACGCGCAACCTCGCGCAGAAGCTCCTCACCTACGCCACGGGCGCGGACATCCAGTTCGCGGACCGCGCCGCCGTGGAGCAGATCGTCACCGACGTGCGGAAGCAGAAGCACGGCTTCCGCGCGCTTGTGCATTCCGTGGTGCAAAGTCCGGTGTTTTTGAGCAAATAATCCGTCCAAGCTCGCATGAACTTCATCAACTCGCGCCGCCTCGACCGCCGCACGTTCCTCCGTGCGGGCGCGGTCTCGCTCTCCCTGCCGCTGCTCGATGCGATGCTGCCCGCCGTGGTGGGCGCGGAGTCCAAGGCCCAGGCGAAGGCGCTCCAGCCACAGCGCATGGTGCTCATCCATCGGCCGCTGGGGACGTATTACCCGTTTCTGTTTCCAGAAACGGCCGGGCCGGACTACGAGGCCACGCGCTACCTGAAGCTGCTGGAGCCGCACCGCGGACGGTTCACGGTCATTTCCGGCATGGGCCATGTGGGCTACCCGAACTCCCACCACACGGAGTCCGCGATCTTTACCGGTGTCACTCCTGAGGGCATCAAACGCTCCGATGACATCCACAACAGCATCTCGCTCGATCAGTTTGTCGCCCGGCGCATCGGCACGGAGACGCGCGTGCCGCACCTCGTGCTGAACACGGCGAACTGCGCCTCGCTCTCATGGAACGAAAAGGGGGTGCCCACGCCGTTCGAGAACAATCGTGCCCGGCTGTTCCGCAGGCTCTTCATGGACGGCACACCGGACGAGATCACACGCGAGATGAAGCGCCTCGCGAACGGCCAGAGCATCCTGGACGGCGTGCGTGGCCAGTTGAAGTCCTTGAACCGCGAACTCGGCGTGGCCGACCGCGACCGCCTCGATCTGCTCACCAACTCCATCCGCGAGGCCGAAGGTTTCCTCCAGCAGGACCAGGCATGGGCTGCGAAGCCGAAGCCCAAAGTGGCGGCGACCGTGAAGGACTTCGAGCAGGCCGAGCACTGGGTCGCCGGGCAGCAGCAGTGGCTGACGCTCGTGCAGCTCGCGTTGCAGACCGACTCGACCCGGCTCGTCGTGCTCGGTCTCGGCGAGCATAACCAGAGCGGCCAGCCGGACCTCGCCATCGGCCATCACGACGCCTCCCACCACGGCAAGGACCCGGCGAAGATCGAGCAGCTCGCGCGCTATGAGGAGAAGGAATACCGCAACTTCGGCGGCTTCCTCGACAAGCTGGTGGCCGCCGATGAGAACGGCCGGCCGTTGCTCGACCGCACGCAGATCCTTTTCGTCAGCAACCTCGGCGACGCCTCCGCGCACTCGTCCGACAACCTGCCCGTCATCTTCGCCGGTGGCGGCTTCAAGCATCCGGGACATCTGGCCTTCGACCGCAAGAAGAACACGCCCATGTCGAATCTCTTCGTTCGCATGCTGCAGCACGCGGGGATTGAAACCGACCGCTTCGGCAGCAGCACGGGCGCGCTCCCTGAATTGAAGTCCGCCGCATGAAATTCCCTGTCCTGTCCACTGTCCTGCTGTCTGGTCTGCTCACGGCCCTGGCTCCAATGCCGGTTGCTGCCGAGGAGTCCTTGACGACGTTTCTCGCAAAGCACTGCACTGAGTGTCACGACAAGGACACGAAGAAGGGGAACCTTGACCTGACTTCGCTCAAGCCGGATTTCACCGACGCGGAGACCTTCGCGCGGTGGGTGAAGGTGCATGACTTCGTAGCCTCCGGCGAAATGCCGCCGAAGAAGAAGGCCCGTCCGTCCGTCGCGGACACGGCGGCGGTCTTGAAGTCTTTGCGCGAGTCGCTGCTGAAAGCCGAGCAGGCGAAGCTCGCGGGCACCGGCCGCACCGGGCTGCGCCGGCTCACGCGCGCGGAGTATGAGAACACCATCCGCGACCTGTTCGACATGCCGGGCATCGCGCTCCAGGGCAACCTGCCGGCCGATGGCTCGGCGCACGGCTTCGACAAGAACAGCGATGCGCTGGACATCTCGCATGTGAACCTCGCCAAGTATGTCGAGGCCGCCGAGCACACGCTGGAGCTGGCCACCGCCACCCGGCCCGAAGCGCCCACAGTGCAGAAGCGCCGCATCTCGCTGATGAACGCCGGCGGCTTCGTGACGCATGTGGTGATGAATGGCGACGGCGTGCTGCTGCGGAACCAAAAGCCCGACCCGGACTTCCCGCCCGCCGGTCCTTACGACCACATTGATCAGGGCGCGCACGAGCGGCTGGGCATCTTCACCACGAACAGCAGCACCGGCCTCTTCCGCCACGAGGACGAGTCGCTGAGCCCCTACTTCATCGAGCACGTCACGATTTATCCCGGCCGCTACCGCGTGCGCACCTCGGTGTGGGCGTTCCAGTGGGACAAGGGCACCGTGCTGCCCGCGCGCGGCACCGAGGCGGCTCGGCTCTCCGTGGTGCAGCTCACCGGCGACGGCCGCGGCGGCCAGCACCCGAGCTACGTGCTGGGCTATTACGATGCGCCTTCCTTGCAGGCGAAGGAGCACGAACTGATCACGTGGTTGAACCACAACGAGATCATTGGCTTCAACGTGGCCTCGCTTGCGCCGGTGGCGAACTACTCTCGCAAGGGCCGTGCGATGGCCTTCACCGGGCCGGGCATCGCGTGCGACTGGCTGGACATCGAGGGCCCGCTGAATGACGTGTGGCCGCCGGTCGCGCATCGCGTGCTCTTCGGCGATCTGCCGCTCGTGGAGTTTGATGCCAAGGCAACTCCTGGGGTGACCCCGCCTGCGCGCAAAAAGGTCCGCCAGATCGGCGCGGGCAAGAACCGGCCGGACCCGGAGAAGGGCCTCTGGACGGTCAAAAGTGAGCAGCCGCTCGTGGACGCGGACCGCCTGCTGGCGAGCTTCCTGCCGAAGGCGTTTCGCCGGCCCGTCGAGGCGGGTGTGCGGAAGGACTATGTGGCGAAGGTGGAGGAGCGCCTGAAAGCCGGGGATTCCTTCGAGATGGCGATGCGCTGGGCTTACCGCGCTGCGCTGTGCTCGCCGGACTTTTTGTATTTGGTGGAGGATGGGACCGCGCGTGAGGGGGACACTCCTGTCCCCCGGCCCGTGCGCGGCACCGGGGACAAGAGTGTCCCCGTCACGGACTTTGCCCTCGCCGCGCGCCTCTCCTACTTTCTCTGGAACTCCACCCCGGACACACGCCTCGCCGAGCTGGCCGCCACCGGCAAGCTCCGCACCCCCGCCACCCTCCGCGCCGAGGTCGAGCGCCTGCTGAAGGACCCGAAGTCCCAGCGCTTTATCGACGACTTCCTCGGCCAGTGGCTCAAGCTGCGGGCCATCGCCGCGAATGATGCGGACCGGAAACTTTACCCCGAGTTCGGCCCTTACTTGCAGGACTCGATGGTCGCCGAGACACGCGCCTACTTCCGCGAGTTGCTGACCCAGAACCTGGATGCGCGGCACCTCGTGAAATCGGACTTCGTGATGGTGAACGAAAAGCTCGCGAAGCACTACGGCATCGCGGGCGTGAGCGGGGCGCAGATCCGCCGCGTGCCGCTGCCGGCGGACTGCCCGCGTGGGGGCTTCCTCACGCAGGGCGCGATCCTCAAGGTCACGGCGAACGGCACCACCACCTCGCCTGTGCCGCGCGGGGCCTTCGTGATGGACCGTCTCTTCGGCCAGCCGCCCGAGCCGCCGCCCGCGAATGTCGCCGCCGTGGAGCCGGACGTGCGCGGCGCAACGACCATTCGCGAGCTGCTCGACAAGCACCGCAACAACGCCACTTGCGCAAGCTGCCACGCGAAGCTCGACCCGCCGGGCTTTGCGCTGGAGAGCTTCGATGTCATCGGCGGCTATCGCACGCGCTACCGTTCCATCGGCGAGGGCGACAAGCCCGAGCGCGGGGCGATTGACCCGTTCATCGGCATCAGCTTCAAGCTCGGCCCCGCCGTGGACGCCAGCGGCGCGCTGCCGGACGAGCGCAAGTTCGCCGACATCCGCGAGTTCCAGCAACTCGCCGCCGCCGACTCGGCGCTGCTGCTGAAGAACCTCGCGCAGCAGCTCGCCGTTTACGCGACCGGTCGCGAACTCGCCTTCGGTGACCGCGACCAGATTGCTGCGATCGTCACCAGCACGCAGAAGCAAGGCGGCGGCGTGCGCACGCTCATTCACGAACTTGTCCAGAGCCAACTTTTCCAAACGAGATGAACACACTTTCACAGAATCATGGGCACAAAATCATGAAGACTGACCAGAGCGGGAACTGTCGCATTGTCGGCGGAGCGCCGGTCTCCGACCCGGCGTGTCGCTTCCATTGGTTCGCGCCGGGTCGGAGACCGGCGCTCCAGCGCATCGGCATGATTCTGTGCGCCATGATTCTGTGTGCTCTCCCCGCCCTCGCCGAGGAGCAGACGGGCACTTACCGGCTCATCGGCCTGAGCGCCGCCGAGCGCGAGGAGGACTTGCGCGAGGTGATGAAGGCGGTGCCGGATGTGGCGCTGGTCAGCCTGGATGCCGCGAAGGCCGAGGTCACGCTGCGCTACGAAGTGGAGAAGCTCTTCACCACCGCGAAGCCCAAGCAGCCGCCCGCGCCGGACAAAATCATCGAGCGCATCAGCAGCCTCATCGGCCAGGCGTCCAGGAACACGTTCTCCGTGACCGCGCGGTCCAGCGTGCCGGCGGACAAGCTGACCAAGATCGAGATCCCCATCGGCGTGCTGGACTGCAAGGGTTGCCGCTACGCCGCCTACCAGACCATCGCCAAGCTCGATGGCGTGGAGCGCGTCACCGTGAGCGCCAAGCCGAGCGCGATCATCGCGTGGATTGATGACACGAAGACGAAGCGCGAGACGCTGGAAGAGGCTTTGAAGAAGGCACGGGTGGATCTGCTGGGCAAACCTTGAACCAGGACGCGCGAACATGAAGCAGAGCCACCGAACCAGGAGAGTTTCAACCAGACACCAGGGCCCTTGCCTGATAAGCGATGCCTTCCCCGTCGCCCCGGCCCTCTCCCTCCGGGAGAGGGAGAAACGTAGTCCGCGCCCTTGGTTCCGAACCGCCTCGGTGCGTCCACCGCTGGCTGCCATTCTCCCTCTCCTCGGGGAGAGGGCCGGGGTGAGGGGAAAGGACGCGCATTTGCCACGGGTGCTCAGCTTCTCACCGAAGACTGGCTTTGTGATTCTCTGCAGCCTGATGCTGGGGATCTCGGCCCAAGCGGCTGAACCGAAGCTTGCCCCTTTCTTCACCAAGCACTGCACCGAGTGCCATGATGCGGACTCGAAGAAGGGCGGACTCGACCTCACCGCGCTTCCTCCGGCCAGCTCGGGCGCGGAGAACTTCGCCCGCTGGGTGAAGGTCCATGACCGCATCGTGTCGGGTGAGATGCCGCCGAAGAAACAGGCGCGGCCCGCACCGGCTGACGTGCAGTCCATCACGCGCGCACTGGCAGACACGCTCGTGGCTGCCGAACGCACGCGCCTCGCCGGTGAGCCACGCACTGGCGTGCGCCGGCTCACGCGGGCCGAGTATGAGAGCACGGTGCGCGACCTCTTCGCCATGCCGGGCATCCGCCTGCAGGAACTGCTCCCGGCGGATGGGTCGGCGCACGGGTTCGACAAGAACAGCGACGCGCTGGACATCTCGCACGTCAACCTGGCCAAGTATGTCGAGGCGGCGGATCACACGCTGAACGTGGCCATCGCCACGCAGCCGGAGGCGCCGAAGGCGGAGCTCCTCCGGCTCTCGCTCGCCGGGAATTACGGGCCCAACCTGATGCTGATGAGCGGCGATGCCGTTCTGCTGCGTGACAAAAAGCTGGATCCGCTCGTCCCACCGGCGGGCGAGTATGCGCATCTGGGCCACGGCCAGCACGAGCAGCTCGGCCTCTTCTCGCGCATGAGCAGCGTGGGCGTGTTCCGGCACGAGGACGAGTCGTGGAACCCGTATTACCAGCACTTCGCCACGCTCTATCCCGGCCGCTACAAGGTGCGCGCGTCCTTCTGGAGCATGACCTGGGACAAGGGACAGATTCTTCCCGCGCGCGGCGTGGAGGCGGCGCGGCTTTCCATCGTGCAGTTCAACGAGAACGGCCGGGGCGGCGGGCATCCCAGCACGGTGCTTGGCTATTACGCCGCGCCTTCGCTCGAGTCCCAGGTGCATGAGGTGAACGTGTGGCTGAACTACAAGGAAAGCTTCGGCTTCAACACCGCGTCGCTTGCGCCGGTGGTGCTCTATCGCGTGGGCACCTGGGGCCAGAAGGACCGCACGATGGGCTTCACCGGCCCGTGCATCGTGAACGACTGGCTCGAAGTGGAAGGTCCGCTGCACGACGTCTGGCCGCCGCGCAGCCACCGCGCGCTCTTCGGTGATCTGCCGCTCACGGAGTTCAAGGCGGCGGAGCACAAGGACATCCGCCCGCCCGCCCGCAGCCCGCTCCGTCAGGAAATCATCGGCGCGCGGAACAAGCCCGAGAAGGTGGCCGGCCTCTGGACCCCGCAGAGCACGCAGCCGCTCGTGGACGCGGACCGGCTGCTCGCCAGCTTCCTGCCCAAGGCCTTCCGCCGGCCCGTCTC
>CAZOCL010000162.1:1922-14084 GCA_964578245.1 uncultured Klebsiella sp. | reverse complement strand
CCACCAGCACCGCCAGGTCGGTGGCGGAATTCGTCAGCGCGGCCTGCGCGGGCTTCAGGGACGCGCCGGTCAGGGCGACGAGCAGGGCGAGGAGGCCCGTGAAGTTCCGCGCGGCGTTCGTGGCTGTGAACGTGTTCGTTTTCATGGGTCCAGATTACGCGCGGGCACGGGGAGCGGTATCCGGCTGGCGACCCGATGCTCACCTAGGGGCTTCCCTGAACCGGAGCCTGTCGAACGGCATTTGTCGCCTCACGCCTGAACTTTTGTTAAACCGTCGCCCGTCACACAACCGTCCAAGCCGTCCGAAACAGAATACGAATGCACCGCATCTTCGGCATCCTGGCCGCCCTCCTGGCACTGCATTCCACTGCATTGACCGCTGCCGAACGGTTCAACACGGCCTATCTCTCTGAGTTCCTCGCGATCAATCACCAAGGCCTGCAGGACGAAGACGGGGATTACTCGGGGTGGATCGAACTTCACAACGGCGGCTCCGCTCCCGTGAACCTTGCGGGCTGGGGTCTCACTGACACTGCCACCAACCTGACGAAGTGGCGTTTCCCCGGGGTGGTGCTGCTGCCGGACAAATATCTGCTGGTGTTCGCCTCGGCCAAGGACCGCACGAAGGACCTCGCCCACCTGCACACCAACTTCAAGCTCGCGCCGGAAGGAAGCTACCTCGCCCTCGTCGATCCCAAGTCCACCATCGTGTCCGAATTCACCGCCGCCAAACAAAAGACCGACGTATCGGATGGCCGCGTGCGCGGTGAGCCAGCCATCCGCGGCTATTTCAGACAGCCAACGCCGGGACGTCCGAATGCCAGCAGCGGACGCGGGTTCGCGCCCGAGCCGGGTTTTTCGCAGTCCAGCGGGACGTTCACGGAACCATTCACGGTGGGGCTCTCCGCCAGTCCCACCAACGTGATCATCCGCTACACCCTGGATGGAACCCTGCCTTCGCAGACGTCATCGGTTTACACGGGCGCGTTCAACATCACCAATTCAACCACCTTGCGGGCACGCGCCTATCAGGAAGGGCTGCTGCCCAGCGCACCGCACACCGAAGTGTATCTGCGCCTCGCGACCAACGCCCTGCCCTTCACCTCGTCGCTGCCGCTGCTGGTCTTGCATCCGCGTGACCGGAACATTCCAGGACCGGCGAACAACGCACCGGTCCAGATCTCATTCTACGAACCAGTCAACGGCGTGACCTCGCTCACGAATCCGCCGACACTCACGACGCGCGGTGGATTCCACACGCGCGGCTCATCGTCCTCCGGAATGCCCCAGCAAAGCTATGCCATGCATTTCTACGACGAATTCGGCGAGGAGAAGAAGCGTTCTCCCGCGGGGCTGCCGTCCGAATCCGACTGGGTGCTCTATGCGCCGAACAGCTTCGATCCGGTGCTGATTCACAATCCGTTCATCCACCAGCTCAGCCGGGACATGGGCACCTACTCGTCCCGGACGCGCTTCGTGGAGGTGTTCATGACCAGCGGGTCCAGCACCTTGAAGAGCAATGATTACCAAGGGCTCTACGTGCTGGAGGAGAAGATCAAGATCGGGCGACATCGCGTGGAGATGGCCCGGCCTGGCCCGACTGACCTGACGCCTCCGACGGTGACGGGCGGATACATCTTGAAAGTGGACCGCACCGGCCCCGGCGAGAGCGGCTTCGGCGCAGGCGGCACCACTGTGGTCTGCGTGGACCCGAAGGAAGCCACGCTGAAGCTGCCGCAACGCATGCCCCAGTGGAACTACCTCCAGTCCTTCTTCCGCGACTTTGACCGCGCGCTGCAAAGCCCTAAATGGAAGGACCCGGAAGTGGGTTACCCCGCCTACTTCGATGTCCAGGCGGGCATTGATTTTCATGTGCTGGAAGTGCTCAGCGGCAATGTGGATGCCATCGTGCTGAGCACTTATTTTCACAAGCCACGCGAGGGGAAGATTACCTTCGGTCCGCATTGGGACTTCGACCGTGCGCTCGGTTCCACCGACGGACGCGATGCGAATCCACGTGTCTGGAACACCGGGCCGTTCTTCGCCGGGCCGTGGTGGCCGCGTTTGTTCAGCGACCCGGATTTCTGGCAGCTCTGGGTGGACCGCTGGCAGGACCTGCGACAAAACCATTTCTCAGTCACCAACATGAACGCGGTGATTGACCGCCTGTCGGGCGAGCTGCGCGATGCCCAGCCCCGCCAATACAAGCGTTGGGGCTTCCAGCCGCGCGGCGGTTCCTATCAGAGCGAACTCAATCTAATGAAAGCCTGGCTGTCCAATCGCGTGGACTTCGTTGACCAGCAGCTCACGCAGCCGCCACAGCTCAGTCTGCACACCGCTGGCAATGTCACTGAGCTTCATCTCGCGCAGACCACGACCAATGCCACCATTTACTACACACTCGATGGCTCGGACCCACGCCTCCCGCAGGGTGCGATCCGCTCCGACGCCCAGACCTACACCGGTCCCGTCACGCTTTCAGCGAACACCCGGCTCGTCGCCCGCGCTCACAACCCAAAGCGGGGCCAGAACGGTGGGCCGCCCGTCTCGACGCCTTGGTCCGGTCCGCTGACGACCAACCTGCTCACCGCCCCGCCCCGCTAAGCCCATGGCCGCGCCCCAGAAAGTTCTCCACAGCAGTGCAAAAGCATTGTGGCCCGCAACCGCACAGGTAAGCTCGCGGAGATGAACCCGGCCCGACAACCAATTACCTCGAACCGCGAGGAGGGATCGGGACATCCTGCCAGCAAGCCAGTAATGGGAACCTCCGTCACGTTCCACGGCAGCCCGGTGCGACATTGTGACGGCGTCCAGCGCCGCAGCTTCCTCAAGGCGGGTGCGTTCGGTTTCGGCGCTTTGACGCTGGCGGATCTGCTGCGCAGCGAAGCCACGGCCGGGATTCGTTCTTCCAACAAGGCGATCATCAACATCCATCTGGATGGCGGCCCGCCGCAGATGGACTTGATTGATCCCAAGCCCGATGCGCCGTCCGAAATCCGGGGCGAGTTCCGCCCGCTGCGCACGTCCATCCCGGGACTGCACCTCACCGAACTGCTGCCCCGGCTCGCGGCCAACGCGGGCAAATACGCCTTCCTCCGTTCGCTCGTTGGTGCCGATGGCAAACACGACGCCTTCCAATGCCAGTCCGGTTTCACCGAGAAGGACCTGGCCAGCGAGGGCGGTCGTCCGGCGATGGGCTGTGTGCTCAATAAGCTGCTGGGCCGGCCCAGCGACACCGCTCCTGGCTTTGTGGACCTGTTGCAGGGACGGCCCTTCGTCCGCAACAGCGCCCGCCCCGGATTCCTCGGCGCGACCAACTCGGCCTATCGTCCCGACATCTCGCACCTGTTTCCGCTCGCGCTTTCCGTAGGCATGAAGGCCGAAGTGGCCCAGCGCAGCTACGGTCGCAGCGAGAGTCTCGCCCTGTCCCAGGGGATGAGCGTAGGGCGTTTGGAAAATCGCCTGTCTTTGCGGCAAGCCCTCGACAGCTTCCGGCGCGACCTGGATACCAGCGGCTCCATGGACGCGCTGGACAAGTTCACACAGCTCTCCCTTGGCATCCTGACCTCGGGCAAGTTTGCGGACGCACTCGACCTCGACAAAGAAGACCCGCGCGTCCTCGCCCGCTACACTCCAGCCATCGCCGAACCCGAACTCGGCGATACGATGGAAAGTCCCCGGGCGGCCCAGAAGTTTCTGATGGCGCGCCGCCTGATCGAGGCCGGGGTGCGGTGCGTGACCCTCTCACTGGGAGATTTCGACACGCATGAAGCCAATTTCCCTAAGATGCGCTACCTCGGTCCGCTGCTGGACCACGCGCTGGACACGCTCGTCACCGACCTCGATGAGCGCGGAATGCTGGACGACGTGATGATCATTGTATGGGGTGAGTTCGGCCGCTCTCCGAAGATCAGCGCCAAAGGCGGGCGCGAGCACTGGCCGCAAGTGTCCATGGGCATCATGGCGGGTGGCGGTCTCAAGACCGGCCAGGTCATCGGAAGCACCGATCGCCACGCCGCCGAAGCGACTTCCCGCCCCGTGCATTATCAGGATGTGTTCGCCACGCTCTATCGCCACCTCGGCATCGACGCCGCCAGCACGATGCTCACGGACAATACCGGCCGTCCGCACCAGCTTCTGGATGTGGGCCGGCCGATTGAAGAGTTGATCTGAGCAGCGGAACGGTCCCGCCGCCGAGTCACGCCGCAGCGCAGGCACTTTAACAAGCGCGTCCCCGGCCCGCTCGGGCAATCAACCCCGCCTTTGCTTTACTTCCCGCTTCTGCCGAGATCACGAAGAACCTCGAACGGCGGCTCGATGGCATTCGGGCCACCTTCGCGGGGGACGAAGAAGTTGAACAGGTAGATGCCGTCGGTCCCCTCGCTCCAGAGGTGGCGAGCCGCACGGAGGTATTTCTCAGCCGTCAGGAAACGCTCGGGGCTGGTGGATTTGACCGCCGGGTCAATGGGCTCGATCCCACCATATACCGGCACATCGCGGATGGCGGCCTTCCACGGTTTAAGCGACAGGTCGAACCGCTCGTGGAAAAACTCCGAGACGGTGACGAAGTCCACCCAGCCGCTCTTGGTCCACGCCGGCACATCGCAGCCAAGCTGCCGCGCGGACTCCGGCATCGGCGGCGTGCGGCCGTAGTTCGAAGGCACGCGCACGGCGAGCACCATCCGATGGCCCCGCTCGCGGCCCACATCGTCCAGCATCGCACGCACGCGCTGGATGAGGGCGTTCACCTTGCCGACGCGCGACTCGGTGGTGCCATCCTTGAAGAACGTGGGAAAGCGATTGAAGTCCAGTTCGATGCCGTCGCAGTCGTAGCGGCGCACGGCCTCCTCGATCAGCCGCGCGGTGTAATCGCGCACTTCATCGCGGCCGAAGTCGAGCGCGCCCTGCCCCAGCCGGAACTCGGTGTGGTCCTGCCAGAACTTCGTGCGGAGGAAGTCATTCCCGTGGTTGTCGTTCATGCGGAAGGTCAGTAGCGCTTCGAGGCCACGTCGTTTCGCCTCCGCCAGAACAATCGCATACGGGTCCGCACTGGACTCGAAGTAGCCCTGGAGATTGCGGTAACGCTGCTCCTCCGAGGCCGGCCACTTCGCGCGCTCGGCGGGCGTGGACATCCCCCCGCGCATCGTGCCGACCTTCGTGGGGTAATACATCACCTGCGCGTTGATGCAGAGCAGCACGGTGTCCACCTGGCTGCCGGCGTAGGCGACCTCCTCGATCAGGCGCTTCAAGTCCTCCGTGGTCACGGCCACCGGTGCCTTGCCACCCGCCTTCGTGGACATGCAGGAGTCGCCATCGAAGTTGTAGAGCGCGCGGCGGACGCGGGGTGCAGCGGGCGCAGGCACGAGAGCCGCCGCACCGACAGTGTCCTTGTTGCTCGCGTAACCCGGTCCACCCGCAGCGACGTATCCGTGACTCGCGCCGCTCGCGGCCGGGCTCAGCCAGAAGGCGTAGAGCGAGCCATTCCGCAGGTGAAAGCGCAGGCGCACAGCCTGCTCGGCGAGTTTCGCCAAGTCCGAGACACCGCGCCATTTTACCTCGGCTTGTGTCTGATCCGCGGTGAGCGGCACGCAGTTCTCTTTGGTGAAAGGCGCGATCACTTGGCCCGCAGCGTCCAGCGCTTCGACGCGCAGTTCGCCCTGCGGGGCGGCGACGTTTACGAACAAGTGCTGGCCGGAGAACTTCAACGGTCGCGTGGTGAGCTGGCCTTCGGTCGCGCCCGCGTCGAGCGAGGCGAAGCCGTCGCGGCGCAGCGTCGCCAGGCCGGTCGTGCCGATGTCGGAGGGTTCCTTCGTCCGGCCTGAGCAGTAGAAATACAGGCGGTCACCGACGACCAGACAGCCGCCGCCCACGGACTGCACGTTACCGGCGTTCCATGCCTTCGGGTCGTCGCTCACCGGCAGGAACCGGTCGCGATTCGCGCGGTCCCAGTGGAAGCCATCGCGCGTGAAGCCGACGAGCACCTCGTTGCGCTTGTGGATGCCGAGCTTCGCGCACGACTCGTTGTCCGGGCCCTGCCAGATGGTGAAGAGGCCCACGAGCAGGCTCTCGTAGGGGAACACGTCGAGGTTGTAGAGCTGCGGCTCGATGTCGCGGAAACGCGCGTCGGGATGGCGCGGATCGAGGCGGTCGGCGGCCACCCAGGGCTGCAAGTCGCCGGGCGTGTAGTTGCCGAGCGCGACCTGGTCCGTGTGCTGCGTCCACGCGAGCGCGGCCTCGGCGGTCTTGCCCTCGTGGTAGTTGCGGAGCCGGTGGACGGGATCGGGAATCATGCGGTCGTGCCCGCGCACGCTGGCCACCCAGACCTGACGGAACGGATTCCAGAAGGCCGTCGAGCGATCCCACGACGGGCCGGACACCACGAGTTCCTCGGACCAAGTCCGGCCATCCGGCGACGTGCGCAAGGACATGTGAAACGGCGACTTCTTCGTGCGCGCCTCGAAGATCTTGAAACGCTGCGCCGGGTCCTTCGCGTCGTGATCGAGCCAGACGGTGGCGGTATCGCGGTTGGACTTGAGCACGACGTTGGTGCCGTTGACGTCCAGCGCGGGGCGCGTCCACGTCAGCCCGTCCTTGGAAAGCGCGAGGCAGGTGCGGACCGAGGCGGAGCGATACCACATCATGAACGCGCGCTCCTTCGGGTCATACCAGACGCCGTCGCTGTAGGGCGCGGCAAAGGCGGCGGTGGCGTTCGACTCCCAGGCCATCTCCGGCCGGAACACCGGCGACCGCGGGTGATACTCCGGCCGATGGAACTGGCGGCGCAGCGTGGTGGACTCGATGAGGAAGTCATCCACGAACAACTGCCGGCCCACATCCACCGGGATCAATGTGGGCGGCTTGGCCAGATACGGCACGGGCATGGGCGCGAAGGACTGCATCTCCGCCTTCGTGCGCTGCGGCGGCCACGGAGTGGGGAGTTCGATGCCGTTGTAAAGCAGCTCGCCGGCGCAGGCGGGGAGGAGGAGTAAGAGGAGGGCGAGGGCCGAACTCAAACTAGGAGCGCGGCGTTCACGCCGCAGGAGGCTGCGCAGGAGTGGCGTGTCCGAATGGCTTTGGATGCTCGGACGATTCTGCGGCCTGAAGGCCGCGCTCCGGGCGCTTGGCGGCAGTTCAATAGAGGCGATTTGTTTCATCACAAGAAGGAAGGTGCGCTCAAATTCACCGTGCTGCAGCAGCCTGCCACGCTTCATTGAAGAAGCCGGAGGTGACGACAGTTTCCGCGACCTGCGGTGCGGGTGCGCTCGGAGAGTTCTCGCCCACCTTCAAGATCGCCCAGTCGCCGAGGCGGGGGAAGACCATGTAGCTGAAGCGCAGTTCCTGGTCGTGGTAAGTGTGGCCGCTGTTGAGGACCACGTAGCGGCCGGCGGCTCCGGGCAGCGGATTCGGGCAGATGAGCTGCACGCCGTGATCGGCGGCGGGGTGACGGTGCGTGCCGAGCTGGAGCGTGTCGCGGGTCCATTGGACTGGGAGCTGGGGCAGGACTTTGGTGATCCACGGGTTGCTGCCGGGGTCGCCGAAGAGGATGAGATTCGCGCGCTTCACGTCGTCCTCGGTCACGTCGGTGTCGTTCTTCACGGGCAGGTAGCCGCGGTAGTGGCGACGCCATTCGTCGGCGAAGCGTTTCAGATTCGCATCCGCCCATGCGCCGACCGCAGGATTCCACGGCTTGCCCGTGCCGCGCACGCAGAGGAACGGGCGGGCGAAGGCGTCGTCCAACGGGCCTTGCAGGCCGGGGCGTTTGCCGGTGAGCGTGGCGGGTTCGAGCGGGCCGGAGTAAGCCCATTTCCCGTCGCGACGCTCGATGACGACCGCGTTGGTGCCCGAGGATTTTGGCGGCAAGGCGATTCTTGACTCACCCACCGTCACCGCCACACCCGCAGCCGAGAGTGCGGGCGGATGAATCGCGAAGCGCGTGATGTTCTTCGGTTCGGTGATGGTGATGGAGCCGTCGGCGGCGAGGCGGGCTTCAATCTCCGCGCGCTGGTAGTGCTCCGTGAGGCCGAGCACTTCGAGCCAGTGGCAGCGGCTGAACTTGAGCGTCCACGTCACGAAGCGAATGTGCTTCGGCAACGGGTCCAGCCCCTTCGCGGCGTGTTCGCCGAGCAACCGGTATTGCTCCTGATACACCTTGGCCGTGATGCCGTGGCCGGCCCCGCGATCCACGAGGCCGACGAAGGGAATGCCTTCCTTCGCGAACGCCTTCTCGATGAGCAGATGCGAGGAGAAGTAAGGGTCCTTGTCGCCCATCGCGGCGACGACGGGCACCATGTCGGCGTTCGCGGTGTAATCAATCGCGTCCACCAGATGCAGCATGGTCTTCTGCCATTCGGTGAGCGGATCGAGGCGGACGAAGTGCTTCCACGGCGCGGCGGCGAACTCATAGGTGTCCACCGGGCCGGCCGCCGGGCCGAGGGCCACGAAGCGGTCGGGGCGCTTCAGGCCGAGCTGCCAGGTGCCCACGCCGCCGAGCGAACTGCCGCGCAGCACGATGCGCGCGCGGTCAATCCGGTAGTCGCGGCAGACGGCCTCGATGGCCTCGTCCACGTCCGTCTCGCCCTCGAAGCGGTAGGCGTTCTCGCCCAGCCGCCCCATGGGATGCACCTCGATGAAGCGGTTCGTGGGCGCGGCCGGTCCGCCCACGTCGCCCGTGTCGTGCGTGCTGATGAACATCAGTTCGCCGATGCCCGTGGCGCTGCGGCTGCCGTGCAGGACGACGTCGAGGCGGATGGGCTGGGCGGGATCGTAGCCGGCGGGGATGACGAGGCCGTAGGGCTGCACCGAGCCATCCACGGCGGAGATGAAGCCGCGCACGGTGCGCCCGCGCTTGTCCGCCCACGGCTGCTTGCCCGTGGCGAGGGCGGCGATGCGTTCGCGCGCGCGCTGCAGGGCCTTCTGCACCAGCTCACGGTTCTTCGCATCCGCCACCGGCCCGAAGTCGAGCGCCCAGACGACGCCCTTGAGAAAGATCTGGGCATCGGCCCAGCGATCCGGGTTCACGTTCGGCGCGGTGCGCAACGCGGCGAGCCGGTCCTGCAAGGGCTGCAACGCGGCGAGGAAGGCTGTGCGTTCGGCCTCGGTGAGCGGACCGGCGGCGGGCGGGGCGGGAGCGGGCGGCTCGGCGGCGGCGGCGGGCAGGAGGAGCAACAGCAGGGCGAGGGCTGACTTGAGCGCGGTGCGTATCATGGTGCTGGGCAGAGAGTAGGCTGCCTATGCTTGGAAGTGCGAGACGCAACCAGAGTGAGCCAGAGCGACGAGTAGAAGTGCATCTGGAGGAAGGGACCGTGCCGCGGAACCAAGCCTACACCCTCGCCGCCCCCGTGCAGGCGCAGACCTGGACCGGCGTGACGATGGCCGGCGAACTGGACGCGCTGGAACTCAGGGATGCTGCCGGGCATACCACCGCGCGTGGAAGGCGTGACACGGCGCTGGTGGAGGTGCGAATCTCACCGCTCTGGAAACAGAAGCGCAGAACCTATGCAGCCAATCAATCCCTCCGCTCAAAGACCGCCTGGCGTGATCCAGTGGGATCTCCGGTGGCCAAAGTCAAACCGAGTAAAGCAAGCCCTGCTGCGCCTGCAAGAACTTGGCATAACTGTTGTTGCAATGGAGATTAGCCTGTGCGGCCCGTTCCAGGTAAGGATTCCTTGGCAAAGCTACGAGCCAATTGAATATATTGAAATTGGTTTCCTGCTGGCCCAGTTAGGAAACGCCTCATTTCCCGAGGACTTTGCAATTTCGGGAGGCCATGGTGATGTCTGTGTCTTTTGGGACAATGACTCCCGCTTCTATCCTAAAACGAATCCCAGTTATTGGACCATTAGGGTCTATCGCAAAACTGAATTGCGAACCTGGCTTCCAGAATGGCTCGCGTGGCGACCGAGGAGATAAACCGTTCCGATATTCAATAGGCTGATATGGAGCCAATGCATTCACGCGTCCTTTGCGCCCGCGGAGAAATCCACTGGGACGAACGATGGCCCAAATCACAGCAAGTTGAAGCGGCAATTCACCGCTTAAGCTGCCTCGGAGTGAGCGTTCGGGGCCTGCCCCAAGTCCAGCAGGTTAATTTCGAGTTGCGTATCCCCATGCAAGACTTGAGCAAGTATGTTCAGCTTGAACTAGCCGAGATCGGGTATCTGATGGCGCAACTGAGCGATGCCACTTTCCCGAAAGATTTCAAGCGTTGGCGGGAGGGGCAACCAGCAAGCGGGATATGCATCTTCGCGCGAAACGACGAGTATTTCAGCACGGAATCCACTCCAGAGTTTCTATTTCTCAGGGTGTGTCGAAAGAAGTGAACTCGACACGAATCGGTATCACCACGCACCGGACACGCTGAAGCGTGGACACCGAACGGGGGCGGCGGCGAATCAGTAGCTCGACATTCCAATGTCAAGCACCCTGTGTGCGGGCGGCGTCCCAGCACTCGACATTGGAATGTCGAGCTACCTCCGAGGTCAGGCCTTCTTCGCCGGCTTCTTCGCGGGGGCTTTGGTGTCCACTTTGGCGAAGAGGTTGATGTAGGCGAGCTGGCTGGTGTTCTGGACGTATTTGTCCTTGAACTTCTCCCGCGCGCCGTTGCCGCCGCTGCCGCTGGCGACGAAGAGCGGAGCGATGAGGCGCTGGCCGTCGGGATGCAGGTCGAGGTCGAAGGCGGACTGCGAGGCGAGGGTGTGGAAGGGCTCGGGTTTGTCCGCCGGTTTCCAGAACGCGCAGACGGTCGGGCCGCCCTGATGCTCGCCGAAGCCGGCGAGCGTGCCGTCGCTCAGGTAGCGCAGGCCGTTGATGGGGCCGTCGGATTTGCTGGTGAGCTTCAGCTCGGTGAGGGACTTGCCGGTGGCCCAGTCGAAGACCAGCACGGCGGGGGTGCCGGGGCAGAAGCCGTTGCTCTCCGCCTTGCTCAGGCCGCCCGCCGCGAGGCGCTCGCCCTTCGCGTCGAAGGCGAAGCAGCGCACGCCGCCCACGTCGGCGATGAACTCGCCCTTGCGCGTGAAGAGGAGGCGGGCGTCGAGGTCGCGGATGAGCTTGCCGGAGGAGAGGTCCCAGTGCTTCACCACGCCGAACTGGTCGCCGCTGACGCAGGTCTTGCCGTCGGGATGCACGGCGATGGCATAGATGCCACCGCAGTGGTCGGGCTCACCGGCCTTCGCGGCACGCTGCCAGACGGGGGTGGTCAGGGGCTTGCTGAATTCCTTCACGGGCTTGCCGTCCTTGGTGCTCCAGACGCGGAGCACGCCGTCATCGCCGCCGCTCAGGAGCTGCGAGCCGTCGGTGGAGATGGCCAGCGCGCGGGTGATCTGCCGGTCCGCACCGGGGATGGTGAAGAGGGGCTGGGAATCGGGCTTGGTGTAATCCCAGGCGCGGAGGTTGCCCTGAAAATCGGCGGTGTAGAGCTGGCCGCCCTTGGGATGGAAGACGAGGGCGGACACCCAGGTGACGTGGCCGGGGAGCGTGTGCTTCTTCTCGCCCGCGAGTTCCCAGATGTGGATGAGCCGGTCCAGGCCGGCGGCGGCGAGGTGCAGGCCGTCCGGGCTGAAGCGCGCGCGGATCAACTGGCGGTCGTGCTTGATGACGGGGCCGAGGTGGGCCTTGGCCGGTTCGAGCACGGTGACCTTCGGCCCGTCAGGCTTGAGGTCGTCCAGCACGTCAACGGCGTCTTTGGCGGCAGCGAGCAAAGTGGACATGGCAGGTTCAGGCTAGAGCTTGTTTGATCGGCCCGAAATCGTCACGGGCGATGGGCAGCGGCTGGCCGTTGTTCTTGTATTCGATCTTCTTCGAGTTGATGCCCAGCGCGCTGAAGATGGTGTGGAAGAGATGCCCCACGTCGTAGCCCTCGCCTTCCACGAAGGCCCCGTTCTTGGTCGTCTCACCGACGATCGCGCCGCGCTTGATGCCGGCCCCGGCGAGCGCAAGCGACCACGCATCCGGCCAGTGATCGCGGCCGAGGCGGGAGTTGATCGTGGGCGTGCGGCCGAACTCGGACATGAGCACGACGAGCACGTTGTCGAGCATAGAGCGGTCAGCGAGGTCCTGGACGAGCGCGGCGAACGGCTGGTCAATCTGCGGAACGAGCTGCTGCGACATGTTGAAGTTGTCGCCGTGCGTGTCCCAGTGGTAGCTGGTGACCTTGATGAACTGCAC
>CAZOCL010000162.1:0-1822 GCA_964578245.1 uncultured Klebsiella sp. | reverse complement strand
TTGGTGCTCATCGAGCGCACCACGGTGAGGTGGTGCATGAGCTTGGCGCTGTGCGGCATCAGCTCGCTCACATGGACGCCGGGCACGCTCGTGGGAATGCTGCGGAAAGGCCCGCCGAACTCGGAGTCTGGCTTCGGGTCCCAGCTCTCGAACTGGCTCATGCCGCCGTCCAGCCAGATGAAGATCACTTGGCGGTTCTGCTTCTTCATTTCCGCAGCGACGGCCTGCTGCATCAGGCCGGACATGCCGCACGCACCCACGGCGGCGGTGCCGGCGAGGGTGCCCAGCATTTGCCGCCGCGAGAGGGCGTGGTCGGCGGAACCGCATTCATACCAGCGTTTCATGGTGTCAGTGGGAACGGGCGGTCAGTGATTCATGCGGAACTCGGCGGAGGCGAGGAGCGCCCAGGCGAGTTCACTCAAAGCGGCTTCGCGACGGGAAGAGTTCCTGGCAAGATAGCTCTCCACCTCGGCGATTTCCACCTTCTCCGGCGGGCGGGTCAGCACGGCGAGGTAAAGTTCGTCGGCGATGGCAGGGGCGGCGGTAAGCTTGGCGAGGCGGGCGGTGAGGTTGGTGCCGCGCGGTTTGAGCCAGTCGAGGACCAGCCGTTCATTCATCAAGAAGAGCGAGTGCGACATGCTCGGGGCGAACTCCACTTCTGGCTCGCCCGCCGGGTTCGCGAAAGTGGCAACGAACAGGGCGAGGGAGTCCGCAGCATTGGAGGGCGGCACCTTTTGGCTGCCATTCAAATACGCCCGAACATTGAAGCCCTTGGTCGGTTTGCCGCCGTCTTCTTCATCGTCGGTGGCGGCGGCATCCGTGGCCGGAGCGGGAGCCGGAGTCTCACCGGCGGTCTTGGGCAGCCAGTCTGACGCGCCCGTGGTGAGCATGGTGGCGCGGGCCACCTGCTCGGCTGAGAGGGATTTGAAAATGGCGATGCGGTAGCTCTCCGGCTTGATCTGGCTGACATCGGAGCCGCTGGGGGCGCGGCTGCCGCGTTGATAGGACTCGCTGAGAGCGATCTCCTTGAGCAGCCACTGCACGTCAAATTTGTGCGCGACAAATTCACGCGCGAGCAAGGCCAGCAACTCGGGATGCGACGGCGGGTTCTCCTTGTGCATCATGTCGAGCGGGTGGACCAGGCCGCGGCCCATGAGCTGAAACCAGAAGCGGTTCACGCTGGCCTGGGCGAAGCGCTCATTGGCCTCCGAGGCCAGTTCCTGCGCGAGGAGGGGACGGGCGCGGAACTTGGGCACGCCGGGGTTGCCGTTCTTGGCCGGAATGACCTCGTATTCCTCGCCCTTCGGGAACGCGGGGATGGGCACTTCCTTGCCGCCGGGCAGCTTCGGGCCGGTGGACTCGGTGTTCTTGCGGAAGACGGACTTGAACTCGATTTTGTTGGTGGCCGCGCTTTCGGCCAGCAGAGTGACCTTGGCGACCTTGTCCTCTTTGAGCGAGCTTTGCGCGAGAAAGGCGAAGATGCCGTAATAGCTCCCCTGCGTGAAGTCATCCACGGTCGGGTGGTCATGGCACTGCGCGCACTTCAGGTTCATGCCCAGGAAGAGCCGCGCGATGTCGTGCGTGGCCTTCTCCTGGTCGAACTTCTCGCTGTCCACCATGAACTTGGCGGCGGGGGTGGACTTGGGCTCGCCTTCGATCAGGACGAGGTCGTGGACAATGGTGTTCCAAGGCTTGTTCGCGGCGAACTGGCCACGGAGCCACTCGCGCCACTTGGCCTCGGGAATCCGACCGCCGCCCCGCCGCTCCAGCAGCATGACCGTGATGGCGTCTTCCATGCGCTGCGGGAACTGCGGGCTGGCCA
>CAZOCL010000161.1:0-14100 GCA_964578245.1 uncultured Klebsiella sp. | reverse complement strand
ACCCTGATTTCCAACTTGCAAACTAACACCGTTGCTCCGGGGTGCTTGCAGTCCGTGCCCGCAACGCTGCAAGAAACTGGGATGCGCCCGAATTGGGCGATGACGCACCAGAACACTTGACCCGTCGCGTCACCGCACGTTTACTGGCTGACGCCAGCCCGGCGCTTATGAAGACTCGCCTCCAGCTTCTCCTCGGCTGCGCGCTCGCGTTGTTTTCCGCTTTCCTGGCCCGCGCGCAGGCACCGGTCGCGGCGGACGGTGGCAACGAGCTGTTCATCACCACCGCCGTCGAGGAGGAGTTTGTTTACAGTGGGAAGCGGGTGAAGCGCTGGGTGCCTGGGCTCACCCGGCTGGCCTTTGTCTGGTCGGATCAGCCCTTCGCGGTGCACGTCCCGTTCCAGCTCGAAACCAAGGTCGAGAACGGCCGTGTGGTGTCGAAGCCCTACCGTTTCACCGGCTGGATGGAGGGTTTCGGCACGACCACCAACTACGCGGGCCGGAGCGCGCCCAGCATCCTGACCGCCGGGCTTTACCGCTTTGATGATCAACCGTTGCTGGCCGGGGAGAGCAGCCGGTTCCTCTTCCACTCCGATTTCAACAAGCTGCGCGGCCTGACAGTGCTTACCGCCGGCACGCCGCTGACCAAGGACGCCTGGATGCCGACGGTGTTCCTGCGCAGCGACCTGCTCGGTCCGGCGCGGGTGGCGATCTGGATGGTGATGGACCCGCGCCCACGCTGGGTGATTCCGACGGTCGAGCCCGACCTGCGGGAAACGGAGGGGATATTGGAGGTGAAGGGGATGCCGAGGTCCGCCTGGAGCACGAACGAATTCCTGACGGGCAACTTTAATGCCGTGCTGGAGGAAGTGGCGGTGAACCCCGCGAACTTCCGGCCTGCGCCCGTGGTGTTCGGTGAACCACCGGCCGCCCAGCCAGTGATTGCGGCGACGCCGGGCTGGAAGCGGACGAACTCGCTCGCGCTCAAGCTGAAGCAGAACGGCTGGCAGATCGCGTCGGCGACGGCCACGAACAACGCCGACCTCAACGGGACCCGCTCCGGCAATCACGAGTATCGCGAACTGGAAACGAAGTTTGCCCCGCCGACCTTCACGACGCTCCATCGCATCACGGCCAAGAGCACCGATGCCACCCAGCCAGCGGTGGCCACGGATGTGCAAGTCACGGTCAACTTCCCACCCCGGATTCTGGACCATGGGGAGGGTTGGGCGTCCATCGACATGCGCCAGCTTGGCCAGTCGGGCGGCACGCCGGATGACGAGCGCTACGGCCTCTCGCCCGACGATCAACTGACGCTCTACTCGCACCCGTTCGCTGCCGGCACGAACGCGCCAATGTCTTATGGGAACATCCTCGAGGGCGGTCGAGGCAAATACGTCGCCTTTCTCTGGAACTCCTGGGCGGCCATCGAACGGATCAAGAACAAGACCAACGGCCTTTGTGGTGAGCGGTGGTGGGTGAAGATTCCTTACGGCGCGCGGGGTGAAGGTCCGTTCTCGACCCCTGCTTCCGGTTCGATGCCCGGTCTCCTGACGGCTGACAATCGGCTCGCACCGCACCGGCTGCTCAGCATGGACCTGAAGTATTGGGTGCTCGCGAAAGGGCTCAACACGAACGTGATGAAGCATGTGGACTTCTTCGCGCGTCGGCTCAGCGATCTGGAGGACAACCGGGCCGGGTCCACGACCCGCGAAGGACCGACCGTGGTCGCGGGGCTGCCGGATGATGGCTACTTCGAGTGGCTGGTGAAATTTGGACGTGAGCGCGAGGCGACGGAGCAGCGGCTCCAGCAGATCGGCCTCGAACTGCGCACCCTCTACGGCGAGCAGCAGTCGCTCCGCTCCAAATGGTTCAAGCTCCAATGGCTGGACATGAAGACCTGGCCTGCCGATCCGGCGGACGGCGATGACTTGCTCGAATCCGTTGGGCGCTATCTCGGGCGTGGCCTCACTGCCGGGCGATGGATTCCGCTCCAGCCGACGCTCATGAAACAGGTGCTGGCGGATTTGAAACGCGAGCGCGACTCCATCCAGCCGAAGATCGCCGCTTCGCGCAATGAGCAGGCGGCACTCATCGCGGAAGGCGTGCGCCTGAGCAAAACGCTGGTGGAGACCGCGGACCTACAGACCATCGGCTCACGGGAGAACGACGCGCACCTAGCGGAGGTCAAACGCACGCTCGAGCACACGCGGGACAAGCACGACCTGAACCGCCTCTTCCTCTACGACGTGGCGGGCTGGCACGGCACACCGGAACTGCAGCAGTTGCTGGATGAGCTGCGCTTCAGCTCCTCGGCTGCGCGGGAGCTGGCGAAGGTCATGGAGGCCAAGGGTTGGCTCGCGCGGGCCAAGAGCCTCGACCTGCGGCTGGCGGTCTCGGTCATTTCGCCTTCACCCGTCCAGCCGAACAGCCCGCCAGAACTGGAAGCGCACGCGGCGCGCATGGAGGCGATGCGGGCGCTGCACGAGGCGCTGGTCGTCGCCCCGCAGAGCATCCAGGCGCGGACGTTGCTCCGGGACACTGAGCTGGAATTGCTGCCCTGGATTCAGCGCAAGCTCGAACGTGACCGGAGCCTCTCAATGGCGGGCTTTCACCGTTACCTTACCAATCGCGGCTACAACGCGGGCCAGGCGCAGGGGTGGTGGGATGGGTTCAAGGAGCTTAATTCGGCCTTCTGGGGTTCGTCCCCTGTCACGCTGGGCGGTGCCCTGCCGTGGAGCAATACTGCGGAGCAGGTCGCGAATGACACGATCCTCGTGCAGGAATCCGTGGCGAAGAACCAGGTCTCGCTGTTCGCGATCCAGCGACTCATCCGCAGCGGGCTTTCACTGAAGGACATCCGAAATGTCAGCCCGGACCAGCTTGCCGAGCGGCTCGCGTTCCAGACGTTTGAACGCCAGACCCTCGACAAGGCGAAAGCCCGCCGCATCTGCCAGGACATTCACGAGACGTTCGCGGAACTCTACGACCTGCGCGCGCTGGCGGCTGGCGATGTGGACGAGTTTCAGAAGTTCATTCAACGGAATTACTACGGCTCGTTCGACGGGGCGAAAACGTGGAGCGAGACCATCGGCGACATGTTCTTCAGTCCGCTGGGGCTGGTGATGTTCTTCGGCCCGAGCGCGGTGGTGAAGGCCAACGGCCAGTGGGTCGCGACGGTGCCGCGGGGCGAGCTGGCGCTACTGGAGGAGGCCGGGCGGCTCGAGCGCGTGCGGGATGTGTTCGCCACGACGATGAAGCTCGAAGAGATGGGGCGTCGCTTCACTTCCACACGGCTGGGCGGGCTGCTGGCGGATGCGGTCGTCGCGGACCAGAAGTTTCTGGCGAGCCGCGGACTGCTGGAGCGATTCCTGAACGGCGGGTCGCGCCTCGCGGCCACCGTGGTGATCTACTGCGGCGCCTCCGAGCTGGCGGATGAATCGGGCATTCCTGGCCTGCGGATGCTGGTGGATGCCATTGGCGCGCTGGGCGCGGAGGAGATGGCCTTCGACGTCCTCTCGCGCAACGGCACGCCGCTGCGCAAGCTGGTTTCCAAGTGTGACGAATTCGCCACGGTGCTGGCCCGGGAGGAGAAGGAGCTGGTCCAACTGGCGAAGGCCTCCGAGCAGCTCGAAGCCATCCAGAAGCGCCTCACCGGGCGGGCGAAGCCCGGTGGCCTCCCCGCTCCCGACGCCGCCGAACTCAAGCAGATCGAGGAGATCGTCACGGCACTGCCGCCGCCGAAGAAGGGGACGCTGAAGGTCGCCGGCACCGACAAGAAGGAGGACGCCAAGGGGACGCTCAAGGCGGCGGCCGAGGCCTTGAAAAAGGGTGACACCACCGAGGCCAAGCGCGCGCTCAGCGGGTCCAAGGCGCTGCAGAACGAGATGCAGCAGACGCTGGACGCCTACGGCATCGCGCTGGCCCAGGCCCGGGCGAACCTCGAGCGCAACCCGGTGCTGCGCAAGATCACGACCACCGAGCAGCTCCGGCCCATCGGGCAAATCCCCGGCAACCCGCCGAACTTCGCGCCGCCCAACGGCTACCCGACCGGCCCGGCTGGCATCATGCTCAAGCACGGGGACGAGGCGGTGCAGAAGGGCAAGCTCGACGAGGCGCTGGACTTTTACCGGCACGCGCTGCATGAAGCGAAGGGAGCCAATACGGATGAAGTGGCCCAGCTCATTGAGAGCCGCCTGGCCCTGCTCGCGGATGCGACGGCCGAGGCCGAGACCTTCACCATACTGCGTCGTGGGCCTTCGCGCGCTCCGCCGGCACCGAAGCCCGTTGACCCAGACGAGGTGATCGCGGGCATCGCGGCGAAGAACCTCAAGGTGGTCCGCCGGAACGGCAGCGCCAACGAGGTCTTCACGATCCACAGCGCGGGCGACGGCAGCACCAAATTTGTCTTCAAGTGCTTTACCCGTCCCGACCAGGCCGCGATTGCGTCCGACTTGATCGCCTGCGAAGTCTTCGCCCCGCTCGCCGCCTCGAAGATCGGTCTGAAATCCTCGGCGGGCAAACGGGTGAAAATGAAAGTCCCGAGAGTGGTCAACGGCCAGGAGGTGATCGAGGAGGTTGAAGGCTTCCTCGTCCGGGCCGTGGAAGGGAAGGAGCTGCGCGAGATGAACGAGGCCACCATCCTCGCGCTCAAGGAAGACTACGCCAAGCAGCGCGTCCTCCGGCTGTGGCTGGGCGATTCGGACGGACATTTGGGCAACATCCTGCTCACGGCGGAAGGCCACCTGCTGCCCATTGATTTCGATTTTGCCTCGCTCAAAAGGGATGGCGTGCTGCGGCAGGCGGGCCGGAAGAATGACTCGCCGAAGGAGTTTCTCGAGGATGTGCTGGGGTTCCCGGCGCTCATCCGGGAGCGCATGCCCACCCACGCCAGCGCGCCGCTTTACACCTGGCTCGACCGCATTGACGGAATGTTGAACTACGACGACATGGCCGGCACGGTGAAGGCCATCAAGGACCTGTGCGGGGAAAAGGATGGTGACGCGCTCCGGGAAATGCTGCGGCAGGCGATGCCGGAGGAAAAGGTGAAGGAAGCCTTCGAGGCGCTCACCGAGCGCGCGGTGCTGCTGGAGGAGGTGTTGCAGAAGAAGTTCCCGCAGTTCAACAAGCCCACGGCCTGGCTCATCCATCCCGGACGCCAGCGCGCCTGGCCAGTCTGGGAGCCGAGTGGGGATGAGTCAGCGATCATCGTCCTCGCCGCCTGAGTGCCACCCATGCGCCGATTTCTCTCAGCCACGCTGCCGTTCGTGCTGTTCTGCACGACTGGCCTGCGCGCGCAAAACTCTGGCGATGCGCACGAGCAGGGCTGTCGTGGGCACCTCGAAGTCCTCGGTCAGGCCTACGCCCGCTATCTGCTCTATCACGATGGGCGGCCGCCGGCGCGCCTGAGCGATCTGCACACGGAGGGTTTCGTGCCGGACTTGGAGACGTTCAACTGCCCCGCTTCGGGCAACCGGATTCTCAACGCGGGGCAGATTGACACGCTCGGCGACTACGTCCTCACCGGTCAGCTCACTGCCGAGCGGCCGCAGTTGCTGGTGCGCGACAAGAGCAGTTTTCATGGCGGCCAGGCGCAGGCCTTCTACTCGAACCGGACCGTTCGCAAAGTCCCTGCGCCGGCACCGCTGCCGCGCATTGCCACCAGCACGAATGTGACGGCCGGGCCGATCACGGTGCCGCCAGTGGTCCCGGCCTCTGGCCTGGAGGCTTACAACCGTGCGCTCACGCTGCTTGCGCAAAAGCAGTTGCCCGAGGCCGAGGCCGCTGCGCATGAGGCAGTGCGGATTACGCCGACGAACGCCGTCTTTCAATCCGGTCTCGCGTGGATCTTTGCACAGCAGGCGAAGTGGCCGGAGAGCGAGGCGGCGTTTCGGGAGGCCGCGCGGCTGGACCCCGCGCAGCCCTTCTATCCGAACGGCATTGGGAATGCCGCCTTCGCCCAGCGCAAGTTTGCCGAGGCGGAGACCGCCTACCGGGAACTGGCCCGGCTCGCCCCGACCAATGCCGCCGCCCGGAGCTATGTGGGCCTCTCACTGCAGCAGCAGAACAAGCTGGTGGAGGCGGTGGCTGCGTTTCGCGAGGCGGTGGCCTTGGAGCCCGCGCAGGTGGTGTTCCGCAGCTATCTTGGCAACGCGGCGTTTGCGCTGCGCCAGTATGCGGACGCGGAGGCGGCGTATCGCGACATGACGCGGCTGGCGCCCACGGTGGCGGCCTACCAGAGTTATCTTGGCGTCGCTCTGCACTTCCAGTTGAAGCTGGCGGAGGCCGAGGCCGCTTTCCGCGAAGCGGTGCGGCTGGATCCCAACACTGGCGAGTTTGCATGGCGGCTGGGCACGGTGCTGGTCGCGCAGAACAAATGGGTGGAATCGGAAGCGCCGTTTCGCGACGCAGCCCGGCTGGATCCCAACAACGCTTTTGCGCGCGAGGGCATCGGCCACGCGCTGATGGCGCAGAACAAGATCGCCGAGGCGGAAGCCCAGTTCCGCGAGGCGATCCGGCTCGATCCGAAGGCCGGGGTTTTTCACGCGGGGCTGGCCGGGGCGCTGTATCGGCTGGGTCGCGTGGCGGACGCCACGGCCAGCGGCCGGGAGGCGCTGCGGCTTGGGCATCGCGATCATTGGGTGCTGAAGCAGCTTGGGCTGGTGCAGTGAGCAAATCCGCTTGCCGCGCGTGGTGGGCTTGCTCGACTCTTTTCCCATGAGCACCCGCATGCCCGCCCTGGTGAACTTTGCCGCCGCTCCGCACAGCGTCGAGTTGCGCGAGGTGGCCCGCCCGGAAATCGGTCCGCGCGATGTGCTGCTGCAGGTGCAAGCGGTGAGCGTGTGCGGCAGTGATCTGCACCAGTGGCTCGGCGGGGTGAGCTGGAAGGTGAATTACCCGTGCATTCTCGGGCACGAGTTCGGCGGGGTGATTGTGCAGGCCGGGAAGGAAGTGCAGGGGTTCGCGGAGGGCGACCGCGCGGTCAGCGAGACGGCGGCGGTGATTGACGAGCAGTCGCCCTTCAGCCGGCAGGGACTCTACAACCTCGACCCCACGCGGCTGGGTTTCGGCTATGGGGTGAATGGGGCGATGACGGAGTTCGTGAAGGTGCCGGCACGCTGCCTGCACCACATCCCGGATGCGTTGTCGTTCGAGAAGGCCGCACTGACCGAGCCGTGTTGCGTGGCTTACAACGCGGTCTGCGTGAACGGTCGCGTGCGGGTGGGGGACAGCGTGCTAGTGCTCGGGCCGGGGCCGATCGGGCTGCTCTGCGCGGTGATGGCGAAGCTCAGCGGGGCGCGGCATCTGATTGTTGCCGGTCGTCCGGCCGATGCGAAACGCCTGGCCGTGGCGAAGCAACTGGGCGCGGAGACGGTGCTGACCGAGGACCCGCTGCCGTTCATCCGCGAACTCGGGGACGGCCTGGGCGTGGACGTGGTGATTGATGCGGCGGGAGTTTCGGCGACCTTGCAGACGGCGATGCAGGCGGTGCGGCCTGGCGGGCAGATTCTCAAGGTGGGCTGGGGACCGCAGCCGTTGAATTTCAGTCTCGATCCGCTGGTGCAAAAGGCCGTGCAGCTCCACGGCAGCTTCTCGCACAACTGGCCGGTCTGGGAGCGAGTCATCGCGATGATCGCCGCTGGCCAGATCAACCTCGATCCTGTCATCAGCCGCGTGGGCGCGCTGGGCGACTGGCATGAGTGCTTCGAGAAGATGCATACGGGGGAGTATGTGAAAGCGGTGCTGAAGCCGAATGGGTAAGACGTGGTGCGTGTTGCGTGATTTCCCAAGGACGCCACGGAGCAAATCACGGAACACGTAACACGGAGCACGCAACACGGAACACGCAGTCCCCGCAGAAGAAATACGCTTCCCCCCGAACCGCCCATCTAACCATCCTCCCCCATGCCGCTCGCCACGATGCCCAAGTGCTTCCTCGAAACCATCTGCGTGGAGCGGACGATGACGGTGGACCAGTGGATTGATCTCTCGGCGGGGCTGGATCTGGACGGGCAGGAGTTTTACTACGGTTTCCCGGGCATCACGGACCTGGCGACGTGCGAGCGTTACCGGCAGCGCGTCGAGGCGCAGGGGCGTTCCATCCCGATGTTCTGCTGCGCGCCGGACTTCACCCGGCCGGATGCCGCGGAGCGCAAGGCGGAGGTGGAGAAGCAGAAGCCCTTGCTGCGCGCGGCGGCGGCGCTGGGGGCGAAGTATCAGCGCGTGCTCTCCGGCCAATGGCGGCCGAATGTCTCACGCGCCGACGGCCTCCGCTGGGCGAAGGAGTGCATCGTGGACCTGCTGCCGGCCGCCGAGGCGAACGGGGTCACGCTGATCATCGAGAACCATTACAAGGACACGCTCTGGCAGTTTCCCGAGTTTGCGCAGCGCATGGATTTGTTTGTGGAGCTGGTCGAGTCGATTCCGGTGACGCCGTGGTTCGGGGTGAACTATGACCCGTCGAATGCGATCATTGCCGGGGACGATCCCATTGCGGTGCTCGAAGCGGTGAAGCACCGGGTGGTGACCATGCACGCGAGTGACCGCTACTTCGAAGGCGGAAGCATCGAGGACCTGCGGAAGCAGGATGTGAACGCGACGACGGGTTATGCGCCCTTTCTCAAGCACGGTGTCATTGGCCGCGGGCTGAACGATTACGACCGCATCTTCAGCATTCTCAAGGGCGTTGGTTTCCGGGGCTGGATTTCGATTGAGGACGGGCCTGATCCAGCGGTGGGCTTTCAGGACATTGCGGACTCGGCGGTGTTTCTGCGGGCGAAGATGCGGGAGCATGGGCTGGGGTAGCGACAATCTGCTGCCGTCAACTGCTCACGAACAATGCAACGAAACCGCCTGAAGGTTGTAACCCTCGTTGGACTTGCAATCGTTGGTGCATTGCTTTGGCTCTACTCGACGCATTTCTTCTACGACCCCGGCCTCTATAGCATCGGCGTCCTCAACGGAACGGGAGACATTCCGTTGCGCGACGTTTCGATTCGGTTGGAACCTGAAGGTGAGTTTACTTTTGGGGTCGAAGAACCAGGGCAAGCCAAATGGCTTCAGAGCACCCGCTGGCCTGTGCCCACGAAGATTTCCGTTTCCTTCAATGATCCAACGGGCATCCTGCGTGTGGTTTCCACTGCGGGTATCCCGCAACAGTTTCGGGGTCAAATCCGTATCGTGATAACCAAGACCAACGATTACGCGGTCCACGTGGAATTGAAGCCACGATAGTGGGCGCTGCCGAAGCGGCTTGTGCTCGATGATTGGTCTGGCTGCCCTCTCAATTACCTCGCGCCACCCGCGCAACTAGCTTGCACGGCCCGCAGCAAGCCTTCAGCCTTCACTCCACTTTATGATCAGAGTTATCATCACTGGCGCGAAAGGCCGCATGGGCCAGACGCTCATCGCCTGCGCCGCCCGCATTCCAGACATCCAAGTCGTCGGTCAGATTGACCTCGGCGAGCATCTCAGCCCGCTGCTCGACAAGGCCGATGCCGTCATTGATTTCAGCTTCCACGAGGCCACGCTGCCATTCGCGCACCTGTGCGCGCAGTATGGCAAGGCGCTGATTGTCGGCACCACCGGCCACAAGGAGTCGGAAAAGGCCGAGCTGCGCGCTTGCGCCCAGAAGATTCCCATGGTCTGGGCTTCGAACTATTCCACCGGGGTCAACACGCTCTTCTGGCTCACGCGGAAGGCGGCGGAAATCCTCGGCCCGAACTTCGACCTCGAAGTCGTCGAGATGCACCATCGGCTCAAGAAAGACGCTCCCAGCGGCACCGCCACCACGCTGCTCGAAATCCTCGGTGACGTGCGGAAGGTGCAGCTTGCGGACGCGCTGCGGCACGGTCGCAAGGGCATCACCGGTGAGCGCACCAATTCGGAGATCGGCATCCACGCCCTGCGCGGTGGCGACGTGGTGGGTGACCATACCGTCATCTTTGCCGCGAACGGGGAGCGGGTGGAACTCACGCACAAAGCCAGCAGCCGCGAGACGTTTGCGAATGGGGCGCTGCGTGCGGCGCAATGGGTCGTGAAGCAGCCGGCGGGGCTGTATGACATGCAGGATGTGCTGGGGCTGAAATGAATGCGGAACGCGGAATGCGGAACGCGGAACCGCTGACCTTCGTTGCCCTTGGTGCCAATCTCGACGATCCGAGAGCAGCGGTTCAAGATGCGATGGAGCGGCTCATGACCTTTACGCGCGCGCCGCTGCTGCGCTCATCGCTCTGGCGCAGCACGCCGGTGGACTGTCCGCCTGGTTCGCCGGACTTCATCAATGCGGTCGTTGCTTTGGAGCCATTGCCCAGTCTTACGCCGGAGTTGTTGCTCGCTGAGTTGCAGGCGATCGAGCGCGAGTTTGGCCGTCGCCCGAAGCTGGTTTTGAACGAGGCGCGTCCGCTGGACCTCGACTTGATTGCGTGGGGCAGGGAAGTGCGGAATACGTCGACGCTGACGCTGCCGCATCCGCGGGCGCATTTGCGGCGGTTCGTGCTCCAGCCGTTGAGTGAGCTGGCACCGGAGCTGGTGCTGCCAGGGCAGACTCAGACGGTGGCGGAGTTGCTGGCTGGATTGCGGACGGATGAGGTGTTGGAGCGGGTGCGGTAGGGTTGAAGATTAGGATTAGGATTAAGATTAGGAGTAGGTGGGGGAACGGGAGGGCGGGGAGGAGCAGGATTAAGATTAGGAGTAGTAGGAGGAGGAGATGGTTCGCCCCTTGCCACTTGTCACCCGTCGCGCGTCACCGCACAGTGCCCGCCAATGAGCGAACACTCGGAAGCGCCACTGGACAAGCTGTGGCGCGAATACGGCGATGTCTTTGAGGACTTCGACGATCTTACGCTGGCGCGCTGGCTGGCGCAGACCCTGGGGCAGTTGCAGGGGCGTGTCTGGCGCAGTTCGCATCCGCTGGTGGGCGCGTATCGGCTGGCCGCGCAGGTGGCGCATGACCGCCAGATCTGGCTCAAGCGGCTGGCCACCGCGCCGCGTGATTACACGGACTCCACCTGCTGCCGCGCGCCGCTGCTCCCGCTCATCACCCGCGACGTGATCGAGCAAGGTCTGGTCTGCCAGCATTGCAATGGCACGGCCATCGCCTTCGACGACATTCCGGCGGAGGTGCAAAAGCAGTTGCGTGAGTGGTCAGAGAAATACACGCCCATCCATCAGGTCGCGCACTGGGATGACCGGCAGCAGAAGCGGTCGGGCAATTACGACCGCGCCCTGGAGGACGCCGCCACCGAGGCCGAGCGACTGCTCGCCACCGCCGGCACCAAGCTAGCACCGGCGCTGCTGGAGTTTTATCCGGCGGTGCTGTGGGAGGATCAGGACGAGTGCCTGGATGTGCGGCCGGAGGATATTACGTTGTGAGCGAGGGGGGCGGCACGAGTGTTCGGGGACGCGGTGGAATTTCCGGGCCGCGTGTTGCGTGTTGCGTGTTGCGTGGATTGCTTCGTCCGCGCCCGGCTATTCTCACGCAACACGGGACACGCAACATGTCGCGCTCTGCCGCATGAAGTTCCTGCTCAAATGGGTGTTCCGGCTGTTCCTGCTTTTGCTGGTGGTGCTGGCCATCCTGGCGCTGAGCTTTGATTCCATTGTCACGAGCATCGCCGAGGGCAAGCTCCGGAAGCAGACGGGGCTGGAGGTTCAGCTCGGCAAACTGGAATTGCGCCCGTGGAGCGGTCGGGCGCGGGTGGAGCAGCTCATCATCTACAATCCGGCGGAATTTGGCGGCGGGCCGTTGGTCAACCTCGCGGAACTGCAGGTGGAATATGACCCGGAACTTGCGCGCGAGCGGAAACTGCATCTAAAGGTCCTGCGCTTCAACCTCGCCGAGTTGAACATCGTCATCAACAAGGAGGGCCAGTCGAACCTCGATGGGGTCCGGCGCACGGTGGAGAAGGTGCGGCGCGGCGAGCAGATCGTGAAGACCAATGCCCCCATGGAATTCGTGGGCCTCGACATGCTGAACCTCACGCTCGGCAAGGGCACCATGACCGACCTCCGGATCTCGGGCACGCCGCGCGGTTTCAACCTCGGCATCCAGAACGAGGTGCTGCAGGACGTGAAGGACTCGAAGGATTTGCTCGGCAAACTCTCGCCGATCATCTGGCGGGCGGGGCTCGCGTTCCTTGGGGTTGGCCAGCCGGTGCCCGAACCGGCCTCCACGAACCGTCCGCCTGTGCTCAAAACCAACGAAGCTTCACTGATCAAGCGTTGATCGTAGTCCTTCAATGAACATTCTCGGCATCATTCCCGCACGTTTCGCGTCGTCTCGTTTTCCAGGCAAACCGTTGCATCCGATTGCGGGCAAGTCGCTGATCCAGCGCGTGATCGAGCGCTGCCAGCTGGCGAAGTCACTGCGCGAGGTGATCGTGGCGACGGATGACGAACGCATTGCCGAGGTCGCGCGTCGGTTCTGCCGGGTGGAGATGACGCGGGCGGATCATCCGAGCGGCTCGGACCGCATCGCGGAGGTGGCGTCGCGGTGCGCTTGCGATGCGGTGGTGAACATCCAGGGGGACGAGCCGCTGATTGACTCAGCGGTGATTGATGTCGTGGCGACAGCGCTGGTCGGGGCGGAGATGTCCACCGCCGCCACGCCCATCAAGAACCTTGAGGAATACGACAATCCGAATGTGGTGAAGGTGGTCACGAATGTCGCGGGCCGGGCGCTCTACTTTTCCCGCCGGACGATTCCCTATCTCCGGGACCAGGCTGGCCAGCCGGCGGCGGCGCAGGTGGCGGCGTTTCCCTTTCTCAAGCATCTCGGTATCTACGGCTACCGGCGGGAGGCGCTGCTCCGGCTGGTGAAGTTTCCGCAGTCGCCGCTGGAGCAGGCGGAGCGGCTGGAGCAGCTTCGGGCGCTGGAGAATGGCATTCCCATCGCGGTGGTGCGGGTGGACTATGACAGCGTGGGGGTGGATGTGCCGGCGGATGTGGAGCGGGTGGAGCGGCTGCTGGCGGGGAGCTGAGGTGCGGTGGCGGAGGGGAGGATTTTGGAGAACGAATGGGACTGATGGGACCGATGGGACGAATGGGACGGGGGACGGCGGCCGATTTCCAGAAGGGTGGACACCCTAGCTGCCGCCGTTACACTCAGCGCACATGAATTTGGAAGACCACGTCGGAGATGTGATTCGCAAGGCGCGGGCGATGCTGAATGTGCCCGCGGAGGCGGCTGCCAAGGCCGCTGGACTGAGCGCGGATGATTTTGCTGTGCTCGAAGATTCGGGCAAATTCCCGGGCAAGCCAGACTTCGGCGCGCTGGGTGCCGTGGTGGGACTGAATGGAGCGAAGCTCGCCGCACTGGCCGGTGGCTGGCAGCCGGTGCCGGTGGATACCGGCCTGTGGCGGGAGTTCCGGCAGATCACCAGCACCCGCGGGGGCAACACGGTGCACTGCTACCTCTTCTGGGACGAGGTCACGCGCGAGGCGGCGCTGTTCGACACGGGCTTCGACGCGGAGGCGGTCTTTACGGTGCTGGATGAGAACGGGGCGGAGCTGAAGCATCTCTTCATCACCCATTCGCATCACGACCACATTGATGGGCTGGGCGCGATCCGGGAACGCTTCCCGATCCTGCGCATCCATACGGACACCAAGGGTGCGCCGCCGCAGAACCGGAATCGCCGCAACGACTGCGTTCACGTGGGCAGTTTGCGGGTGAGCAATCGCGAAACCCCTGGGCACGCGGAGGACGGGGTAACCTACCTCATCGGCAACTGGCCGGAGGACGCGCCGCTGGTGGCGGTGGTGGGTGATGCCATCTTTGCCGGCTCGATGGGCGGGGCCAAGGAGCATGGGGAGCTGGCGAAGGCGAAGGTGCGGGAACAGATCTTTTCGTTGCCGGCGGACACGTTGATCTGCGCGGGGCATGGTCCGCTGACCACGGTGGCGCAGGAGCGGGGGAGCAATCCGTTTTTCTGAGGGCGAGGATTTCCGTGGCGTCAGGGCGACGCCACGGGTGCGGCGAGGATGCGGGCGGCACATGGGGACGGGATGCAGAGGGCCTCTGTGAGCGTGTCATCAAGGGTGGCCGGCTCTACTCCGCAGCGCGCCCCCTCACCCTTACCCTCTCCCCCGATGGGGGAGAGG
>CAZOCL010000160.1:0-14161 GCA_964578245.1 uncultured Klebsiella sp. | reverse complement strand
TACATCAACGACAAGCTCCTCAGCGACATGATGCTCACCGAGCGCAGCCTGCTCTACGTCGGCGGCGCGGGCAGTTGCATGGGCTGCGGCGAAGGCACCGCGCTCCGCATGATGCTTGCGGCGACCGGCTTCCAATACGGCAAGGAAAGCGTGGGCATCGTCAACTCCACCGGCTGCTCCACCGTTTACGCCTCCACGTATCCCTACAACCCCTACCTCGTCCCCTGGACCAACTCGCTCTTTGAGAACGGCCCGGCTGACGCCATGGGCGTGCGCGCCCGCTGGGACCAGATGGGCTGGCACGACAAGAAGCTGTGGGTCGTGGGCGGCGACGGCGCGATGCTGGACATCGGTTTCCAGTCGCTCTCCCGCATGCTGGCCTCGGGCATGAACATCAAGGTGCTCATCCTCGACACGCAGGTTTACTCGAACACCGGCGGCCAAAGCTCCACCGCCACCTTCAAGTCGCAGAACACCAAGTTCTCCGTCCACGGCAAGGTCATCCAGGGCAAGACCGAGCGCCGCAAGGAAATCGCGCAGATCGCGATGATGCACCCGAACACATTTGTCGCGCAGACCTCGTGCGCCATGTCGAACCACTTCTACAAGTCCATCATGGCGGCGAACGAGTTCGACGGCCCGGCGGTCATCAGCGTTTACACCACCTGCCAGCCCGAGCACGGCGTGGGCGACAACCTTGCCATGAACCAGTCCAAGCTGGCGGTGGACACGCGCACGTTCCCCGTGCTGATCTACGACCCGCGCAAGGGCAACAAGCTCGCCGAGCGCCTGAGCCTCCAGGGCAACCCCGCCCCGAAGGAAGACTGGTATAAGGACCCGAAGACGGGCGACCTCTTCGACTTCGTCATGTTCGCCCGCACCGAAGGCCGCTTCTCGAAGCACTTCGACAAGGACGGCAACCCCTCGCCGCTGATGCTGGAAGCGAAGCAGGACCGGCTGGACAACTGGCGGCTGCTGCAGGAGCTGGCGGGGATTATCTGAGCCAAGGCTCAACCCAATCACGAAAGCCCCGGTCATAGGACCGGGGCTTTTTGTTTTGTCCAGGAGCGCGGCGTTTAGCCGCAGAAGGCCACGCTCGCGATGAGATGATCGAACCATCATTGGCCCTGTTCACGTCTCTGCGGCCTGAAGGCCGCGCTCCTGGCCGAGGTCGCGCCAGCGTCTTGGAGTGCGGTGACCCTCCACCGCTTTTCCCACGCGCCACGAACTCCGCCACCGCCCAAAAGCGCCAGAGGGCTGGCGCCCGTCCTCCGTAGCAGACCACTGCGGAGGGTGGACACTCCAGGAGCTGGCGGAGTCCGTGCGACCCGCTTGCATTGACCGAAGCCCCCTTCGTAAGCTCGCTCAACGTGCAACCCCGGAACCGCAAGTTCTACCTGCTGATCGGCGCGTTCGTGTTGTGCGCGGTGCTCGTGGGCGTATTCTCAGCGAGACGGGGCAAATCATCCGTGGAGAAGTGGAAGGACGAGATGCGGGCGAAGGGGGAGAAGTTCACGCTGGCGGAGTTGATCCCCAAGCGCACCGGGCTGGTCACGAACCGCATGGACGAACTGGTGCGGCTGGGGCAACTGCTCTCCACCCACAATGCTTCGATCGGCTCCCTTGAACACGTTCGCTATCTCAGCAATGGTGTGGCGGAGGCGACTTGGGCACTCACGAATCTTGGTGCGACTATGGGCGTCGGCGCAACGCGAAGCAAAGGCTTCCCGGCCGCCATTGTGGCCTACGAGTGGGACGCGCTTGCGGCGGACATCGGTGCAGTCGAGGCCCCACTGGAAGATGTCCACGCCTTGCTCCGAGTGCGGGATCGCGATCTGGCCTGGGACTACGAATTCAAGACACCAATGCCCAAGTGCTTCAGCTCGAAGAGAACCATCGCCCAATGGCTCGCGGCGGCGAACACTCACTATCTGCACGCGCGCGAGCCAGACCGTGCGTTCACGAACATCACCGCTCTGTTCGAACTCACGGCGTGGCACGACGAGGATTTCACATGGATGGGCCAGATGATTCGCATGGGAATCGGTGGCCTCGCGCTACACTCCAGTTGGGCGGCGCTGCAAGCGCCCGGCTTCACAGAGGCGCAGCTTGCCAGCTTGCAGACGCAGTTGCAGACCAACGCAGTGCTGCCGAGCCTTGTCCGCACGCTTGAAATCGAACGCGCGAGCATGGACCAAGTCTTCGTCAGGTTGCGAACCGGGCAGGAAACCTTCGACTCGGTCTTCGGCGGCACTTTCACCTTGGTCAAGTGGGGCGGTCTGGGAGAACCGGCGGCTCGCGCCCTCTGGCGGAGCTTTCTCGGCGGCGCTGACGAACTGTTCTATCTCCGTAACTTGCAAGGACAGTTGGTCGCGCTGCGAGATCTCGTCCGCCTACGGGACTGGTCGGCTGTGCAATCCCTGCTCGCCGCGAACCGCGCGGAACGGGCCATCTTCGATACATGGAACGGGAACCTGCTCATGATATCGCGGTTCGGCATTCCCGACTTCATCCTCGCCATGCAAAACGCCGTCCGTTTTGAAACTCGCCGCGAACTGACGCTCGTCGCCATCGCCTTGGAGCGGCACCGGCGCAAGCACGGAATGCATCCCGCCACACTGGACCAGCTCGTGCCGGAATTCCTGTCCGCCGTGCCCGTGGATTGGATGGATGGCAAGGCGCTGCGCTACCGGCTCAATCCCGACGGCACTTACACGCTCTGGTCCGTCGGCGAGGATTTCAAGGATGATGGCGGCGATGCGACGGATGTCTCCAAGAGTTCAGGTCGGCGGGACATCTGGGATGGCCGGGATGCGGTCTGGCCGAGGATGCTGGTGCCCGCGCCAGTGAAGTAGCTCCCGGAGATACCGTGTCGCGGAGACCAGCCGCAGTGGCCGCATTCGGCGACGGCGGTGTGGAGTTCCGAAACGGCTTGGCCCTCGGGTGTTGTTGCGGCTGATCCCGCGCCGAGCGGGACACAGCCGCGCTCCGGGAGGTGGCTGACGCCCCCGCATCGAAGGCTTCGGCGGATTGCGAGTCGCGAAGTCTGTCAATTGAGAGTAGGGTTAGCGTGTGAACAGATTCCGTCAGCCATCCCGTCGCGCCGTCCGGCGGACAGTTCGTGCCGTCCAAGTCCTGAGCCTGGCCCTGGTGTTCGTGGGGCTGGGTTGCTCGACGCCCTCCACCGTTGCCAGCCGGCGGCAGGAGCGTGCCGCAGCTTATGCGGCGCTGCCCGCTGAACAGCGTGCGGCGGCGGACCAGGGCCAGCTCAAGGCAGGCATGAGCGAGGACGCTGTTTACATCGCCTGGGGCAAGCCGGCTCAGACGTTGCAGAAAGGCGACGTGTCCGGGGTGAACACCATCTGGCTCTACCACTCCACGACCTCCGACACCTACCTGAACTGGCGCTATCAGACCATGCTGCGACCGGACGGCTCCACGTTTCTGGACCGGAGCCTGGATCGCGATCTGGAGGTCCGCGAGTATGTGTCGGCGGAACTGACGTTTGAGGGTGGGCGGCTGAAGTCCTGGCGCACCCTGCCCCGGCCGGCTTCGCGCACCGTTGTAGGATCGCCGCTGCCGTAAGCTGGAGGCGCGCGGCATTTATGCCGCTTCGGCGTGCGCCCAGTTTGGTTGTCGAATGCTGGACTGCATTCGGACGTTGAAGCGGCCTGAAGGCCGCGCGCCTCCATCGTCCGGCCTTTGCACTCGACCCTTCCCGCGCCACTGTCTAGCCTGCGCCCCTTTGCGGAAGCCATGTTGCACCTGAAGCTCCAAGCCAGTCTCCAAGCCGCCGTCCGGGCCGTATTGCCGGACGCGGACACCACTGCCGTCCTTGTGCGCCCCTGCCCGGATGCGCGCCACGGGGATTACCAGTCCAACGCGCTCATCCCGCTGGCCAAGCAGCGCAAGCTCAACCCCCGCCAGCTCGCCGAGCAGGTGAAGGCCGCGCTGGATGTGTCCGAGCTCTGCGACGCCGTGGACATCGCCGGGCCGGGCTTCCTGAACTTCCGCATCCGGCCTGCCGCGCTGGCCGCCGTGCTGCAAACCGCCGCACGCGGGGAGCACCTGTTCTTCGCCAAAGCCGGGCAGCCGCGCACGGTGGTGATTGATTTCAGCTCGCCGAACGTGGCCAAGCCCATGCACGTCGGCCACATCCGCTCCACGGGCATTGGCGATGCGCTGCAACGGGTGTTCCGCCTGCTCGGCCACCAGGTCATCACGGACAATCATATCGGGGACTGGGGCACGCAGTTCGGCAAGCTCCTGCTCGGCTGGAAGCAGATCCTCGACCGCGACGCACTGGCCAAGGATGCCATCGCCGAGCTGGAACGGCTCTACAAGGTCACCAACGCGGAGTGCGATGCGACTCCCGCGCGCTTGGAGGAGGCCAAGCAGGAGCTGGTCAAGCTCCAGGCCGGTGATGCCGAGAACACCGCCGTCTGGCAGGAGATGATCCGGGTCTCTCAGGCGCAGTTTGACATGATCTATGGCCGGCTTGGCGTGAAGTTCGATCACGCACTGGGCGAGAGCTTCTACAACCCGCAGCTCGGGCCAGTGGTGGACGACCTCCTCGCGCGTGGCCTCGCCCGCGAGAGCGAGGGCGCCGTGGGCGTGTTCAGCGATGGCTCGATGCCGCCGAAGCAAGACCCCTTCCTCGTCAACCGTGACGGCGAGTGGGTGCCCGATCCCGCGCTCGTGCGCAAAAGCGACGGCGGCTTCAACTACATGACCACCGATCTCGCCACGGTGGATTACCGGCTGAAGACCTGGTCACCCACTGAGATCGTCTATGTGGTGGATGACCGGCAGGCCCCGCATTTCCGCAAGCTGTTCCTCACCTTCGCCCGCTGGCAGCCCGAGGCCGCTGCGAAGGTGAAACTGGTGCACGTCGGTTTCGGCAAGATTCTCGGCGAGGACGGCAAGCCCTTCAAGACCCGCAGCGGTGACACGGTGAAACTCGGCGACTTGCTGGATGAGGCCGAAGAGCGGGCGCTCAAGGTGGTGACGGAGAAGAACCCCGATCTGCCCGAGGCGCAGAAGAAGGAGATCGCCCGCATCGTCGGCCTCGGCGCGGTGAAATACGCGGACCTCCTGCCCAATCGGCAGAGCGACTATCAGTTTAGCTGGGACAAGATGCTGGCCTTGCAGGGCAACACCGCGCCCTACCTGCTCTACGCCTACACCCGGGTGCGCAGCATTTTCCGCAAGGGCGGGGCGGACAGCGCCACCTTGACCACGCAACTGCCTGCCTTGAACGCGCCCGATGAGATCGCGCTGGCCAAGCAGCTCATGAACTTTGGCATGGTGCTGGAGGCGGTGGCGGAGGAATACCGCCCAAACTTCCTGTGCAATTACCTCTATGACCTCGCGGGACTCTTCGCGCGGTTCTACGAGAGCTGCCCGGTGCTCAAGGCGGAGGGAGCGGAGCGGGCCACCCGCCTGCTGCTGTGCGACCTCACCGGACGGGTGCTCAAGCAGGGCTTGGAAGCGCTCGGGATCGAGACGACGGAACAAATGTGAGCGGGAAACAAGCGGGATCGAAGAATCCACTCCAGTTCCACGTCTCTCCTGCCGATTTCCTTTACAGTCAACCAGTTCGGCCTTAAGAAAAACGCGTGGATCAGGCACCCCAGGATGTCGGCTACAAAATCTGGGCCGTGGACGATGTCGTCTATGGCCCGGTGGACTTGCTGACCCTCGTGGATTGGGTCAAAGACGAGCGGGTGCTGGCGGAAACCTGGGTCTTCATCTGTCACGAGAAGAAGTGGAGCCAGGCGGGCCAGATCAAGGAACTGCGGGTGACGTTCACCGCCATCCAGCCCGGCGGCGCGGCGGCTGCTCCGGCCCCGCTCATCGCCGGCATCCGGCCGGGGGCGCTGAAGCGGGTCAAGATCCTCGGGGAGATGAACGACCAGCAGCTCGGGCGGTTTGCGCAGTTCATGGAGGTGGAGAACGCGCGGCAGTTCCACACCATCGTCAAACAGGGTGATCCCGGCGACGCGATGTATCTCATCCTCGAAGGCGAACTGCGCGTGCGCCAGATGATCGGCGGCAAGGAGACGGTGCTGGTCACGTTGCTGGCGGGTGAGTTCTTCGGCGACATCTCCCTCTTCGACCACGGGCCGCGCTCCGCCGACGTGGTGGCCAACAACCCCTCCGTGCTGCTGAAGATCTCCTCCGCAAACCTGCAGCGCATGGTGCAGGACGCGCCGGAACTGGCCACGCCCTTCCTCATCGCCGTCTGCAAAACCCTCACCGCCCGCATCCGCGCGGACAACCGCCGCCTGCGCGACTCGATCAACGTGGCCCGCGCCACGCGTTGAGTGCCGACGGGTTGAATCAGCCCGGCCCCTCGCCCGTCAATCCGCCCCAGTTAGTTCAACCCATAACTCAATGCACCTGCCAATGAAACGTCTCCGTATCGCCTTCGCCTTCGCCACCTTCACCGCCGCCATCGTCGCCCACGCTGATGAGGTCAAGATCAGCAACGTCCACCTCTGCTGCGGCAGTTGCGTCAAGGGCGTGGAAAAGGTCGCCGCCAAGGTCAGCGGCGCGACCGTCACCATTGACAAGGATGCCGGCACCGTCGTCATCTCGTCGGGCAGCAAGGCGGCCATCCAGCAGACCGTGGATGCCCTCGTGACCGCTGGCTACTACGGCAAGTCCAGCGACAGCTCGATCAAGCTGGCCAGCAGCGACGCGAAGGATGCCAAGGTCCACTCGCTCAAGGTCGAAGGCGTCCACCTGTGCTGCGGCAAGTGCGTGACCGCCGTGCAGAGCGCGATCAGCAAGGTGCCGGGCGTCAAGGGCAACACCGCCGAGAAGAATGCCAAGACCTTCGAAGTGACCGGCGACTTCAGCCCCAAGGCGGTCTTCACCGCGCTGAACGACGCCGGCCTCACCGGCACGGTCGCGAAGTAAGCCCTTCGCACGAGTCCAATTGTTCGCTTCATCAGGCGGCCGCACTGCGGCCGCCTGATTCATTATAGGCTCGCTTCCCGGCCTGGTTTTCCGAAGCTTGCCGTGATGAAACGTGCTGCGCCTTCGCTGCTGGGTATTGCCCTGGTCCTGCTCACGCTGCTCTGCCCTTCCGCCCCGGCGCAGCAGCATCGGGCCACCAAGCTCGGTCATCCCCTGACCCGCTTTGCCGCGCCGCTCAAGACGCCCGAGGACCTGCGCGACCGTTTCCGTGATCCTAAGTTGCGCTACGACTTCGCCTCGGTGCTCACGCAATGGGGCTGGACCGGCGATCTGGAGGACCTCCACCGGGCCGCACAGACGGCTGAAATCGTGGATGCCAAAATCCCAGTTGGCACCCGGATGCCCTTCATGTCCTCGCGGAAGGATGGGATTGCCATCTGCCTCCGGGATGTGCTCTGGGCCGGGGAGGAAGCCGCCCCTTGCTACTGGTTCAACTTCACCTCGAAGGGGCGGCGCTACCGGTGCATCACGCCCAAGGCGTGCAGTAACTTCTTCGTCGAAGACCTCGGCCCGGCACCGATACCCGTCCCGATGCTGGCGCTCACCTGCATCGCCCCAGAACGGCAGTTCACCGGACGCCAGGTGAAGGTCTGCTTCACGGTCCGTAACAACGGGGACGGCCCCGAACCCAAGGCCATCATCGTGGTGCCGATTCCCGCCGGAGCCACGGTCAGCAGCGCGACGGACGGCGGGGTGATCGGCTTTGACCGTGTGACCTGGGAAATCGTCAATGTCTCCACCAACGGTCCGCGCGAGGTGTGCGCGGTCTTCACCACGGAACGGCCCGGCCGGCTGGAGTTCAAGCCCTCGGTCACCGGCGCGGTGGCCGGACCAGCCTATTGCGAATGCTTCACCCAGATTCTCGGGGTCTATGCCGTGCTCGTGGAGGTAGTTGACCTGGATGACCCCGTCGAAGTGGGCAAGGTCGTGACCTACGTGATTACCGTCACGAACCAGGGCAACCAGACCGGCACTGGCATACGCTTCGTGTGCACCGTGCCGGACAGTCAGGAGTTCGTCTATGGCTCGGGTAGCACGCCGGTGCAGGCACAGGGGCGCACGGTGACCGTCACTCCCCTGCCCTCCCTCGAAGGCAAGGCCGTGGCCACCTGGCGCGTGCTGACCAAGGCGCTGCGCGCTGACGACGCCCGCTTCAAGGTTGAGTTCACCACCGACCAGTTCGAGAAGCCGATCAAGCGCGAGGAATCCACGCGCCTGTATTGAGGCCTAGCACCGAAGCGGACGAGCCCCTACGGCGAGGAGCGCGGCGTTCACGCCGCAGAAGGCTGCATCGGGAACAGTGCGCTCGAACCATGCTTGACGTGCCCCCGTTTCTGCGGCATGAAGGCCGCGCTCCTCACCGTCGTTGTTCGCCTGCCTCGCGGTCCCAAACTCACCGTTCCAGCACGCGGTAAAACCGTCGCGGTGGAAGCGTGTCCCCTTCCTCAAACTGAAAGCTCCCGCTGACGGGCGTGATGCTGTTGGTGACAGCGGTCCAAGTTCGCCCATCCGTCGAGAACTGCACCTCGAAATTCGCGGCGTCACCTGCGGAGAGCACCCCGCCGTCGTGATCCGAGAAGGTCACCTGCAGCCGCCCGTCTCCCAGCCGCGCGGGCCGCAGGCGCTGCGGCACCAGCACCCGCAGGACGGCGTTGCTGCTCGTCGCGGTCCCGTCCAAGTTTGAGAACCCGACCGAGTAGCTGCCGGAGTGGACCCGCGCCACATTGGTGAGCCACAACGTGAGGTTGGTTTCCCCCGTAAGCGCCGTCGTTCCCTTGAACCACTGGCAGGCCATCGGCACACCTCCGGTGGCACTGACGCCGAAGTGGACCGTGACTCCACCCAGGACCACTTGGTTTGTGGGATGTGACAGCAGAACTGGAGGTGCCGCGACGGTGAGCGTGGCCGGGTCACTCGTCATCGCGTTGAAGGAATTGGACACGCGCACTGTGTAGGCTCCTGCCTGGGTGGGGGTCACATTCGTGAGGATCAGCGTTGCGCTGGTGGCGCCGGCGAGGTTGGTGCCGTTCAGCCGCCACTGATAGGCCATGTCCGTGCTGCCGCTGGCCTTCACCGAGAACACCACGTTGCTCCCTGCGAAGGTGGACTGGCTCAGGGGCTGCTGCCGGATGGCCACCGGACCATTCACGATGGAGAAGTAAACGATCTTCGGACTGTCAGTCATCCGGATGTAGTATATGGAGGCGAAATCGCTGTCGTAGGGGTGGAAGGAATTCACCAGCACGGCGTAATCGCCCGGCACGGGCGGAAGATTGGTCTCGCTCAGGCTGAAGGCCAGCGAGTCCGAGGCCCCGCCCCAGAAGACCAGGTCGTAATTGTAATACTCATAGACCTTGGCAGTCGGCTCCCACGATTCATCGGCGATGTCGATGATCCAGCTCGGCGCGGTTCCGTAGAAATTCCACGGGGACGGCAGGTTGCCCAGAAAGGGCTGCGTGGTGTTCTGCACCGTGGCGGTGATGGTCAAGGGTTCTCCCACCGTGATGCTGGCGGGAGCCGTCGCGCTCAACAGCCGGCCGGAATTGGGCACGCCCACGAAAGCGGACGCGCCGACGGGCAACAGGGCAAGCGCCAACAGCCAGCCAGCCCACGCTGGCCAGCGGGTCTGCTTCCCACTGGAGGCGGAGACAATGCGCGCGCTTGGTGCAGGTTTGGCCATCAGGAATAAAGCTTCCGAGCGTCACCAATATGGTCCTGACCGGCACGAGCGTCACGGCTTTTCCCGGGCCTGAAACAGCTTGATGACGCCCTCCGTGATGTCGGGCACCTCGGCGGCGGTGCGGTAGAGGACGGGACGGGAAAACAAGGACTCATTCGATGAGTCCACCACCACGTCGTAGTGCTCCTTCTCCTTCACGTAATCAGCGACGAGCTGTTCGAGGAACTGCGGGCTGTGATACTTGGTTGCGAATGCGGCGCGGCGCTCGACGATCGCCGCGACCGGGGCCTTGGCGTCCACTACGCGCTTGGCCAGCGCCTCGTAATCCAGCTCTTCAGTGGTGGGCAAAGCCGGAGACGCGGTTGGCGACTGGATCGGGGGCGCCGACGGCGAAATTGGTGCGTGGCTAACGCTCAATTGTTTGGGTGGCAGCAGGTCTGGAACAGCGCGCGAAGGCGGAGCCGTGGAGGGCTTGCGCCGCGGCTTGATCAACTGCCAGTGGAGAGCCTCATACTGTGCCACCTGCGCCTCCACCTCCGGCGGCAAGGCATCCGCCCGCTTGAGATCCGCCAGCTTCTCACGGGTGCGAGCATAGATGGCCGCCTGAATCCTGCTCTTGTCAGCGTAGGCCCACCGCACCGGCACCGGCCGCTTGGCCAGCTCGGCTTCCAACGTCTTGAGCCGGGCCAAGACTTCGGCCTGATGATCTTCCTGGCGGCACCCCGCAGCGGCCAGACAGAGGACAAGCAGGAGGCATCGTTTCATAACAATTGAGAGTCTCACGGGCCAACTGGCCACCGTGGTCTTGCTCACGGCAAGGCGTCCTTGACTTTGGCGTCGGGGAAATACCCCAGCGCGCGCTTCTGAATTTCCCTGGCCTCCTCAACCCGCTGGAGGTTCACCATGACTTCGATCAATTGGCAGGTTTTGTTCACAAAAGTCCGGTCGGCGTAGCTAGTGAACTCCGGCCTGATGGGATCCTTGAGGTGTTTCCCGCACAACGCGTAGTCCTTCTTGGCTATCACCAAGTCCATGGCCACATGGAAGCATTTTGCCGCGATGTCAGGAAACTTGGCATCGAGCTGCTTGAACAGCTCATAGGTTTTGTCGCCTTCGTTGAGTGTCCGGTTAAAGGCCGCGAATTCCTGGAACTCTGCGAACCCGCCACCACCCGCCAGCAGCGTGGTCTCATGCAGGTCCCGGATGGCTTTGAAGGCCTCCAAGGCCTTCGGATACTTGCTGCTGAGTTCCGCCCATTGGGACAGAGCGAACGAGAGCCGCACGCCAGCCAGCCCGGGAGACATTTTGGATTCCTTGTGGAACCGCAAGTGTTCTTCCAGGGCTTCCTCATACTTGCCGTCCGCGACCAGCTTCCTGATCGCCTGCAAGTCCTGGTTACACACGGCCGCAACCGCCGATTGGAGGGACAGAATACCGAACAGCAATGCGAGTATCTTCATAGGACCCTGGATGGCATATCATCTGGTTTCGAAAAAGGCGAACCTGCCGGACTCAACCGTGCCCGGCCTAGACAACGTCTCATTGCGTCACTTGGAAATTCCTCTGACTGATGGTGGTTTGTAACGAGCCAGGTCGGTGGCGTCAAGGGGCTGCCACGCCCGACTTGCGCGCGGCGGCGAGGCCAGCGGCGGTAAGCCGGGCCAGTTCCTCGAAGAGCGGTTCGTCGAGCTGTTTGAAGTTAAAGCAGGACTTGCCCTGCATGCGGGCGAGCAGTTGTTTGGAGAGGCCCGCACGAAGACTGGGGAACATATACACCGGCATGAAGTGGTAGCTCACGTAGGCCTTGGAGATTTTCACCCAGGCGACGGGAAATCCCTTCTTAAACTTGGGGCTGTAGTCCAGGGCGAGACAGTAGTGATCCGGCGCGTCGGCAGTGACAGTGAGCCGGGCGGCGTAGGGCTCAAGTATGGTGCGCAAGCGCACGAAGATCGCGGGGAAGGCGGCGTTCGCAGGGGGCTTGGGCAAGGGTTTCATTTGTCAAGAATGCTGGTGAGCTTGGATGAGTGCATGCCTCCGTAAACGCCTCAAACGATTTTGAATCTCTTCACCAAGAGCCTCATTGCGGCGCGTATTCTCCGCTCAATGATCATCTTCCTTTCGGGAGTGATCGCCTCAGACTCGTGCGGTGGCTCCCAACTCCTCAACTCCGAAAGAAAGACAACATGATACATGTGCCTCGCATTCCAGATTAGCGAAGCGAACGGAACATGCCAAGCCCAACTGGGCTTTTCCTCGTCGTATCCGCAGTCACTGCCAATTATGGCGACATGATCCCCTTCAATATATTTATACTCAAATCTTCCGTTTGTAGTGAAGGAAAAACCCCGGCCGTCCACACGCTGGAGCCCAATTTTTTCCAATTTTCCAACATCCGGAAAACTCATATTCCACCGTTCATCGAACCAGAAGGCAAATTGATTGGCCCCTCGGAACAGGTCAAAGTTCCAACGCAATTGGCCACCACAGTCACTTCAACAGTTTTCTATCCCGCTAAGTGTCACAACAGTTACGCGAAATGAGCGCCAAGGAATACCGCGCCGTGAAGCGACCTGAAGGCCGCGCGCCACCTGGGTCAAAGGACTTCGCTGATCGCCGTGCCTTCGCAGACGGGCATGGGGCGGCCATCGGACGCCAGGTAATGGATGTTGCCAGCGTCGTAGCCCAGGGCCGCATACACGGTGGCATGAATGTCCGCCGGGCTGACGGGCCGCTCTCTTGGATACGCACCGATGGCATCGGAAGCCCCGACCACCTGACCGCCACGGATGCCACCGCCCGCCAGCAGGACGCTGTAGCAGCCGGGCCAATGATCGCGCCCGACATCGGCGTTGATCTTGGGCGTGCGCCCGAACTCGCCCATCCAGATGACGAGCGTCGAGTCCAGCAGACCCCGCTCTTCAAGGTCGTCGAGCAACGCGGCGTAGGCCTGGTCCATGGGGGGAACAAGCCGGTTTTTGAGCGTGTTGAAGTTGTCCTTGTGGGTGTCCCACGTGATGCTCGGGCCGTTCACCGTGGAGACGAACCGTGTGCCCGCCTCGATGAGGCGACGCGCCAGCAGATGCGACTGGCCCCAACTGTGCCGGCCATAGCGTTCGCGGACGGAGGCGGGTTCCTTGCTCAGGTCGAAAGCTTCCGCCGCCTTGCCAGAGCGCAGGAGCGAGGCCGCCTGTTGGTTGAAGACATCCATCTCCGCGACGTTGGCTGAGGCGATCTTCGGCGAACTGACCGTGAGTTCCTGTAGCAGGCCAAGGCGTTCCTGGAAGCGCACCGGCGTCAGGCTTTCGTCGAGGGCGAGGTTGCGCACCTTGAACGCGGCCGAGTTCGGATCGTCGTCGAGCACGTAGGGATCGAAGCGCGCCCCGAGGCAGCCGCCGAACTGGCCGGGGGTGAGGTAAACCTTGCTGTCACAGTGCGGGAACGGCGTGATCACATAAGGCGGCACGCCTTCGCTGTAGCCGTCACGTCGCGCCAGCCAGCCGATGAGCGTGCCGAAGCATGGAATGTCGGTGCGACTGGGAGTGATGAGCGTGCTGTCCACCACATAGGGCCGGCCCACCGTGGCCCAGTGCATGCCGCCGTTGTGGCTGCTGTGGCTATGATGCACCGAGCGGATGAGCGCGACCTTGTCCATCCGCTTCGCCATGCGCGGGAGCAGTTCGGAAATGTGCGTCCCGGTGACGTTCGTCTTGATCGGCCGGAACGGACCACGGATGTCGTCCGCCGCGTCGGGCTTCGGGTCCCAGAGGTCTAGGTGGCTCGGCGCGCCCCCGTTGAAGATCATGATCACCGACTTCGCCTTGCCGGTGCGGAGCGGCCCCATGCCCGCCGCGTGCGACCAACTCGCAGCCAAGGGGAAGAGTGATGCGCCGACGCCGCGCACGAAGCTGCGACGGGAAAAACGATTCGCCGCGAGCGGGGAGGCAGCGCTGGCATTCGCATTCGGCATCGAAGTAAGGACTGGTTTCCAGTGCGGATGCTTCAAGGGAGTTCCGAGCCGGGCAGGAAAATCGCGACCCCAGCCCCGTCGGGGGCAAAACAACAGTCATCCGTGGGTTGTGGGGCAGCTACGCAGCCAAACAACGGCCGCTCACTTCTTCGCTAGCGGATGCATTTCGAACTTCCGCCACCACATCTCGGCGTAGGCGCACTCGATCAGGATGCGGCCCTTGTCAGGCTTGGCCTGGGTGCCATCGAACATCACCTTGCCATTCACCGTGACTTTCACCCGGTCGCCGTCCGCAATGATCTCGACGGTGTTCCACTCGCCGAACGGCTTTTCGACCTCGTTCGGGCCACGAAAGCCCAGCACGTCCTTGAAGGGCTCGCGACCTGGGCGATCAAAGCGCCCCTTGGTCTTGGTCTCGCCGCCCTGCGTGAGCGAGGTGCCGCCGATGGGAATCGTGTCCCCGGTGCCGCCCTCCTGAATCTGAATCTCGAAGGACGGCGGCATGATTTTGTCGCCGGGCTGGGCGTGGA
>CAZOCL010000159.1:0-14216 GCA_964578245.1 uncultured Klebsiella sp. | reverse complement strand
CCAGCTCCGCTTCGTGATGATTGACCCCAAGGTCGTCGAGCTGCAGCAATACAACGCGCTGCCGCACCTTGTCGTCCCCGTCGTCACCGATCCGAAGAAGGTCATCCTCGCACTGCGCTGGGTGGTCAACGAGATGGAGAAGCGCTACCAGATCTTCGCGCGCGTGGGCGTGCGCAACATCAAGTCCTTCAACGACCGGCCCAAGGACAAACCACTGCCGCAGGTCGAACTGGAGCTGCCCTTGACCTCGAAGAAGGAAAAGGTCGAGGCCGGCGCGGACGGGTTCGCGGTGCAGATTGACGAGCAGATCGTGGTGCCGCGCGACGAGGACATCATCATTCCCGAGAAGCTCAGCTACATCGTCGTCATCATTGACGAGCTGGCGGACCTGATGCTCGTCGCGCCCGCTGATGTGGAGATGTGCATCGCGCGCATCACGCAGATGGCGCGTGCGGCGGGCATCCACTGCATCGTCGCCACCCAGCGCCCTTCCGTGGACGTCATCACCGGCGTCATCAAGGCGAACATCCCGGCGCGCATCGCCTTCCAGGTCGCGCAGAAGGTGGACTCGCGCACGATTCTCGACGCGATGGGCGCGGACAAGCTGCTGGGCAAGGGCGACATGCTCTACCTCCCGCCCGGCTCCGCGCGGCTCATCCGCGCGCAGGGCGTGCTCATCACCGACGAGGAGATCAACCAGTGCGTGGACTTCATCGCCAAGCAGGGCAAGCCCAGCTACGAGATGGAAATCCACAACGCGTTGCAGCGGACCCCGAACAGCGTCGCGCAGCCCTTTGATGCCGAGGAAGGCGAAGGCGAGGACGAGGAACTCATCGAGCAGTGCATCGAGGTCATCCGCAGCGAGCAGAAGGCCAGCGTCTCGCTTCTGCAGCGCCGCCTCAAGATCGGCTACGGTCGCGCCGCCCGCATCATGGATGTGCTCGAAGAGCGCGGCTACGTGGGCCCCAGCAAGGGCGCCGAGCCCCGCGACATCTTGATTGATCTGGATGGTGAAGGACATGACGGAGCCGGGCAGCAGGCGGTGTGAAGGGCGTCGCCGGAGCGCGGGCTGCCACCGGCCGGGCCGAACCAACTGGCGAGAGCGACTTGATGAACCACCCGTCAGCGAGTAATCATACTCAGCCATGAAAGCCCTCACGGTCGAAGACGCCCTAAACAAACGGAAGTTTATTCCCTTTGACCGCGTGCTGGACAACGCGCGTGTCATACGCGTCATGTTCAACGAAGCTAAGACGGTCGCGGTGGTCGCCGACGGTGAGCACCTCCACATCGTGGACTTGGACCATGCCTCCAACCTCGCGAAGCCCACCAAGCGGACTGCCGCTCATTAAGCTAGGAGCCATGGCGACCTTTTTGAACGCTCCGCTTCTCCCTCTGGTCCATTCCCTCGCATCATGAAACAGCTCCTGTGCATCCTCGCCGTCGCGTTTGCCCTCTCGCTCCCGGTGTGTGCCGCCGACCTCACCTGGCTCACCGACCTATCCAAAGCCAAGGCGCAGGCCAAGGCCGAGGGCAAGCTGGTCTTGATGGATTTCACGGGCTCGGACTTTTGTCCACCGTGCATCCGCCTGGCGAAGGAGGTCTTCCCGACCAAGGAGTTCAGCGAGTATGCGAAACAACACGTCGTGCTCGTAGAAGTGGATTTCCCGATCAAGAAAAAGCAGCCGCCTGAGCTGAAGGCCGCCAACGAGGCGCTGGCCAAGGAGTTCAAAGTAGACGGTTATCCGACACTCATCGTCCTCGCGCCCGACGGGAAGAAACTCGGGGAACTGGAGTTCGACGCCGACGCCAAGCAGTTGGTCGCCGCACTCAAGAAATTCGCCGCGCAGGCGAAGCCGTAAGATGAGCCGCTGCGCCTGGGCCCGGACGGAGCTTTCCATCCCGTATCATGATCGCGAGTGGGGCGTGCCGGTGCACGATGACCGGGTGCTGTTTGAGTTCCTGAATCTCGAAGGTGCGCAGGCCGGACTGAGCTGGGAGACGATCCTCAAGAAACGCGAGAGCTACCGCGTGGCCTTTGACCAATGGGACGCCCGGAAAATCGCCCGCTACGATGCGGCCAAGGTCGCTGAGCTGCTGGCCAATCCCGGCATCATTCGGAACCGGCTCAAAGTGGCCGCGACCATTCAGAACGCCCAGGCCTTCCTCGCGGTGCAGCAGGAACTGGGCAGCTTCGATGCGTATCTGTGGCAGTTCGTCGGTGGCAAGCCCGTCCAGAGCCGGCGGGCAACCTTCAAAGACATTCCGCCACGCACCGCTGAAGCGGAAGCGATGAGCAAGGCGCTGTTGAAGCGCGGATTCAAGTTTGTTGGACCGACGATCTGCTACGCGCTGATGCAGGCGGTTGGCATGGTGAACGACCATTGCGTCGACTGTCCGCGCTGGCGGGAGCTGGGAGGCCGCAAGTGAACATGGACACCCTCTGGGCCTCGATGGTATGGGGCGCAGTGGGCAGCGGCTTCGCCCTCTATGGCAAGAAGCAGGGCCGGGTGGTGCCAATGGTCGGCGGGCTGGTGATGATCGGCGCGACCTACTTCTGCGAGTCCGCGCTGGTGTTGTCGTTGGTCTGCCTCGCGCTGATCGGCGGCATCTGGTGGGCGACCCAACGCGGCGTGGGGGATGAGTGAGCGGGGGCTTCAGGCCGCAGAAACGGGACCAGGCCACGGGTGGCTCAGCGCACGAGTAAACCCTTGGAACCAGACCCCGCCTCAAGCCATTGGCGGCACCCCGGCACATAGCTGCCGCTCTCCCTCACCCCGGCCCGCTCCCGCTGGGAGAGGGGGCAACGCAGTCAGCGCTGGTTGGCAAGGGGACGCTGCTTTTGCACAGGACGGCGGCGAAGATTCTCCCTCTCCCAGCGGGAGAGGGAGAGCGGCTAACCGCTGCTGCCAGGGAAAAATCGCCGGGAGGATTGCGCAAACACTGATTTGAGCTCTTCTCAATACACATCCCGCTGATAGCGCTTGGCCTTCTTCAACGCCCCAACGTATTCGATGGCCTGCTCGGCGGTTTTGCCACCGGCGGTCTGGATGACCTGGTGCAGTGCGGCGTCCACATCCTTGGCCATGCGCGAGGCGTCACCGCAAACGTAGAAGCCCCCGCCCTCCTCCAGCCACGCGTAGAGTTCCTTCGCGTGCTCGGTCATCCGGTTCTGCACGTAAATCTTCTCCGTCTGGTCACGGCTGAAGGCGAGATCGAGCCGGTTCAGCACGCCCTCGCGCTGCATCGTCTCGATTTCTTCGCGGAAGAGGTAGTCCGTGGCCGCGCGCTGGTCGCCGAAGAAGAGCCAGTTCTTTCCCTTTGCACCCGAAGCCTTGCGCTCCTCCAGAAACGCGCGGAACGGCGCGATGCCCGTGCCCGGGCCGACCATGATCATCGGTGCGTCGGAGTTCGCGGGCGGGCGGAAGTTCTTGTTGTGATGCACGAACACCGGCACCACGCCGCCGGTCGGCACGCGTTCGGCGAGGAACGTCGAGCACACGCCCTTGCGCGCGCGGCCCAGCGAGTCGTAACGCACGATGCCCACACAGAGATGCACCTGGCCGGGATGGGCTTTCGGACTGGAGGAGATCGAGTAGAGGCGCGGCTGCAGCTTCTTCAGCAGCGCGATGAACTCCGTCGGCGCAAACTTCGCCGCCGGATGCGCGTGCAGCAGGTCAATGATCTCGCGGCCCCAGAGAAACTTGGTCAGTTCGCCGTTCGCACCCGGCGCGATGAGCTTCTGCAAGTCCGCATCGCCCGAGCGCTCGGCCATCGCCTTGAGCAGCGGCTGCGGGATGCGCGTGATTTCGTAGTGGTGGATCAGCGCCTCGCGCAGAAGTGTTTCCTTGCCGTCGCGGTCGGGCACCGGCTCCTCGCCTGAGCACCCGAGCGCGCGGATCAGGTCCTCGGCCAGTTCGGCGCAGTTCGTGGCCCGCACCCCGAGGGCATCACCCGCTTCGTAGGCCAGGCCGGAACCTTCGAGCGAGAACTCAAAATGCCGCGTGTCCTTCGCCGAGCCTTCGCCGTTCAGCTTCACATTCGCGAGCAGCGGCGCGGGGAAGGGATGGGACTTCGAAAAAGTAGGGGCCGAGTGATTAGTAATTAGTGCCGGAGCCGCCGCCGGGGTTGCACCCGCTTCGGACTGATTACTAATTACTAATAACTTCTTCTCCCCCTCCGCCGCCTTCGCCGACAGCGCTCCCAGCGCCCCATCCAGCCACTTCGCAAACGGCTCCTCATACTCCACATCGCAATCCGTGCGCGGATGCACCCGTGCCGCTCCAAGCTTCTCCAGCCGTTCATCCACGCTCTTCCCGAACGCACAGAACTTCGCGTAGTTTGTGTCGCCGAGCGCGAGCACCGAGAACTTCGTCTGTGCCAGCTTCGGCGCGCCGTCGCTGTTGAGAAACTCCCAGAAGGCCTTGGCGCTGTCCGGCGGCTCGCCATCGCCGAAGGTGCTCGTCACGACGAGCAGCGTCTGCTCCGACGCAAGCTGCGCCGTGGCATACTTGCCGAGGTCCTGCACTGTCGGAGCGAATCCGCGCTTGCCCGCTTCCTTGGCGATGCGCTTGGACAGGTTCTCGGCATTGCCGGTCTGTGAGCCAAAGAGAATCGTGAGCGGCGTCAGCGGCTTGGACTCGGCCGCTGGACCCGCGAGATTCGGCTGCGGCGCACGGGAGAACAGGCCGGCGAGGAAACCATTGAGATACGCGCGTTGTTCGGGCGTGAATGGCGCGTTGTCGGGGAGAACGGGAACGAATTGGTTCATGCGCTAAAATTCCAAAGTCCAAGCTCCCAAATTCCAAAGAAGCTCCAAGCTCCAAACACCCAGACCGCCGCTCGCATCAGTTTGGAGCTTGGCGATTGGAGCTTCTTTGGAACTTGGGATTTGGGATTTGGAACTTTTCACAGGCTCATTCTGAAAACATTTCCTGCAACTGCTTCACCTCATGCCGCCGGGTGAAGGCGGCGAAGGTTTCACCCGGCTGGCGCTTGGCCTGATACGTCTTCAACACGCGTTCCAGCAGCAGCGGCAGGTCGCTGAACGGGATGCCGGTGAAGACCTGTTTGCCGATGGCTGCGTCGGCACCGGTGCCGCCGCCGAAGACCACATGGTAGCCCTCGCTGCTCGCGGTGCCCACCTTCACGCCCTGCAACCCGATGTCGCCGACGTAGTGCTGCGCGCAGGAGTTCGGGCAGCCGGTGAGGTGGATGTTGATCGGGTGATCGAGCTGCAGGCGCTTGTTCAGATGATCGCCCAGCGCGACGGCCTGGCCCTTGGTGTCGGTGCTGGACCACTTGCAACCTTTGTTGCCGGTGCAGGCGACGAGTCCGCCGAGGATGTTCGTCGCCTCGTGATGCAGGCCGATGCGCGCGAGCTGGCGCTTCACCGTCTCGACGAAGCCATCCGGCACATCCGGGATAAGCAGATTCTGCCACGGGGTGAGGCGGAGCGCGCCAGAACCGTAGTTCGCCGCGAGTTCGGCCAGACGGCGCATCTGCCGCGTGGAGAGCACGCCAACAGGCACGACCACGCCGATGTAGTTCTTCCCCTTCTGCGACTGCCGATACACGCCGATGTGTCCGTGCTTCACCGCGGCGGGCCGCTTGATGCACTGCTCCAGCGGGAACTGCACGAGCGGGAACGCCAGCTTCTTCTGCGTCTCGGCGAGGAACTTCTCCACGCCCCACTTGTCGATGAGATACTTCAGCCGCGCCTTCTTGCGGTCCGTGCGGTCGCCGTTTTCGAGGAAGACACGGATCATCGCCGCGCACACTGCGAGCGCCTCGGTGGGCTTCACGAGAACGCCGCAGTCCTTCGCAAGCTGCTTGTGCCCCGTGATGCCGCAGAGCTCCACGCGGAAGTAAACTCCGGGTGTAGGAGACGCGGTGACGAGTCTCTGACTTTCTGCCGCAGGATTTGAAGTGAGACTCCTCACGTCGTCTCCTACGCGGCAAGCCATGAACCCGATGTCATTCGTGTCCGCCACCGTGTCCACCGCGCCACCGCCCTCGAAGGCCACATTGAACTTGCGCGGCAGGTTGTAGAACTCGCGGTGGTTCAGGATGTAATGGTGCAGCGCGTGCGCGAAGGGCCGCGTGTCCAGCAGCTCGCGCGGGTCAAAGCCCGCCGTCGGCGACGCGGTGACGTTACGGATGTTGTCCACACCGCTGCCCTTCGCCGTGAGGCCGAGCGACTGCAGCTTCGTGAGCACATTCACCAGGTTCGCGGGCAGGATCTCGCGGATCTGGAGGTTCGAGCGCGTGGTCACGGCGGACTTGCCGTTCCCGTAGTCGTCCGCGATATCCGCGAGTCCGTGGAGTTGCACCGCCGTGAGTTCGCCCGCGGGGATGCGGCAGCGGAGCATGAAGCTGTTCTGCGCGGGCGCGACGTAGAACATGCCGAAGTTACGGAAGCGGAACGTGTGCTCCTCGTCCGGCATCTTGCCTGCTTCGGCATGCGCGAGAATGCGGTCCCAGCCGTCGAGCGGATGCTCCTCGTGCTTCCAACGCTCCTGCTTGGTCACATCGCCGAGCGGCGTGCCATAGACGGTCTCCTCCGCGAGATTCGCGCCGCCCTGCGCAGGATCGCCGGTGAGCTGGCCGGTGGAGGTCGTGCCGACGTAAGGGTGCAGCCCGCGCTGCGCCACGCCAGCCATGAAGCCGGAAAGGAATTCCTTCTGCTCGGCAGTGAATGAGCCGGTCGTGGGGGAGGCGGCGGGATTGAGCGTCGCGGTTTCGGTCATGGTTCGGCTTTCTCCCAGCCCAGCTTTGGGGCCGAGTAGATGGAGAGGAAAATGGCGTCAGCAGCGGATTCGTTGCGCGCGCCGTGGACTTGGTTCTTGTCAGCGACATCCACATCCCCGGCGCGGATGGTGCGGCGTTGGCCACCGCCGAGGTAGTAACTAAGTTCACCCCGCACCATCACCCACGTGTCCTGTCCGTCGGGGTGCGTGTGGGCTGGAACCTCCTGCCCGGGCCGCACGCCCCACACGGCAATGCTCGTGAAGTCCGTGATGGAAAGCTCCGTGACCATCGCCTTCTCAGGAGAGAAGCGGGCGAGTTGCTCGGCGTTGAATGTGCGGTGGTTCATCGGCGCGCCTCCTTGTCAGTGCGTTGCACGCTCACCGCGCAGAACTTGTAGCTCGGCTGCCGCGAGTGCGGATCAAATGCTGGGAAGGTCAGCCGGTTGGTGGCGAAGTCATGCATCGGCAGATAGACCTGGCCTGGCCGCACGGTGGCAGTGACGTGAACACAGGCGGTGAGTTCACCCCGTCGCGAAGCAACTCGGGCCGTGTCTCCCGCACGGAGACGAAGCCGTCGCGCATCGTCCGGGTTGATTTCCAAGAACAGTTCGGCGGGCGAGAGCTGACGCAGGATGTCGGACTTCCCGGTGCGCGTGAGCGTATGCCACTGCGCGCTGGTGCCACGGCCCGTGAGCAGCACGAACGGATACTCCGTATCCGGCTGATCCGGTGCCTCGCGCGGAAGATCGAAGAGGAACTTGGCTTTCCCATCCGCGTGGAAGAAGCGGCCGTCCGTGAAGAGGCGGCGCTCACGGAGCTGGGCAGTATTCAGTGTCCAGTTTTCAGTGGTCAGTGCAGAGGGGCGTTCGGACGCGCCTTCTGCCACTGAACACTGATTACTGATTACTGAGCACTCTGCCTGCGACAGTGGCCACTGAATCCCCCCCTCCCGATCCACATGCCGGTAATCTTCGATGCCCGTGATGTCGCACGGCTGGCCGGCGGAGCAGCGCTTGAGAATTTGGAAAACGGCCTGCGGCGAGGTCCACTCGCGAAACAAATCGCCGCAGCCCCAGTAGTGCGCGACGAGCCGGAAAATGTGGAAGTCCGCCAGCGCCTCACCCGGAGCGCGAGCGACCTTCTTCACGAGCCCGAGACGCCGCTCGCTGTTAATGAACGTGCCTTCCTTCTCACCCCAGCCCGCAGCGGGCAGCACGAGATCGGCGCGCAACGCGGTGTCCGTGGTGTGATACATGTCCTGCACGACCAGGAAGTCGAGTTTGGCGAGCAGGGAGTCGAGGCCGGTGGCGGCAGGCGTCTCGCCTGCCGTAGAGGGCGGCATCTTGCCGCCCGGAAAAAGGCTGGCTGGGCGAAGGTCATTCGGACTTTTTGAGCGAGCTTTGCGTCCGTTGCCTATCCCACCGGGCTGGAAGCCCGGCTCTACGGCAGGCGAGACGCCTGCCGCCACGCCGCCCTTGCCAATCCACGAGTGCGAGGGGTTGGTCGCAATGACCCACAGCCCCTTGATCTTCCCATCCGCGATGCCTTGGAGAATCTGGTCGTAGGCCAGCGAGGGCTTCGTCGGGATCACCGACTCGGGGATGTTCAGCGTCGCCGCGATTTTCCTGCGGTGCTCCGGCTTCGCGAAGTCATGGCCGCCGAGCAGGCTGGTGACATTGGCGAAGAGCCGCGAGCCCATCGCGTTGCACTGGCCGGTGATGCTGTTCGCGCCGGTGCCGGGCTTGCCGATGTGCCCGCCGAGCAGGGCCAGATTGATGACCGCCTGCGCAGTGCGGGTGGATTCGTGCCCCTGGTTCACGCCCATGGTCCACCAAAACGAGACGCGTTTGCCGGGCTTCACGCTCTCCGCGAGCCGGTAGATTTGACCAACGGTCAGGCCGCTTTGCGCGGCGACCGCGTCGGGCGTGAACTTCCGAACGAACTCGGCGAACTCCGCGTAGCCGCTGGTGTGCGCGGCGAGGAACTCTTTGTCCACCCAGCCGTTCTGGATGAGCAGATGGGCCACGCCGTAGAGCAGGGCGAGGTCGGACTTGGGCGCGAGCGGCAGGTGCTGCGTGGCGGCCATCGCAGTCTCGGTCTTGCGCGGATCGAGCACGATGATCTCGGGCGAGCGGCGGTTCCGCAGCACGCGCTGCCACATAATCGGATGGGCGACGCACGGGTTCGCGCCGACGAAGACCAGCACGTCCGACTCCTCGAAGTCCGCGTAGGTGAAGGGCGGCGCATCGAAGCCAAAGCTCTGCTTGTAGGCCACCGCGCTGGTGGCCATGCACTGGCGCGTGTTGGAATCGCAATGCAGCGCGCCCATGCCGAACTTCCACAGCGCGCCAAGGAAGGCCATCTCTTCCGTGCAAATCTGCCCGGTGCTGAGAAACGCCACGCTCTCCGGCCCGTGCTGGTCCATGATCGCCTTGAACTTGAGCGTAAAGACCTGCATCGCCAGTTCCCAATCCGTCGGCTCCAGCTTGCCGGTGGCGGGGTTGCGCAGGAGCGGCGTGGTGGCGCGATCCGGCGCGGCAAGCGGCGTGAGCGCCTCCCAGCCTTTCGGACAGGCCATGCCGAGGTTCACGGGGTAGTTGGAGGTGGCTGATAGATTGACCGCCTGGCCATCTTTGAGATGGATGTTCAGCCCACAGCCGGTGGAGCAGAAGCCGCAGACCACCGTGGTCGTCGCGTCGGGCTTGAGGCGTGCGGGCACCTGGCCGAGGCCGAACTCGCCCGGCATGCGCACTAGATCGGCGGTGAGCGGGCCGGACCATTGGCGGAGCCAGGAGTTTTCAGCATTCAGCGAGCCGTGTTCAGTCGGCACCGGAGGGACACCCGGTTTGGACTGAACACTGGTTGCTGAATGCTTGGAGTTCTTCATACAGGCATCTTGTCCGGGGCGACGGAAGTGAAGAACAGGTAGCGCTCGGCGAGTTCACCCAGCAGGCACAGGCCGAGCGCGATGACCGCGAGGGTGGGGGAACCCTTGCCGATGGCGAACCGGAACGGCAGGAACACGCCGCCCACCAGGGCCGCGCCCAGGCGCAGGCTGAGCACGGCGCGGAGCGGGCCGGTTTGGAGCACGGCGGTGCGCCGGAGCTGCGTCCAGCGGTCGGAGTCGGTGTCGGCGTGTTTCAGCACGGCGAGTTCGCTGGCGAGCTTGAAGCTCGTGACGAGCAGCAGCGCGATGGCCAGTAGAGTAGTGGGCTGGAAGGTCAGCGCGAGCGCAAGGCCCAGCACCAGCGACGTGCCGAAGAAGCGCGGAGCGGTGTGGCGCAGGCTCCAGAAGGCGCGGTGAGTGTCGGCATAGACCATCGTCTGCGCGAAGACGGAGCCGAGGGCGAGGGCGAAGACGGAGAAAGTAATTAGTGAGGAGTAATTAGTCAGCGGGGGAAGCCAGCGGGCGGCGACGCTGAGGATGGCGGCACCGGCGAAGACGTTCAGGGCCATCGCCTCGCGGCTCAGCCAGCTTGTGCGCCAGCCGAGCCAGACGCGCCACGCTTTCAGCGGCTGGCCGAGGTGGAAGACACTGGCAGCAAGACCCGCGAAGAGCAGTGCGACGGAGACGAGCGGCAACGGAGCTGCCTTGCCGAGGTCCAGCAGCCGGGCAAAAATCTCACTGGCCGATGCCCCGCTCGAAAAGGCTGCGCCCACTGCGTTCGTCGGCCGGGTGACGAGATCCACCACCAGCCCACCGATGCCGGCCTGCGTAAGCACCAGCATCAGGACCAGCGGCCAGTGCGGATGCTGCGGTTTTGGCAGGCTGTGATCGGAGCCGCGCAGGTCGGCAGCAGGCTTCTTGGAGACGTAGCGGGTGGTCGGGAGCGTGATGGTGGCAGAGGGGGAGTCGGGGAGCCAGGCGTTAAGAGGTGAAGGATTAAAGAGTTGAAGGGTTGAAGAGGCGGCAGAGGCCGTCTTATCGCTCTTCAACTCTTCAACCCTTAAACCCTTTAACTCATCCGCGATCGCTGTCTGGCTGACCACGGAGATTCGGATCGCCTCATTCGGACACGCCTGCACGCACGCGGGGGCTTCGCCGGCGGCGAGGCGGCCGTGGCACATGTCGCACTTGCGCACGATGCCGCGCGTGGCCGAATACTTCGGCACATCGTAGGGGCATTTCAGGATGCAGTAGCTGCAGCCGATGCACTGGTCGTCCAGGTGGCGGACGATGCCGGTGACGGGGTCCTTGTCGTAGGCGAGCACCGGGCACCCTTCGAGGCAGCCGGGCTCGACGCAGTGGTGGCACGCGGTGGTGACGATCTGTTCGAGCGGGACAACGCGATTGCCGTGATAGGTGAAGCCGGAGCCTGTGGTGTCTGGGTGGGGATCGTCGGGCACGAGCGCCTCGCCGTAGAGCACGCCGACCTCACGCCAGGCTTCGCCCTCATCGAGACCGTTAAGCGAGTGGCACGCGGTGACGCAGGCCTTGCAGCCGGAGCACTTGTCCAGATCCACCTCGAAGGCGTATTGCTCGCCGGGGCGCGGAGGCGAGGCGGGAAGCAGTTTGCGGTAGTGCGGCTCGGTGACCAAATGCCGGTCGTGCAATTGGGCGAAGGCCTCCACCGCCGTGAGCTGCCGCTGCTCGTCGAGCAGCCGGTCCACGAGCGTCCGTTCGCCCGGGGCGGGCGCGTTCGTCGCGTTGTCGGCGGGCAGGGTCATTTACGCAACAGGTAGCAGATCAGCACGAGATTGGCGGCGAGGCTGGCGGCCAGCAGCAGCTTGAGCAGCAGCATCGGATTGCGTTCCAGAAGCGGCGCGCCGGGCGAGCGGAAGGGCTTCACTTTCTCGGGATGCTCCAGCAGGTAGCGCATCTCGCTGTAGGCGGCGAAGCGGTCATCCGGTCGCAGCGCGAGGGCGCGTTGGACGATGGCATCAAGCCACGGCGGGATGTGCGGATTGTGCGCGCTGGGCGGCGTGGCCGGGCTGAACTGCGGTGTCTGAAACGGCTCGATCTCGCCCTGCGGCAGCCGGCCCGTGAGCGCCTCATAGAGCGTCGTGCCCAGCGCAAAGATCTCCGTGGCCTCACTGACGGCCGCACCTTGAAAACGCTCCGGCGCGAGGTAGCTCGGCGTGCCGGCCCGCGAGTTCACGCTGAAAACTTCCGCCACGCTGCCGAGGTCAATGAGCTTGAACGTGAGCGCAGCCGGTTCGCCGAGCACGAGGATGTTCTCGGGCTTCAAGTCCCCATGAACAAAATCATGCCGCAAGAGGAACTGTGCCGCCGCCAGCACGAACTTGCCGAGCGTAACGGCATCCGGCGTGGACAGCGGGCCGTGCTCAGCGAGCCACTGCTTCAGCGTCGGAGCGTGAAAGTATTCGAGGACGTAGTAGCGCGCAGTGGCGTCCTCCGGTGCGGTGGCGGCGGGGAAGTAATCAGCCTTGAGCGTCGTGGCGTTCCACGTCTCACGGATGAAGGCGGTGAGCACCGCCTCGTTCGACTGCGCTTCGAGCGGGGCAAACTTGAGCACGAAGAACTTGCCGGCCTTTGCCGCCAGCCAGATGCGGTCACTGGCGCGGAACGAACGGCGGAGCGTGTAGCCATCTACCTGATCGCCGACCTTGAGCTGCGTGGGAATCGGCAAGGCCACCGGCGTGGCGCTGGCAGGGGGGCCAAGCTCCTGCACTTCCAGCACCACTGCGGTGATGTCGTCCAGCGTCTCGGGCGTGGCGCGCTCGCGGGCGATGGCGGCCAGTCCGCGCGCCCCGGTGCGCTCGATGAGCAGCTCGGCCAGCGTCGCGTCGTCCAGGACATCGGTGAGGCCATCCGTGCAGAGCAGGATGAAATCGCCGACAGCGAGATCGGTCTGCGTGAGGTGCGGCACCACCGCGTCGGCCAGGCCAAGGGCCTGCGTCAGGACGTGGGTTTGCGTGGCGTCCCGGTGGTCGTGGGAGAGGCGTTCCAGCTTGCCGGCACGAAGGCGATAGGCGCGCGAATCCCCGGCGTTGAGCAGATGCAGCCGGTCACCATCCAGCACGGCAGTCACCACGGTGGAGGCGAGTTCCGGTGACTCGTGCCGGGCGAGGCCCTCCTGATGGAGCTGGCGGTTCAGGTGGCGGGTGATTTCCTCGAGCGTCTTCGCCGTGCTCCACGCGCGGGGGCGGTTGCGGAAGTTGGCGGTGTAATGCGCCACGACTTTCTCCGCCGCGTCCCGGCCCTGGCGTGCGGAGCCCAGCCCGTCGGCCACCACGGCGATGAATGTGCCATCTTCCAAGGCGCGGGCCGCGCAGACGTCATCCCCCGGGCGGTCCTCTTCCCGGGGGCGCGTGCAACTGGTGGCGTGAACGCGGAGGCGGCCCGGGGGTTTCACAGGTGCAGCTTCCACCTGCGCAGCCCGTGAATCAACGCGGATTGTGACCGTGGTCGTGGGGGGACGGGTCTCCGGCATCGCGGCGGTCAAAGTTGGGAGAGTCGCGGTCATCGCGTGATCAAATGCGCGCGGCGGACACGGCACCCCAGGTGGTGCGCCAGCGGCGTTTCACGAGGTTCAGGCCGATGAGCGCGAAGACGCAGAGGCTGGCGAAGACCAGGAGGCCGGTGAGGTAGCTGCCGGTGTGCTGCCGGCTCTGGCCCATCATGTTGGCGAGCAGGAAGCCACCGAGGCCGCCCCCGCAGCCGACGAGGCCGGTCATCAGGCCGAGTTCCTTGCCGAAACGCTGCGGAAGGAGCTGGAAGACCGAGCCGTTGCCCATCCCGAACGCGGCGCACGCGATGAAGAACGCTGCGACATTGAAGGCGAGGCTTTCAATCAGCCCGCCTGCGATGAGCGCGAGACCTGCGACGGAGTAGTAGATGTGCAGCGATTTGATGCCGCCGATGCGGTCCGAGATGCCGCCGCCGAGCGGACGCCCGAGCGCGCCGATGGCGGTGCAGAGTGCGACGAGGTCGCCCGCCTGCGAGGGCGTGAGGTTGAAGCGGTCCTTGAAATACATGCCCAGCGAGTAGGCCAGCCCGACGAAGCCGCCGAAGGTGACGGTGTAGAAGAAGCAGAACCAGTGGACGTCCTTCTCGCTGAAAAGACGGAAGTAATCACCAAGCTTCTTGGGGGTAATTTTTACCGGCGGCTCCTTTGCGACGAAGCAGTAAACTGCCAGCACGACGATGGCGGGGATGATGGCGAAGCCAAACACCGCCGGCCAGCCGTAGGCCGCCGCCAAGCGCGGCGCGAGCAGCGAATCAATCACCACGCCGATGTTGCCAGCCCCCGCGAGGCCCATGACCAGGCCCTGCATGTGGGGCGGATACCAGCGGCCCGCCAGCGGCAGCGCGACGGCGAAGCTCGCTCCGGCCACGCCGAGCACCACACCCATGAGCAGGGTGGCCTCGTAGTTCTTCAGCCCGACCAGCCATGCGACCGACAGGCCTGTGATGACCACCAACTGTGCGTAAATGCCAGTCGTCTTCGCACCGATGCGGTCCACCAGCAGGCCGAGCAGCAGCCGGATGAAGCCGCCGGAGAG
>CAZOCL010000158.1:0-14221 GCA_964578245.1 uncultured Klebsiella sp. | reverse complement strand
AGCGGGCGCGGTGGTGACGGTGAAATTGTCGCCCGGCGACTTGTCGCACGGGTTTGTGATTTTGAACGAAGAAATATTATGAAAGTTCGGGCTTCGGTAAAAAAGCTGTGTGAGCACTGCAAGATCGTGAAGCGCAAAGGCGTGCTTCGCGTCATCTGCAGCAATTCCCGCCACAAGCAACGGCAAGGTTAAACTCCAGATTCTATGGCACGCATTCTTGGTGTTGACATCCCCGGCGACAAGCGCATTGACATTGCGCTGCGCTACATCTACGGCATCGGTCCGGTCAACGCTCGCGAGATCATCGCGAAGGCGCAGATCGACCCGTCCATCCGTGCAAAAAACCTGACCGAGGCGCAGCTCTCGCAGATCGTTCACGCGATCCAGGACGGCAAGTATGTGACCGAGGGCGACCTCCGGCGCGAACTGGGCCTGAACCTGAAGCGACTCCAGGCCATCAAGTGCTATCGCGGCATCCGCCACTTGAAGAGCCTGCCCGTGCGCGGCCAGCGCACCCAGACCAACTCCCGCACCCGCAAGGGGCCCCGCCGCACGGTTGGTGTGCAACGCGCCGCCAAGCCGGCTGCCGCCGCCTGATTTCCTAACTGTCTATCGCTATGGCCGAAGAAAAGAAGAAACCCGCCCCGAAGAAAGAACCGAAGGCTGACGCCGGAGCCCCCGTGGCTGCCGCCGACGCCAAGCCGAAGAAGGATGCCGCCGCTGCGCCGGCACCTGCTGGAGCTGCTCCTGCTGCCGGTGCCGCCCCGGCGGTCGCTGGCGTTACCGCGGCGGTCGCCGCGCCCACTGCCGCTGAACTGCTCGCCGACGAGAACGCTGGCAAGAAGATCATCAAGGCCAAGGGTGCCAAGAACATCGCGGTCGGGGTCGCGCACATTCTCTCGACCTTCAACAACACGACGGTCTCCATCACGGACATGCAGGGCAACGTGATTGGCTGGTCGAGCGCCGGTCGCGTGGGCTTCAAGGGCTCCCGCAAGAGCACGGCCTTCGCCGCCCAGCAGGTCGCGCAGGATGCCGCCCGCCAGGCGATGTCCCACGGTCTGCGTGAGGTTGAGATCCGCGTCAACGGACCCGGGTCCGGTCGCGAGTCCGCCATTCGCGCGTTGCAGGCCATCGGCCTCGAAATCTCCACCATCAAAGACGTGACCCCGGTGCCGCACAACGGTTGCCGTCCTCGGAAAAAGCGCCGCGTCTAAGTCTCCTTCACGTTTTACGATTTACGATCTATGGCTCGTTATACAGGTCCCCGCGTCCGCGTCAGCCGCCGTTTCGGCATCCCCATCTTCGGCCCCTCGAAGTATCTTGAGCGCCGTAACTATCCGCCCGGCGTCCACGGCCCGAAGGGTTCCCGCCGGAAGACCACCGAGTATGGTCTCGGCCTGATTGAGAAGCAGAAGCTGCGCTATTTCTATGGCCTCATGGAGCGCCAGTTCCGCAACGTCTACGAGAAGGCGCTGCGCCGCCGCGGTGTCACCGGTGAGCAGATGCTCCAGATTCTCGAGACCCGCCTGGACAGCCTCGTGTTCGGCCTTGGTTTTGCCTCCACCCGTTCCGCGGCCCGCCAGATGGTCGGCCACGGCCACATCAAGGTGAACGGCCGCAAGGTCAGCATCTCCTCCTACGCCGTGAAGGTGAACGACGTGATCGAAGTGAAGGACTCCAGCGTCTCGCGCCAGCTCGCGACCAAGAATCTGGAAGTCTCCACCGCCCGGGCGGTGCCCGAGTGGCTCACGCTCAACAAGGATGCCTTCAAGGGCACCCTGGTCCGGATTCCGTCGCGCGACGAGATCCACCCCATCGCCAACGAGCAGGCCGTGGTCGAATTTTATTCCCGCTAACCAACCGTCCCCTTGGTCGGGGACACCAACGCAATTATATGGGCCGGCGCGCGCCGGGAATAGCGCCGTCGGCCAGATTAAAATTGCAAAAACAGTAAACACACCATGCCAGTCCGCCTCGCCCGGTTTGAAATGCCCAAGCGGTTGCAAAAAGACGACGCCACCGCCACGCCCACCTACGCCAAGTTCAGCGCCGAGCCGTTTGAAACGGGTTTCGGCCACACGATTGGCAACTCCATCCGCCGCGTGCTGCTCGGCTCGTTGGAAGGTGCCGCCGTCACCTCGGTGAAGATCGAGGGCGCCCAGCACGAGTTCGCCATCGTTGACGGAGTCGTCGAAGATGTCACCGAGATCGTGCTGAACCTCAAGAAGGTCAAGCTCAAGTCCGACAGCCACGACGTCCAGTTGCTCATTCTCAGCGTCAACAAGGAAGGGCAGGTCACCGCCGGCGACATCGAGCTGAACCAGCACGTCACCGTCGTGAACCCCGAGCAGGTCATCTGCACGCTCGACAAGAAGAAGAAGCTCGTCCTCGAGCTGGAAGTGAAGCTCGGCCGCGGTTTCTGCCCCGGCGACGAGAACAAGAAGCCGGATCAACCGATCGGTGTCATTGCCATCGACAGCATTTTCTCCCCCGTCACCCGCGTGAAGTATGCCGTCGAGGCTGCCCGCGTCGGCCAGCGCACAGACTATGACCGTCTCGTGGTCGAGATCTGGACCGACGGGCGCATCACGCCTGACGACGCCCTCCTCCAGTCCAGCGCCATCCTCCAGAAGCACCTGGACGTGTTCGTGAACTACGACCGCAACGCCGTCCAGTTCACCGAGGTGGAGAACAAGCAGGACGAAGAACAGAGCAAGCTCAAGAAGCTGCTCAACATGAGCGTGAACGAGATCGAACTCTCCGTCCGCGCCGCCAACTGTCTCAACAACGCCAACATCACCACCGTCGGCCAGCTCGCCATGAAGTCCGAGGGCGACATGCTGAAGTATCGCAACTTCGGCAAGAAATCCCTCCAGGAGATCAAGGACAAGCTGCAGGCGCTCGGCCTGACGCTCGGCATGACCTTTGACCAGGCCTTGCTCGACGCGCCCAAGGAAGAGAAGCCCGCCGTCTGATTCAACCGGTTGACCTATGCGCCACCTTAAACGCACCGCCAAACTGGGCCGCACGGGCGAGCATCGCAATGCGATGCTGGCCAACATGGCCTGCAGTCTCATCAAATCCAAGCGCGTCACCACGACGCTCGCCAAGGCCAAGGCCCTGCGCCCGGTCGTGGAGAAGCTGGTGACCCTCGGCCGACGCGCCCAGCGCGCCGTCGAGGCCTCGACCACGGCTGACGACAAGAAGAAGGCCGCGCTCGTCGCTGAAAACGTGCACTGCCGCCGTCTGGTGGCCGCGCGTCTGCGCCAGCAGCCCCGCAGTCATTTCAAAGGCCGTCCCAAGCAAAAGGGCAAGGTCCTGCGTGACAAGTGGCACGAGGGCGAGGACGTGATTCACATCCTCTTCGACAAGATCGCCCCGTTGTTCAAGGAGCGGAAGGGTGGCTATACGCGCATCCTGAAGCTGGGCGGCACCCAGGGAAAATGGGCCGGTGAACGGCAGGGTGATGCGGCCCAGATGGCCATCATCGAGTTCGTCGAGAGCGAGGCTCCAGTGGCACCCGCTGAGGCGTCCAAGGCTGAGCCCGCGAAGTAAGAGCCGAATCCCGCAGATTTCACGAAGCCCGCTGCTTGCAGCGGGCTTCTTTTTTTGGAGTGAGGCCGAAAGCCCTGAATCCGCGCTGCTCGCAGGGACCCTTCAGCTCTGGCGGGTGGCCGACGGCGGGTCCAGCAGTTCCCAGATCGCCTTCGCGGCACGCACATTCGCGCCGGTGGAACCCAGGGAGGCCACGACCTTGACGAGCCGGCCTTGGATATCCTCGCATCGGGCCGGGTGACGCAGCAGGTCGAGAGCGGCTTCGGCGAGGTTCTTGCCATTGGCGGCATCCTGCACGAACTCGGGGAACACTATTTCGTCGGCCAGTATGTTGGGCATGGCCAGGTATTTCACGGTGACGATGCGTTTGCCGATTTCGTAGGTGCTCCACGAAGTCTTGTAGAGCGCGATCGTGGGCACTTTGAAGAACGCGCACTCCAGGGTGACCGTGCCGGTCGAGGCGATGGCAATGGTCGCAGCCCGCAGCGCCTCCGGCAGCCCGCCCACCTGCACGTCCAGCCCGCGGAAAACCTGGCGGGCGAGGTTGCGTGTCTGCGCCAGGGACGTGACCGCTATGTCCGGCAAGTTCTCCTTGTCCATGGCGTAGGGGCGGCAATGCCGCGCAAACACGGGGAGCAGCGAGGCGGAAGGGAGCACCACGAGAAAGCCGCTGTTCACCTCCATGCCGATGCGCCGCGCTGCGTCCAGCATGGGCGGCAGGTGACGCACCAGTTCACCCGGGCGGCTGCCGGGCAGCAGCAGCGTCAGGAATTCGTATGGCCTCGGCTGCGATGGCTTTTCCGGCAACCCACGCCATTCGGCATGGCGGTCCAGCAGCGGGTGGCCGACGAATTCGACCTTCAAATCCGGGGCGCGCTTAGCATACCAGTCCTTTTCGAAAGGGAAGATGCTCAGCAGCAGATCATAGTCCTCCGCCATTTTCCTGGCCCGTCCCGGGCGCGAAGCCCAGACCTGAGGCGAGACATATTGCACGATGCGCGGGTTCCACTGTCCTTTGCTGCGCTTCGCGCGTTTGCGCACCGCGTGGGCAAAGCGGCGGTTGAAACCGGAGAAATCCACGCAAATCAGGAGCGAAGGCCGGCGCTCTTCCGCCAGGTCCAGCAGATCATAGAAAACCCGGCGGAATTTGCCGTAGTTCTTGACCACCTCCCACAGGCCGATCACCGCGTGCCGCGTCATGTCCACGGCCAGTTCCATCCCTGCCGCCTCCAGCTTGGGCCCGCCGGCGCCGAAGAAGCGCAGCACTGGCTTCGCGGGATGACAGTGAAACGCCGCCTCTGCCCGCAGCGCCTGCACCAGTTCGGCGGCGAGCGCGTCGCCGCTCGGCTCGCCGACGACGAGCATAATGGAAATGGGCTTCATTCGACGGGCGGAGGGTGCGCGGTGCCGGTCAGAACCTCACGCCCTCGTAGATCTCGCGCAGGGATTGCGTGAACTCCAGCGAGGCCAGACCGAGCACTTCCGCCTCATCGCGCAGCACCTCCGGCTGCCAGCCGTTCGTCCTACGAAAGACCGTCATTTCGCGCCGGTCCTGGGCGGCCAGCACATATGCCTCCAGTGTTTCCAGCCGGGTGTAGCTGAGGAACTTCGCCCGCCGTTCAATCCGTTCGGTGCCTTCGGAGAGCACTTCTGCGATGACGGCTGGAAAGCGCTTGAACAGTGGGTGCGTGTCGCGCTCGTCGCACGCCACCAGCACGTCCGGATAGTAATAGACATCGTCACCGAGGATTTCCAGCCGCACTTTCACGTCACCGATTAAAGGCCGGCAGCGCTTGCCCCGCAAATGGTGATGGAGTGCGGCGAAAATATTTCCTGCAATGGTGTTGTGCGCCTCGCTGGCCCCGGCCATGGCGTGAACTTCCCCCGCGATGTATTCGTGGCGCACCTCGCTGAGTTGCTCACCTTTGAGGTATTCCTCCACCGGGAGGAATGCTTCTGCCGCTAACGCTTGCATGGCGGGACGATGCCGTCTGGCGGCAAGACTGACAAGCCCGCTGCGGTGCGAGCATGCCAATGAGAGCTTTGGTTCAACGAATCGCCGCCATGGCATTGCCCGCGAGCCACCCGGTCGTCCACGCGGCCTGAAAGTTGAAGCCGCCCGTGATGCCGTCAATGTCCAGCAATTCACCGGCAAAGAACAAGCCCGGGCAGAGCCGGCTCCCCATGGTCTTGAAGTCCACCTCCGCCAGCCGCACGCCGCCGCAAGTGACGAACTCGTCCTTGTTCATGCTCTTGCCCGTCACGGCGAATTCCGACTCGACCAGCAGCCGGGCCAGCGTGTGCAACTGCGCCTTGGCCAGCCCGGCCCACTGCGTCTGCTCCGCGACTCCCGCCTTGGCCACGAGCCGTTCCCACAATCGGGAAGGCAGGCCGGCCAGCGGGACGTTTAACACGCGCCGGGCTCCCGTCAGGCTGCGCTGCGCCGTGGCCAGTGCGATCACGCTCTCGAAGGTCTGGTCCGGCAGCCAGTTCACGCGGAGCGGAAACTGGTAGTCCAGCCCCGCCAGTTCCCGCGCGCCCCATGCCGACAGCCGGAGAATGCCGGGACCGCTCAAGCCCCAGTGCGTGATGAGCACCGGCCCGGTTTCCTTGAGCTTGGTTCCGGCGACGCTCACGGTTGCCCGCTCCACGGCCAGGCCCGAGAGGCCTTCGAGGCGCGGGTCGGTGATATGGAACGTGAACAGCGAAGGCACCGGCGGCTCCACCGCGTGCCCGAGCGAAGTCGCCAGTGACCCAGCCACGGCCGCGCGGCAGCCACCGGTTGCGAGCAGCAGGGCATCGCATTCCATGGTCTCGCCCGTGGAGAGCGCCAGCTTGAAGCCACCCAAGGCGCGCTTTTCCACGCGGTCCACGCCGCAGTTCGTCCGCAGCCTCACCCCGGCCGCCTGCGCTGCCTTCGTGAGACAGTGGATGATGGTTTGCGACTGGTCCGTGGTCGGAAACATCCGGCCATCCGGCTCGGTCTTCAGTTCCACGCCGCGCGTCTCGAACCACTTCACCGTGTCCGCCGCCTGAAACCGGTGGAACGCGCCGATCAGTGCCGGTCCGCCCCGCGGATACCGCTTGGCCAGCTCCTTCGGTTCGAAACACGAGTGCGTCACGTTGCACCGCCCCCCGCCGGAGATTTTGACCTTTTGCAGAAACTGCGGCCCGCGCTCGAGCAGGCTAACCGAACCATGGCCTTGCAACGCCTCCGCACAGGTGATGGCTCCGAAAAAGCCGGCGGCACCCCCTCCGACCACCACCACCTGTAGGAGACGACGTGAGGAGTCTCTATCTATGTCTTTGGCTTCACTCATAGGGGAGGCCGAACGATGTTGCCCGCATCCGGCTGCCGTAGTTTCCCATACAGTCGCCAAAACTTCGGCCAGAAGTCATCATCCAGCGGGTTAAGCTTCGGGTATCCGGGCAGAATGCAGCCTGTGAACGGCCAGTCCTGCACACTTTCCACCAACTCAGCCTTGACCGGGTTTTCCGCGATGTAGAAGCACACCTTGGCGAACGCGTTCCGCTGACGTTGCTCCTCGCGCAGCACACGGTCCTGCGCTTGCGGTTGAAAGTGTGCTGGAGCCAGCAGCGGTTCCAAATACGTTCGAAGAAAGGCCATCCCATTGTGTTGATCCGAGTCCAGACGAAGTCCCATCCAGACCAGATGGAGGTGGTCCGGCATCAGGCAATACATGGGGCACAGGAGACCTTCGCGAGCCGCAGCATAAACCATGAGCTCTCGGAACCTGAAGTGAAACTCCGTTGTCAGCCAGCCTTGTAGCCGGTCGAAGGTGGTTTGTGTCCAATGAACCACCGCGTCGCCCTGATAATACCCTCGTGGCAGCCGTGGCAGTTGATAAGCCCGGTTCAGTGGGTCGCGAAGTTTGCCGGGCGCAGTCATTGGCGGTAGGAGACGACGGGAGGAGTCGCTAACTTTTCTTTCCTTCGATTTTCAGTCAGGGACTCCTCACGTCGTCTCCTACGCGGATCTGCCGCGTAATCTCAAACGCCACATCGAGCGCATGCTTGGCGGAGGCGCCGCTGACCTTCGGCGTGCGGCGCTCGCGGACGCATTCGATGAAGTGTGCCAGTTCGAGCTTCAAGGGCTCGTCTTTCGCGATGGGCACCGGTTCGCGCACGATCTTTTTCCCGGCGAACTCGCTGACGATGGCCGAGTCATTGGCGGAGAGCAGCAGCTTGAGGAGCGAGCTTTTCTCCGCGTCCTCGCTCGCGAGCCGGTAGATGAAGCCTTTCTGCTCGCGGTAATCCAGTGAGATGTAGCTGGGGTGCGTGCCGCCGCTGAACACGCGGATCTTTCGCAGCCGTTCGGGACTGATGCGGCTGGCCGTGAGGTTCGCCACGCAGCCGTTCGCGAAGCGCAGCCGTGCGTTGGCGATGTCCTCGGACTTGCTCAGCACGGGGATGCCCACGGCATCCACGCTGATCAGCGGCGAACGCACGAAGGCCAGCACCACGTCCAGGTCGTGGATCATCAGGTCCAGCACCACGCCGATGTCGGTGCTGCGGGCGGGGAAGGGCGAGAGCCGGTGGCACTCGATGAAGCGCGGCTCCGGCGCGGCGGTTTCAAGGTAGCTGAAGACCGGGTTGAAGCGTTCGACGTGGCCGACCTGGAGCACGAGCTTGCGTTCGTGGGCAATCCGCACCAGCTCCGCCGCCTGATCGGACTGCTCCGTCATCGGCTTCTCCACGAGCACATGCCGGCCTTGTTCCAGCAGCAGCTTGGCGATCTCGAAGTGCGTGGTGGTGGGCGTGACGATGCTTAAAGCCTCGCTCGCGGCAGCCGCCTCGGCGACGGAGGCGAAGGCCCGGGTGCCATGCGCGGCAGCGTGCTTGCGGGCGGCCTCGGGGTTGGCATCGAAGACGCCGATGAACTCCACCTGGCCGGTGCGCGCCAGTTCGGCATACAGCCGTGCGTGTTCCTTGCCCAGCGAGCCTGTGCCGATGACGGCGACCTTGATTTTTTCAACTGCCACGCGCCGAGTGTGCCTTGCGTTGTCGGGCAAGACAACGCGCGAGTCGGCCGCAGTGACCAATTGCGCGCATCTCAGTTTCTTGTATCTGGGGATGCTACCCAGAGGGTTCTCCGTTCGCGGAAGCCTGAAACGCTGGAAGTCGCGCCAGCGTCTGGAGTGCGGTGTCTTTCAGCACCGCTTTTCCCCGTGCCTGGGACGATGGCCAACCCGCCACCCGCACCGTGCGCCCAGCCGAAAGCGGCGGTGAAACACGCCGCACTCCAGACGCTTCGCGCCGCCGGAGGCGGTGGCCATCACGCCCGACCCTGAAGTGTGCGCGCGAGCGGTTTCATGCGGCATCAGGAGTCCGGGGCTGATGAGAGTGCAAGAAACTGAGATGCTGCCTTGCCGCCCGTTTCCCGCTTGTCCGCCGGGACTTGGAGCCTAACCTTCCCCTATGCTCATCTCCGGAATCTTGAATCCCGCCATCAACTCGCTGCTCGCACGCGTGCGCCATACCAATGCGCTCGTGATTGCCGACCGTGGTTTCCCCCTGTGGCCTGGCATTGAGACCGTGGACATCTCGCTGGTGGACGACGTGCCGACGGTTCTGCAGGTCCTCGCGGCCGTGCGCGGAAACTTCTGCATCGGTGAGGCCTTCATGGCGCAGGAGTTCGTCGTCGAGAATTCGCGCAAGACCCGCAACGAGTTCATCCGGGCCCTGCGCGGCTGCGCGCTGACCTTCGAGCCGCACGAACAATTGCGTCAGCGTGTGCCCCGGGCCATCGGACTCATCCGCACGGGAGATACGACGCAATATGCGAACATGGTGCTGATCTCGGGGCGGTGATTCTGGTTCTTCAAGCGGCGCGGTGTCCGTTTGTCTGTGACGCTGCGTGCGAAGCGTCAGGCATGCAGCACGGTTCTACCGGCTAAAGCCGGGACTCCGAACGTGGACTCCGAACTGGCGGCGCGTTCCTCGGGGCGAGTGCCGGGTGGTTTTGCGACCGAGGCTTGACCCGTGGGCTGCTTCGTCAATTCTTCTGCCCATGACCACCGCCCAGTCCCGTCGGCGCTTCTTCCGCAGTTCCGCCGCTCTGTCCGTGCTTGGGCTTGGTGGCGGAATCTTCGTGCCCCGGCTGCGCGCCGCGTCTCCACTTTCCCCGCCGAACGAGAAAATCCTGAAGGCCCGTGAAGTCGGCTTGTCTGTGCTCAAGCCGGGCCAGCGTGACTTGGATTACGGGATGCGCCTCCACGCTGAGTCGCTCGTGTTCGAGAGCTACGGCTTCGCGCCACGCGCGGCACTGGATGGCGCAAAGTTCACCGCCTTCGCCCAGGAGGGGGCCACGGAACCGGAACTGGCCGACTTGCGCGAGGAGATGAGCATGACGCGCTGGGCCACTGATGCGGGGGAACGGAAAGAGTTTCTGGAGGCCTTTCGCGCGGCGGGCGTGACCTGCATCTTCCAGAACACTGGTGAGGAAGGCAGTGATCCCTTGCGCCTCATCAAGCGCCTCGCCCGCTTCACCCACGCCACGGACCTGGCGCGCGAGGACTGCTTCAAGGCCGCGCAACCCGACGACATTGTTGCCGCGAAGAAAGCCGGCAAGCTCTGCCTCTACTTCACCACCAATGGTGTGCCGCTCCGCCAGCAGTGGGAGAGCGTGCGCGATGAGTTGCGGCTCATTCGCATCTTTCAAGAGCTGGGCGCACGCATGATGCACCTGACCTACAACCGCCGGAATCCCATCGGCGACGGGGCAGGGGAGCCAAACGACGGCGGGCTGTCGGACTTCGGCCACGCGGTGGTGGCGGAAATGAACCGCCTCGGAGTGATCGTGGATGTGGCGCACTCGGGCTGGCGCACGAGCTTCGAGGCGGCGAAGGCCTCGAAGAAACCCATGGTGGCCAGCCACACCACCTGCGCCGGACTCTATAAGCACTTCCGTGGCAAGCCCGACGAGACCGTAAAAGCGATTTGTGACACCGGCGGCCTCATCGGCATCTGCTGCATCCCACGTTTCCTCGGGGCCAACGGCGACTTGGGCGCGTTCCTCGATCACATTGACTATGCGGTGAAGAAGTTCGGGGCGGACCACGTGGCCATCGGGCCGGACATCTCCTACACCTCACGGAATGAGGAGGCGGAGCGCGCGAAGGTGCCGAAGCGCAAGGACGGCTCCTCGCCCGTGTCCGCCGCCGGCGGGCGCTGGGAACACCTCTGGCCGGTGGATGACTACCGCCCCAAGCCGCACGCGGAGCAGAGTCTGGCGTGGACCAACTGGCCGCTCTTCACCGTCGGCCTGGTGCAGCGCGGCCACAGTGACGCGACGATCCGCAAAATACTCGGTGAGAATGTCCTTCGCGTTGCCCGGGCGAACTTCCAGGCAGCCTGAAGATCTTTAGCGGGCTGGCGCTGGTGACTTGCGTTCACTCGTCCTGCTGCTCGGTGCCTCCCCCTTCTCCTTCGCCTGCCCCGTGCTCGGGGCAACCCAGTCGAAAGTGGGGCGCGAACTGCCGTCGGAGAAGTTCACGCCTCGGGAACTCCACGCCATCCCCTCCTTCATCAGTTCGCGAACGCAGGAGAGGCTCGTGATGCCATAATCTGCCAGTGGACGCACTTCGCCGGCCTCGCAAATGCCGTTGGAGTTCTGGTCGTGCCAGAGTGCGAGGCGGTTCAGTTCACTTCCGCTTAAAACCCCGTCGCCATCGTCGTCGAGTGAAGCCAGGGCTTCGTAGCCGTCCCGCCAGAAGATCCAGAAAGTGACGTTGCCGAACAGTTGCAGCCCCGAGGTGATGCGGCCTGAGCCGTCCGCATCGTAAACCAGCCAGGCCGCCTTGGGCGTGATCCACCCCCATTGACGCTGGAGTCCGCTGCCGTCCAGATCGAAGGTCACTTTGGCAGACGGATCCACCAGTTCAGTCAGTGTGCGGTCCGGTTCCAGTGGCACAAGAATGGGCGTGATCGCGCGGCCCATGGTGGTCAGCGTTTTCAGGTCCTCCTGTAGGCGTTTGATCTCGGCCGCATCTTTGGCTGGGTCCAGAAGCTTGAGCATGTAGTCGATGGTTTCCCGGCTATAACAAACGCCCGGACCCAGCGAGCCGCGTGGCCGGGTGCGGAAGGGGTTCCGCTTGTTCTTGATGTCCTCTACGCTTTCCCGCAGCCATTCCTTTAGGTCGAATTCCCCCACCACTTCCATTTGCCAGGCGGCGCGCAAGGCGCGTCGGTAGGCATCCAGCGCGTCATTACGGCGACCGGCCTGGTCGAGACACCAGGCATAGCCAAGTTGCGTGAGCGGGATGAACCAGTGGGATTCCTTGGGTGCCTTGCCGCTCTTCACCACGGCCAGAGCCCGTTCGTAGTGAGTAATCGCATTCGTCAGATGCCCCTGGGCCACCGCCTTGGTCGCCGGACTGGGTGGTGTCACTTTCGGTGGGACGCCCGTGTCCGCACCCGGATACGCGAACATCGGCAGGTCTTTGTCCACGATGACGCTCATCTCGGTGAGATTGGTCGAGTAGGCCATCGCGTGCAGCCGGGCGAGCTGGTAAATCAGTTCGAAATCGTTCGGCTTGGCGGCGAGTTTGGTTTCCAGATTCTTGAACACCCGTTCGATGGGAACCTGCTTGGTCTGGTAAGAAATAAACATCGCCTGGGCCAGATCGGATGCGAGCACCAGCAGGGTGACTGCCATGAAAACGTGGAGGGGACGCATGACCGCAGAGTAGCCTGCGCGGCCCGCTTGGCAATACCGTGGCCTGCGAAGCTCGACGGTTAGATCAAGTGAGCGGTTCCGCCACCGCTGTCCCGATGCCCGTCGCGCCGTAGCCGTTGCCGCAGTAGAAGAGGCGCAGCTTGCCGCCCTCGCGCACGACGTGCGGATACTCGACCATCTTGTTCTCCCAGGCCGCTTTCCCGGGCGCGAGGGCGAGGTTTTCGCCCGGCTCGCCGCGCTGCCAGTTCAGGCCATCGTCGCTCGCAGCCTCACAGATGGAGTAGGCCCCGAACTTGGTGCCGATGCCGGCGTAGACGGCCCGCCAGCCTCGTTCCGTCTTCCAGACATTGAGCGCGATGGTGGCGGCATTTTCATACTCCGCCTCGCGACGCGGGCGCAGGATCACACGCTTGTCGGTCCACTTGAGTCCGTCCGTCGAGTGGGCGATGACGGATTGCTTGGCCTGGTCCACGGTCAGGTCCTTGCTCGGCGTGCCGGTGGCGAGCGTGTAGTGCATGCGGTAGAGCTTGGTGCCGTCCGGTTGTGGCACTTCAGTGATGGGGCCGCCACCAGCGATGCCCCGGTTGTTCGGCCACTCCTCGAAACCATCCCCGAGCAGCACCGGTTCATCCGTGTGACGTTTCCAGTTGCGCAGGTCATCGCTCACGGCCAGGCCGATGCCACGAAACGACTGCAACCCCGCCCCGGTCCGGGCACGGCCGGTGTAATAGAGATGCCACTTCCCACCGATGCGGTGGACGCACGGCAGCACGCACCACGTCTCGTCGAAACTGTCCTTCGCGCCGAGGTCGAAGAGCGGTCCGTGGCGCTTCCAGGTCGCGAGGTCATCCACGGGACAGGTCGCGAGGCAGATGCGCCGATGACCCTTGGCATCCGCTCCGGCGTAGAACAGCCAATACTTGCCGTCGCGCGTGAGCACAAACGGGTTCATGCAGCAGCCGACATCAAACGCCCCGCCGCCGGGAGGCAGGATCGGGTTGCGTGCGTCCCGCTGCCAGGCGTGGACACGAAAGGGTTGCGGTTTCTCGGCGGCCAGACCGGTCCGGTTCGCGCCGCCCGCGATGGTTAATCCGGCCAGCAGGGTTGCCCCTTGCAGAAATCCACGACGGTCAACGGTGCGCGCGTGCAGGCTCATACGCATAGTGATAGCGCACGGCGCAGGTGAAGTGAAACCTCGGAATTGTGCGGCAACTGCCCGTCCTTCCGCTTGCTTTCACCTGATTTTTCAGGTGTCCTCTCCCCATCCGACCAGCCATTGCTTGAAAACCGCCCTCGTCATTGACGACGACCCCATCGTCCTCACGGTGATCGCCCGCACCTTGCAGGACGCTGGCTGGAGCGTGCTCAGGGCCGATGACGGCGACAAGGGCGTTGAACTGGCGCTCGAGCACCGCCCGGATGTCATTGTCAGCGATTTGCTCATGCCACGGTTCAACGGCTATCAAGTCTGCCGTGCCATCCGCTCCAACCAGACGTTCTTCCCGCAGCCACGCATTGTCGTCATCTCCAGCAGCAACTACGCGGCGGACCGCACCAATTCGCTTGAGGCTGGCGCGGACGATTTCCTGCTCAAGCCGATCAAGCCCGCCGAACTGCTGCACGTGCTTGATCTCGAGGGCGGCACCACCTTCATCCGCAAGACGCCGGCGGTGAGCAAGGGGCCGACCCCGCCGGACACCACCTACTTCCGCCGCGCCATTGGCACTCCGCCCACGGTCCGTTTCTGGGGCGTGCGGGGCTCCATCGCCACGCCGGGGGATTCCACGCTGAAGTATGGCGGCAACACCACCTGCATCGAAGTGCGGGCCGATGGTGAATTGATCGTGCTGGATGCCGGCACCGGCATTCGCAATCTCGGACGCAAGCTGGCCGGTGAGTTCAAGACCCAGCCCATCGAGGTGTCCATCCTCATCTCGCACACGCACTGGGACCACATCCAAGGCT
>CAZOCL010000157.1:10138-14251 GCA_964578245.1 uncultured Klebsiella sp. | reverse complement strand
GCGTCGCGGTCGGTGACGCACTTGCTCTCGACGGCCCACCAGAGCAGGAGGGGAATGTGCTTGTCCGTCACGTCCTCGCTGCGCAGTAGCAGCTCGCGCGTGATGGACAAGGCGTCCTTGCCCGGCAGACGCGTGACACTGCTGGCGAGTTGGGCGCGGACTTCGGCGACGGGTTCGGACTTCGCGGTGGCGAGCAGCGCCGTCTGCTGCTGCGGTGTGACGCGCTTGCGGTCGCCGAGCAGGCGGATGGTCCAGTAGCGGACCATCTCGTTCGGGTGGTTCAGCGTTTGCAGGGCGAAGCCATCATCGAAGCCGCCGCAGGCGTTCACGGCCCAGAAGGCTTCCAAGGCAAAGTGATTACTGCCCAGCGGCTGGGTGTTCAGCTTGGCACGCGGAGGTGGCGGTGTGCCGGACTTGGCGTCAACCGCGCGCCGGCTCCGCGCCTCCCCGCTCCAGACAGCTTCCTTCAACTGCGGCACGAGCGTCTTGTCCCCCCGGTCCCACAGCACGCGCAGCGCGGTCTGGCGATGCCACTTGTTCGCGTGCGAAAGGAGCTTGATGAGTTCGTCGCCGGAGAGCTTGGCGAAATCCACTTTGTCCCAGCCCACCTTCGCGCCGGTCGCCGAAAGCCGGTAGATGCGCCCCGACTCCTTGTCCCAGGTGTCGCGCGGGTCGAGGTGGCTGAGGCGGCTGTCGCACCAGTCGGCGAAGTAAATCGCGCCGTCGGGGCCGGTCTTCACGTCCACGGGGCGGAACCAGCGGTTGCTGGAGAGCACGCTCGTCTCGATGTCGGCGGTCTGGAAGCTCGACGTGTCGCGCGCGACTTTGCTGGCCATCACGCGGCTCGTGAGCGCCATGCCGACGACGATGTGGCCTTCATATTGCGGAATCGCGCCGCCCTCGTAGTAGAGCATCGCCTGCGGGAAGCGCGGCTCGTAGCCCTTGTGCGTCATGTGCTCGAACCAGCCGAAACGATACGGGCTCATCGCGGGGCCGTGCTTGGACCAGCCCTTGATGTAGAGCGCGCCCTGCGCGTAGTGCAGCCCGCGCGTCTGGCCGTAGTTCGAGCCGGAGAAGACGCGGCCTTGCGCGTCGAACTCAATGGAGAAGGTGTTGCCACCGCCCTCGGCGAAGACTTCGAAGTCGCCGCTCACCGGATGGTAGCGCCAGATGGCCTGGCCAAGGAATTTCACGCCCTTCACGTCCGCCGTGCAGGTGCTGCCATGCGCGCCGTAGAGCCAGCCGTCTGGTCCCCACGCGAGCGAGTTCGCGCCGCTATGCGTGTCCTCGAGGCCGAAGCCGGAAAGCTTCACCTCGGGCGGGCCGTCGGGGATGTCGTCGCGGTTCTTGTCCGGGTAGAAGAGCAGATACGGCGGGTTCAACACCCACACGCCGCCGCGCCCGGTGACGACGCTGCGCGCGATGTTCAGGTCGCTGACGAAGTCCTTCGCCTTGTCGAAGACGCCGTCGCCACGCGTGCTTTCCAGGATGGTGATGCGGTCGGCGCCTTTGAAATGGTTCGGCGGCGGTGGCGGAACCTGGTCGTAAATGGCCCGGAGATACTGGTCATACTTCGTGATCTTCAGCCCGGCCGGAAAGGGATACTGGAGATACTGAACAATCCACAGGCGACCACGTTCATCGAAGTGCATGTTCAGCGGCTGGCGCACCATCGGCTCGGTTGCGGCGAGATCCCACCGCAGCCCGGGGGCAACGTTGAACTGCTTGAGCGACTCGGCGGGCGTGGGGCGCACCGAGCCGTCCTGGAGCATTCCGCCGCCCTTGAAGCGCTTCACAAACTCGGCCATCTCCGGGGTGAAGCGCGGGTCCGGCGGTGCCTCGGCGGCGGGGAGGCAGAGCGCGGCGGCGAGGACGGCGAGGAGTGACAGGCGCATAAGGTGCAACGGTGCTCGTGATACCGGCGTTCGACGCGCGCGGCAAGGGAGGTGTTCGGCCTCCCGCATTCGCCGGGGACGCCCGCGCGGCGCGTCCGCGTCACCGAATTGTCACTTGGTTTTCACCCGTCGACGGGGCAATCATCAGGGCGCATGAAAAAGTTTGCGGCGGAAGCGATGGGCACGTTCGCGCTCGTGTTCGCAGGCACGGGGGCCATCGTCATCAATCAGGCCACCAACGGGTCCATCACGCACGTCGGCATCGCGCTGACCTTCGGGCTGGTCGTGCTGGCAATGATCTACACGCTGGGCGAGGTTTCCGGCGCGCATCTGAACCCGGCGGTGACCCTGGCCTTTTGCTCGGCCGGGCGGATGCCGTGGAGCGAGGCGCTGCCTTACGTCGTGAGCCAGACCCTGGGCGCGTTCGCTGCGAGCGGGCTGCTCCGGTTTCTGTTCCCGGCCAGTGACACGCTGGGGGCCACCCTGCCCGCTGGTGCAGCGATGCAGTCCTTCGTGCTGGAGGTCGTGCTTACGGCAATTCTGATGTTTGTCATCCTTAACGTGTCGTCCGGGGCAAAGGAGAAGGGGATCACCGCCGGCATCGCCGTCGGTGCGGTGATCGCGCTGGAAGCGTTGTTCGCCGGCCCGATCTGCGGCGCCTCGATGAATCCGGCCCGGTCGCTTGCTCCGGCGGTCGTCTCGGGGCATCTGGAACATCTTTGGGTCTATCTGCTCGCCCCCATGCTCGGGGCGCAGCTCGCGGTGCCGGCCTGCCGTTGTGTGCAGGCGGGCGGTTGCTGTAGCGCGGTGAAGCCGGCGTAAATCTTTAGCCACCAAAGGGCGCAAAGCGCACAGGGCAGACACCGAAGCATTCATTTCCTCTGGGTTCTCCGCGCCCTTTCGCGGCCAAACCAACCCCATGAACGAAAAGCCTCTCGTCCTCATCCTCTGCACCGGAAACTCCTGCCGCAGCCACCTGGCGGAAGGGCTACTGCGCCAGTTCGCCGGGGACTTCCTCGAAGTTGCCAGTGCCGGTTCCAAACCCGCCGGGTATGTGCACCCACTGGCCATCCAGGTGATGCGTGAGGCCGGCGTGGACATCAGCACGCACACCTCGAAGCACATGAATGACTTCCTCAGCCGCAAGGTGGAGACTGTCATCACCGTCTGCGGCAACGCGGACCAGGCCTGCCCGCTGTTCCCCGGCCAGGTGAACCGCCATCACTGGCCGTTCGATGATCCGGCCCACGCGACGGGCACGGAGGAGGAGAAACTGGCGGTGTTCCGGCGTGTGCGGAATGAAATCAGCGCCGTTTTCCGCGCCTATGCAGACGGGCGTCGGGATGCGCTACGCCCGTGAAGGGGACACTCCTGTCCCCTTTTCATTGGCTAAACCAGACCGTGTCCCAACGCGATAAGCCGGCTGGGAAGCCGGCGCTCCGACTGCATTGCTCCGGCCAGGCCTCCACGGCGGACAGCAGCGTCCGCCTCACGAAAAGCAAAAGGCGGAACCGGAGTTCCGCCTTCGCTGAAATGAATTGGGCGCGTGCTTACTTCGCAGCGGCCTCGGCGGCCTCGGCTCCGCGGGTGTCGCGTTCCTTGACGGCGGTGGCACCCTTGCCAATGCGCTTGCGGAGGTAGGTGAGCTTGGCGCGGCGCACGGCACCGTGGCGCTCGATCTCGATCTTGTCCACGCGCGGGGAGTTCACCGGGAAGACGCGCTCCACGCCCTCGCCGTAGCTGATGCGGCGGACGGTGAAGGACTCTTCGAGCCCGTGGCCGCGCTTGCCGATGACGACGCCGCTGAAGATCTGGATGCGTTCCTTGTCGCCTTCGATGACCTTCGTGTGGACCTTGACGGAGTCGCCCACGTTGAAGACCGCCTTCTCCTTGCGGAGCTGTTCGCCGTGAATCTTGTCGAGTAGTGCCTGGTTCATAAATTGTATTTTGTCGTGGTGGCCATGCCACCGGTTGTCGTTTCGTTCGGTTGGCGGTCAGTGACCGCCGCTACAGTTTCAGTTCTGGCCGTCGAGCAAATCGGGCCGCCGTTCCCGCGTGATCCGTAGCGCCTGTTCGCGCCGCCATTTCTCAATCTCCGCGTGGTTGCCGGAAAGAAGGACATCGGGGACTTTCATGCCCCGGAACTCCGCCGGCCGCGTAAACTGCGGATACTCCAGCAGCCCGTGGCTGAAGGATTCATCCGTGGCGCTCTGGTCAT
>CAZOCL010000157.1:0-10038 GCA_964578245.1 uncultured Klebsiella sp. | reverse complement strand
TCGGGCCGGTCCACGAGGCCCTTCACGACATATTCGAGGAAGGCCTGCATGGCGGGGTTACTTGGCGGCAGCAGCGGCGCGGCGGGCTTTCCTCATGAAGCTGGCCACGGTGTCGCTGGGCTGGGCGCCCTTGCTCACCCAGTATTCGGCGCGTTCCAGGTCGAGCTTGAAGTTGTCGTCCTTCTGGCCCGGCAGGTAGGTGCCGATTTCTTCGATGAACTTGCCATCGCGCGGGCTGTGACCATCGGCCACGACCACACGGAACGCCGGCGTATTGCGCGCGCCGACTCGCTTCAAACGGATTCTGACTGGCATAAAAATCGTTTCGTTTCACCGTTGCGACGCGCGCTTGCGGGCACGCTTCACCACGGTTCCTTATCAAAAAGGAGCGGGAGGTTAGCCATGCGGTTGCCACTGACGCAAGAACTGATTTTTGGTTTTGGAAGGCCCGGGGCGCAAGCCATGATTCGAACCAAGAACGGGAAGGTTCATGACACTTCGGCAGGATGACACGTCCTTGCACCTCGTTGCCGCTCTCCCTCACCCCGGCCCTCTTCCTCTTCCGCTGGGAGAGGGAGAATCTTGGCCGCCGTCCTGTGTATGGGCGGCGTTCCCTTGCCAACCAGTGCGGACGGCGTCGCCCCCCTCTCCCAGCGGGAGAGGGCCGGGGTGAGGGAGAGCAGCCGCCCACTGCTACCGGGAAACTACTCGCCATGGCGTATCGCCCAATAGCAGATCTGCATCTGTAAGGCTCGGGCGGCTCGGGTTCACCGTTGACAGCCGCCCGCCTTGTCCGCTGAATTCGCCCCGCAACCAGCAAGTCTCAATGTCCGTTCAATCTATGAAATTCACTTCCGCCCTGTTCACGCTCGCCACCAGCGCGCTGCTTTCTCTCCCGCTCCTCGCCGCTGATGAAGCGGGCTTCAAGTCCATCTTCAACGGCAAGGACCTCACCGGCTGGGAGGGCAACCCCAAGCTCTGGTCTGTGCAGGACGGCGCGATCACCGGCATCACCCCGCCCAGCGAGAAGGACCCGAAGAAGGGCGCCATCACGCATAATACCTTCCTCGTGAACAAGGAATTGAACACGACGGATTTCGAACTGCGCTTGAGCTACCGCATCGTCAACGGCAACTCTGGCATCCAGTATCGCAGCAAGGTGATGTCGCAGGGCGACTGGGGTCCGATCGTGGGCGGCTACCAGGCGGACTTCGAGGCGGGCAAGACCTACAGCGGCATCCTCTACGAAGAGCGCGGTCGCGGCATCCTCGCCAAGCGCGGCGAGAAGACGACCGTCAAGGAAGTCGATGGCAAGACCAAGGTGGAGGTCACCGGTGCGACCGGCAAGACCGAGGAAATCCAGGCCAAGATCAAGAACGAGGACTGGAACGACTACGTGGTCATCGCCAAGGGCAACCACCTCCAGCACTTCATCAACGGCATGCAGACCGTGGACGTGATTGACGAGGGCGGCGCGAAGGCGGCGAAGGATGGCATCCTCGCCCTGCAAATCCACGTCGGCCCGCCGATGACCGTTCAGTTCAAGAACCTCCGCATCAAGGAGCTGAAGTAGTTCTGGGCGGACGGTTCCATTGCCATTTCGAGAGCGCGTCGTGAGACGCGCTCTCTTTTTTGAAACTCCAAATCCCAAGCTCCAAATTCCAAAGAAGCTCCAAGTTTCAAATTCCAAACTTCAATCCCGACGCAAGCTGTGACAGTCAGCCATCAGTCGTGACGCCGTTGGAATTTGAGGTTTGGAGCTTCACCCCGCGCTTCCGCTTCCGCACTTCTTTCATTACCTTGTCTCCGTGGACATCGCCGCCAACATCGCCCACCTCCGTGACTGCATCGCCGCCGCCTGCACCCGTGCGGGCCGCGATTCCGCATCCGTCACACTCATGGCGGTGAGCAAGCACCAGCCGCCGGAGGCCGTGGCCGCCGCGCTGGAGGCCGGTCTGACATGCTTCGGCGAAAGCCGCGTGCAGGAGGCCAAGGCGAAGATCCCCCTGTGCCCGGGCCGCGCCCGCTGGCAGATGATCGGCCACCTCCAGTCCAACAAGTGCCGTGACGCCGTGGCGCTCTTCAGCCTGATCCAGAGCGTGGACAGCCTCGCGCTCGCCCAGGAGCTGAACAAGCAGTGCGAAAAGGCCGCGAAGACCATGCCCATCCTGCTCGAAGTCAACGTGGCGGGCGAGGCGAGCAAGTTCGGTTATCCGCCCGCTGCCTTGCTCGCTGAGTTTGGCGAACTGAGTCGGCTGCCGCGCCTGGAAATCCACGGGCTGATGACCATCGCCCCTTACACGCCCACGCCTGAGCGGGTGCGCCCGGTCTTCCGCCGGCTGCGCGAACTGCGGGCCGAGTGCGAGCAACTCCTCGGTGCCCCACTCCCCCAACTGAGCATGGGCATGAGCGGTGATTTCGAGATCGCCATCGAGGAAGGCGCGACACTCGTGCGCATCGGCACCGCCCTCTTTGGCCCGCGCCTGCGGAAGCCGGAAGAGAATGCCGGGGCGGCGGAGTGAGTTTCGATCTGCCCGCCAAACACGCGAAATACACGAAAAGGAAAGCGGCCAAACCATTTTCCCCCTTTCGCGTCATTTCGCGAGTTTAGCGGGCACAGTTTTTTCTCCGCGCTGGCCCTCGGGATCAGTTACGTTGTCGCCCACGCATGAAGACCCTTTACCTCGACGTGTTCAGCGGCCTGAGCGGCGACATGTTCATCGGTGCGCTGCTGGACCTGGGCGCTGACTTTCGCCAGCTCGAATACGGGCTCGCGAGTCTGAATCTCGACGGCTACCGGCTGGAGCATCGCCGCGCGGCCAAGTGCGGCATCGAGGGCGTGAAGTTCGATGTTCATCTCACCGGCGACGCCACGCCGCCGGAGAACGACGGGCCCGACTACCACGCGCTTTCCCACGGCCATAGCCACGGTCCAGGCGACCATGCGCACGCTCACGCGCATGGCCCGGGTGACGCTGGCCATGCGCACGACGGCAGCCGGAACTTCCGCCAGATCAAGCAGCTCATCCACGCCAGCACGCTCTCGGCCTGGGTGAAGGAGAAGTCCATCGCTGTCTTTCAGCGCATCGCCGTGGCGGAGGGGAAGATTCACGGGATGCCGCCTGAGCAAGTGCATTTTCATGAGGTCGGCGCGGTGGATTCCATCGTGGACATCGTGGGCGGCTGTCTCGGGCTGGAACTCCTGGGCTGCCCGCGCGTGGTGGCCTCGGTGGTCGTCGAGGGCACGGGCTGGGTGAAGTGCGCCCACGGGCGGATGCCGCTGCCTGCACCTGCGACGCTGGAAATCCTCGGCGCCCGTGGCGTGGCCATCTCGCAATGCGAGGAGCCGCGTGAACTGCTCACGCCCACCGGAGCGGCGCTGCTCGCCGAGTTCGCGGAGAGCTTCGGCCCAATGACCGGGCTGGTGGCGGAGAAGGTCGGCTATGGCGTCGGCACGCGGGACAATGACACGCGACCGAATGTGGTGCGGGCGGCTTTGGGGGTGGTTCAAAGTTCAGAGTTCAAAGTTCAAAGTCTGGCGGCTGGCAGCGGGACTGCGGAAGGGGCCGCGCTGGCGCATGACTGGGAGACGGATACCATCGCGGTGCTGGAGACGAATTTGGATGATGTCTCCGGGGAGTTGCTCGGGGCCTTCGTGGAGCAGGCGCTGGGGGCTGGGGCGCTGGATGTCTTCCACACGCCGATCCAGATGAAGAAGAACCGGCCCGGCGTGCTGCTCACCGTGCTGTGCGCGGCGACGGACGCAGACAAGTTCGCCGCGCTCATGCTCCGGGAGACGAGTGCCTTCGGCGTCCGACGCACGCTGGCGGAACGGCGCAAGCTGAAGCGTGAGTTCGTCACCGTGAAAACCCCCCAGGGCGACGTGACGGTGAAGCTCGGTCGGCTGGATGGGGCGGTGGTGCAGGTCGCGCCGGAGTTTGAGTCGTGCAAGGCGCTGGCGGCGAAGTCCGGAGTGCCGTTGAAGGCGATCTATGAGGCGGCCCTCACTGCGGCGCGCGGCCAGCTTGGGTAGCGGCAGGCGTCCTGCCCGGCGGACGGGGCGTGCAGCGGGGGGAAATCAACGAACTTCGCGGCCCGGCTCCGGGCGGCAGGATGCCGCCCTCTACGGCAGGCGAGACGCCTGCCGCCACCATTTTACGGCAAAGTCGCTTCAATTGCCGCCAGCTTTTCCCCTTCCACAGCGCCCTTCGCCAGCAGCACCGTTTCCTCATCCTTCAACCGTTTGAAGATCGCCGGCGCATCGCGCTTCTGCAGCGTCAGATCGCGCACGCCAGTCGCCTCACAGCAGAACAGTCTGGCAAACCCCTTGTAAACGCGGGTGGTCCCAACGACGCGCGCCCATCCGGCGAAGCGCTGGCCTTCCGCCCGCAGCCCCTTGCGTTCAAGCACGAGAAAACTGTAGGGCAGGCTGCGCAGGTCGATGCCCATGCGTTGCGCGAACCGCACCCAGTTCGAGTCCGCCATAATGCCGGTGGGCGGTGACGCAAAGTTGTGGCACCAGTGCCGTTCGTTGCCTGCCATGAGCACGCCGCACGCCTCGTCGTGGGTGCAGGGCGCGATGACATCAAACTCTGCCCGCAGTCGCTCGCGCATGGCCCCGAGGGCACGACTGTCTGAGTGCGTGCCCGGCTCCACCCACAGCACGGCATCCGCCCGGTTCGCTAGCTGGAGCAGGGCTTCGCGGTCCGGTTCGGCGAGTTCGTTGAGCACATGGCTCAGGAGGAGCAGGCCGATGCGTCCAGATTCCGGCACGCCCGAAGTAACCGTGAGTTGGGGAAATACCGCCTTGGCCCGCGCGGCGGCGAAGTCCATCGCTAGCGAAGCGCGGTCGAAGAGCCGGAGTGCCGTCACGTTCTGCACGCCAAACTCGCGCAGCACGCAGCGGCCCGCGACGCCGCTGCCACAGCCCCAGTCGAGCACTTCGCCCGGCGGCGGAGTCCAGCCGCGCAGTTTCAATTCCGCCAGCACCGCATCCCACTTCCAGGCGATGCGCTGGGCGAAGGTGAGGTCGTAGTTCGCGAGGTCTGCGCGCGACTGCCAATAGGCACCGGTCGCGCCCACGCCAGCCAGAAAACCATCCCGCAGGCGGGTGAGCGTGGTCCAGTCGAGGGTTTCCCAAGTGGTTTCGAGATCAGACATCGGGAAGACAGATAGCAGTTCCGTGCCCGGCGGGGAATGCTGGAGAGCCAGGACGAGCCCGCAGATTCGGGGCGACCGCAGATGTGGAAACCAATCTGGTGCCCGCGAAACACGCTAAAAGACGCGAATGGAATTCCGATGGAGAAGCTGGCAATTGCGGATGGATGCACTGGATGGCACAGAATTTTGGGCAACAAGATCATGTCCGGCGGTCCGAATGAGCACCGCGTCCTGACAATGAAGCGGCATGGAATCCGCGCGCCTGACTTACCCGCGCGGCCAGAGGCGGCGGAGGACGAGGTAGAGGACGAAGGCCAGCGCGAAGCCGACGAACCAGGCGTAATTGTAGAGGCCGAGCAGCGCGGCGGGGACCTGCTTCGCCTCCAGCCATTTCACCGTGACGAGGAAGCCCGGGAGGTTCGGCAGCACGGCGAGGATGAGCGCCGCCAGACCCACGAGGCTGAAGCCGTTCGTGAACCGGTATTCTCCCTGCGGATCGTAGAGCGCGGAGACGTTGAGCTGCCGCCGGCGATGCACGAAGTAGTCCGCGATCATGATGCCGCCAATCGGCCCCAGCAGCGCGCTGTAGCCGATGAGCCAGGTGAAGATGTAGCCGGTGGGGTCGTTGTAGAGCTTCCACGGGCACATGAGGATGCCCACCACGCCGGTGATGAGGCTGCCCGTGCGGAAGCTGATGCGGCGCGGCGCGAGGTTCGAGAAATCGTTCGCAGGCGAGACGACGTTGGCGGCGAGATTCGTTGAGAGCGTGGCCACGGCCAGCGTTACGAGGGCGAGCACGGAGAGCACGGGGCTGTTGAACTTCGCCATCAGCTTTACCGGGTCCCAGATCGCCTCCCCGAAGACGACCACTGTGGCGCTGGTCACCGCGATGCCGAGGAACGAGTAAAAGGTCATGCTCAGCGGGAGGCCGAGCGCCTGGCCCAGCACCTGATCGCGCTGCGAGCGGGCGTAGCGCGAGAAGTCCGGGATGTTCAAGGAGAGCGTCGCCCAGTAGCCGACCATCGCGGTCAGGCCGGCGGCGAACACGGGCCAGAACTCCGCGCTGGTCTGAAACTTTGAGGGCTGGGCGAGCATCGGCCCCCAGCCTTTCGCGGCGGTCACGGCCCACACGAGCAGGCCCAGGCCGGTCAGCAGCAGGAAGGGCGCGCTCCAGATTTCGAGCCACTTGATGCTGTCCATGCCGCGCAGGATGATGACGATGTTCAGCACCCAGAAGAGCAGGAAGGAAACCAGTTCGCCCGCCGAGATGCCGAGCAAGGGAAGGTTCACTTTGGTCGCCGGATCAAAACCCAAGATGACCGCGCTGGTCGCATACATGGCCGCGCCGCCCACCCACGTCTGGATGCCGAACCAGCCGCACGCCACCAGCGCGCGCATCAAGGCCGGGATGTTCGCGCCCAGCGTGCCGAAGGACGACCGCAGCAGCACCGGAAAGGGCACGCCATACGCCGTGCCCGGGTGGGCATTGAGCGTCATGGGGATGAGCACGATGACGTTGCCGAGGAAGACGGTGAGGGTGGCCTGCCACCAGTTCATGCCCTGCGCGATGAGGCCGCTGGCGAGCGTGTAGGTGGTGATGCAGATGGCCATGCCGACCCACAAGGCGGCGATGGTCCACAGGTTCCACGTGCGCCGCTCGGACGGGACGGGCGCGAGGTCGGCATTGCAGAGACGGCTGTCCGCGAAGGGGGCTGCCGACGGTGTCAAGGGAGGAGTAGGTTCAGCGGGCACCGACATGCGCGAGTTTTAGCCCGCGGGCGGCGGGAGGGGAAGGGGCTTGTTCTGAGGCAGGAATGCGAGATCGGAAATCCTCGGTTCCCCGCTGTTTTCGGTGGAACCGGGAGGCGGGCAGGGAAATTCCAAGCTCCAAGTCCCAAGCTTCAAAGAAATCCCAAAGCCCAAATTCCAATCGTTCTGCGCGCCTCGCTGCCATTCCACGCTGGTTCGCACCTGGTTCAATGGCTGGGATGGTCCGACTTGCCCGTCTAGCGCCAGGTAACGCCTCCCTTTGGAATTTGGAGTTTCTTCGGAATTTGGAACTTGGGATTTGGAGCTTCTTCCACACGCCATTCCACTGAAAGCAGCGGAGAGCCAAATCCTCGAACGAAAGTCTCTGTCATTGACGCATAATCTTGCTAGGTGCGCCACGAAGTCGGGGCTTCGCGGGTTGCAAACGTCTTGCCCGCCCGCATACTGCGCCCATGCAAGCTTTTGTGGACGCCGTGGCGGCGGAGCTGGAACGACCCCGCCCGCTGCTCAAACAGGTGGTGGACCACCTGGCGTCGCACTACTCGGTTAGCCGGGACGAATTGGGGGCGTTCTTCACCAGCCGGCTTGAAGGGCTGGAGGATTACGAGGTGGACTTGCTGTTCTCGCCGCTCTTCACGCCCACGCTGGCGGAGCAGGCGGTGTTCTCGGAACTGCTCGACCGGCAGACCTTGCCGGCGAGCCAGTGGCCCGCGCTCATCCACCAGCTCCGTGACCGGCCCACGGTCGCGCACCTGACCACGGAGGATGGCACCACGCACCCCATCCGGCTGCGCGAGGTGAGCCTGGAGCGCTTCGTCACGCGGCTGAACCTCGATGTCGTGATCCCTGATCCGCTCGGCAAGCTGCTGCACTCCCTGCCGCCGCCCGAGGACCGCGCGCTGCTCAAGGCGCTGGCCCGGCGCATCGTGTGGAACAAGGAGCCGCGCCGGGCCGTGCTCTTCCGCTACCTGCTGGCCGCGACGAGTGAAGACTTTTACAGCCGCGCCGACCTGCTCGTGCTGCTCAAGCTGATGGAAACCTATCAGCCCAAGGACGCCGCCGACCTGCTCGCGCGCATCCCGCACTGGCAGGAGGTCCTCAAGAACGAGATGCTCACCGCCGCCAGCCCGAAGCCGTTCTTCGCCGCGCGGGTGCAGGAACTCCATGGCGGTGGCCGCGACCAGCGGCATCAGGACGACTCGCTCATTTCCGGCAAGCAGCGTGAGCTGGAATTTCTCGGCCGGCTGCAAGGGGTGCTCAACGCCTGATACGAATACAGAATGAAATCTGTTGGACTCACTATCGGGCAATCTTCTCCCTCTCCCTTTGCGGAGCAAGGGGAGAGGGCTGGGGTGAGGGGTTGCGTTCTCCTACGAGGGTGCTTCCTTTCGAGGAGTGCGAAGGCCGCAGGGTTTCAATCGTTGGTGAAGTCTGCCAGCCAAAGCGCCGGGCGCACCCCTCATCCCGGCCCTCTCCCCTCATCCGATGAAGGGAGAGGGAGGGGAGGCAGCCGCCTTCGCAACGGTTCAGGCCCAGGGAGCCGAGCGCATCGAAGCCTTTTCTCCCTGTGAATATCACTACTCCCTCCGCCCCGCCCGCGCCCGTGCCCTGGTATCGGGTGCTCTACATCCAGGTGCTGATCGCGGTCGCGGTTGGCATCATCGTGGGCTGGCTCAAGCCCGAGTTTGGCGCGTCGCTCAAGCCGCTGGGCGATGGCTTCATCAAGCTGGTGAAAATGATGATCGCCCCGATCATCTTCTGCACGGTTGTGCACGGCATCGCCTCGATGAGCGACCTGCGCAAGCTCGGGCGCGTGGGCATCAAGACGCTGCTCTACTTCGAGGTGGTTTCGACCATTGCGCTGGTCATCGGGCTGGTCGTGGTGAACTGGCTGCAGCCGGGCGTGGGCTTCAACATTGATCCGACGACGCTCGATCCGGAAATTGCCAAGGGCTACGCCAAGAAGGCCGAGACGCAGACGCTCACGGCCTTCCTGCTGAACATCATCCCCAACACGCTCCTCGATGCGTTCGTTACCGGCGACCTGCTCCAGGTGCTGCTGGTCTCGACCTTCACCGCGTTTGCGATCTCGACGCTCGGTGAGGCACGCCGGCACGCGGTGCTGGACGTGATCGAGCGCGGTTCGGAAATTTTCTTTGCCATCATGGGGATCGTGGTGAAGTTCGCCCCGGTGGGCGCGTTCGGCGCGATGGCCTTCACGGTGGGCAAATACGGTCCGGAGGCGCTGGGCAAGCTGGCGCAGTTGATGGCCGGGTTTTACGCGACGGCGGCGGTGTTTGTGTTTCTGGTGCTGGGTGGCATTGCGGCGGCGTGTGGTTTCTCGATCATTCGCTTCCTCGCGTTCATCAAGGAGGAGCTGCTGCTGGTGCTGGGCACGAGTTCCTCGGAGACCGCCCTTCCGGGCATGATCAAGAAGCTGCGCCGGCTGGGCTGCTCGCATTCAACGGTCGGCCTGGTGATCCCGACAGGTTACAGCTTCAACCTGGATGGCACGAACATCTACATGACCATGGCCGCGGTGTTTCTCGCGCAGGCCACCAACACGCCGCTGGACCTGCGCGAGCAGATCACGCTGCTGCTGGTGGCAATGGTGTCGTCGAAGGGGTCGAGCGGCGTGACCGGCGCGGGGTTTGTGACCCTCGCCGCCACGCTGGCGGTGCTGCCGAAGGTGCCCATCGCGTCGCTGGCGTTGCTGGTGGGCATTGATCGCTTCATGAGTGAGTGCCGTGCGATTACGAACCTGATCGGGAACGGTGTGGCGACGGTGGTGATCAGCCGGTGGGAGGGCGAGGTCTCGCCGGAGACGCTCAAAGAGAACCTGAGGCGAGCGGGGGACGAGGCGGGGAAAGGGTGAAATTCCAAATCCCAAGACCCAAATCCCAAAGAAGCCTCAAATTCCAAATTTCAAATCTACGCGCGGTTCCACCACGCCCGGTTCGACCAAAGACCGTTTTGGAACTTGGAGTTTGGAGTTTAACTACTTCTTTTCCGCGAGCTGCTTCTCCAGATCCTTCACGCGGCGGAGCAGGTCCGGCAACTGGCGCAGCGCGAGCCATTCGCGCTTGGTCTGCCGGTCGGGCTGGGCCG
>CAZOCL010000156.1:0-14330 GCA_964578245.1 uncultured Klebsiella sp. | reverse complement strand
CGCAGGATGTAGATGGCGGCCAGCGCGGGAATCGCGGCGGCGGCCATGAGCGCGAGCGGGTAGGTCAGGAAGGGCATCGGCTACAAATTCCAAATCCCAAATCCCAAGCTCCAAAGAAATTCCAAATTACAAACTCCAAACGGCACGGCACTCAGCAACCCCTTGGAATTTGGAATTTGGAGCTTTTTTGGGATTTGGAACTTGGGATTTGGAATTTTCATTGGTTCACGCGGGTTCGATGAGTTGCGCCTCCTCCAGCGCGGGCAGGGACGTCTCGAGCTTCTCGGCCACGAGCGAGACGAAGCGCGCCCCGGTCTGACGGCAGGCGGAATCCCAGCTCTCGCGATGCCGGGCCAGCGCGTCGCGAAACTGCGCGGCTACTGTTGCGTCCACAAAGATCTCGCGCTCCTCGCCGCTCTCGCTGTCCACGAGCTGGATGTTGCCATGCTCCGGCGGCTCGGTGTCCGCCTGGGCGAGCACCTGCACGACAAAGACGGCGGCAGCGCCGTCGGCAAGTCGGCGCAGAATCGAGAGCGGCTCGACGGGCCACATCAGATCGCTGACCAGCACCCGGATGCCGAGCCGACGCAAGCGTGGCGGAAGAATGGCGAAGGCTTCATCCAGCGGACGGCGGCTGCCAAAGGCCAGCCCATCCCACGCGGATGGAAGCATCGTGTCATTGGCGGCGCGATGAAAGCCATCCCCCGCCAGCCAGGTGGCGTGCGTGCAATGCGCGTTCTCCGCCGCCGTGCCGAGCAGCGCGGCGATGCGCAGCGTGGCGGCGGACTTCGTCGTGTGCTCCAAGTCCATGGAGCGCGAGGCATCGAGGAGCAGGTCGAGGTGCGGATTCACCTCCTCGCGGAAGAGCTTGATGGTGAGCCGGTCCGTGCGGGCGAAGACATTCCAGTCAATCGTGCGGAGGTCATCACCCGGCTGGTATTCGCGGTAGTCCTGAAAGTCAATCGAGGTGCCCGCGCGCCGGCCAAGCTGGCTGCCGGTCATGCCCGCGAGCGCGGTCTGCGGCACGGCGAGCGCGTATCGCTGACCGAGCGCTTCGCCGGCGAGAAGCTGTTCACGGACGGTGCTCATTTCTTCTTCCTCACATCGGGATCGGGCTTGATCTTCGTCAGGTCCGGGAGTTCGGGGTCCAATACGATTTCCGACGCGGCGGGAAGGTTGGTGCTGGCTGGCTTTCCCGGGGGCGGGATGGGCGGTGCGACCGGCTGCGGGGCGACGGTGAACTGGCGGGGCTCACGCAGCAGCGGAATGGTCCGGCCCGTCCGCCACCAGCCCGCCAGCACGAGGAGCAACAGCACCAGCAGCACGACCAGCGCCTGTTTCAGGGCGCGACGCCGGCTGGCGCGGCGCTCGGCGGCCTGCTGTTCCGGGTCCACCGTCTCCTCCACCGCAGGCTCCAGCGGCGCGCGCGTGGGGGCAGCCTCGGGCATGGCTTCGACCCCGCTCCAATCCACGGCGGGATGCGAACGAAAGAAGAAGAGATAGTAGAGCGACAGGCAGCCTTCGTTCGCACAATAGCCCCGCAGCACGCGGGCAAGCCGCTCATCACCGATGGTTTCCGCCGACTCCCCGAGGCCGAGGCGCAGCAGGTCCGACGGGCTGAGCTTCGTCCGGCAGCGCTGGCAGGAAGCGGCGACGTGCGCCGCGAGGAAATCCTCGCGTCCGGCCTCAGGAATGCGGCCCTGCGCCATTTGCGCCACGACATTGCGCAGCGTGGCCGGCACCTGGGCCAGGTGGATCGTGAGCGGGGATGAGTCTTGATCGGCCACGCGATTCACTGGGGTTTATACCAAATCCAGTCCTTGGTGGGCTCGTAGGGAAAATATGGGTCCGTCCTCAGCGAATCGCTGAAGTCCTGCATCGCCACATGCCCGTCCACAAACAGGACCGGCGACACGAAGCGTCCCGGAGCCATGGCAGGGTCGGGGAACTCAACCAGGCCCCCGGCTCCGACGCGGTGCCACTGCGACCATAGCATGACGGCCAGGCCTTTCTTGTAGTAAGGGTGCGCGGGGGGTTCGTGCATCTGGATGTAACGCGCCGGGTCCTCCACCCACGCCTCCGGCTTGCCGGACATTCCGCGCAGCGGATCGGTCTGTGGCAGCAAGGTGATGCTGTTGGACCTCGTGGTGTCCAAGGGCGCGATCAAGTTCCCCGCATTGTAGTGGTAGCTGCTGCCCACCATTTCCCAAGCCGAAGGGAAGGATAAGTGAACCACGCACCCGGGTGCGTCAGACAGGCAGGTCATGCCCCGGTCATTTGGGCAATGAAAGGTGTTGGGGTTGCCGGTGTAGGGATTCAGCGGCCGGGCACTGGCCGAAGGATACCAGTCGAAAAAGTGAGGGTGCGAATCGCTCGGGTCTTTTCCACCCATGGCATACTGGGCGCTCTTGTTCAGGTTCGTATGGCCGACCGGCGGAGCGGGATCGCGCACAAATTTCCGCGGATACCGGCCACCGTGCTCGTCCGTGTAAAGTTTGGCGGCGATGCCGATCTGGCGGAGATTGCTCAGGCAGGCGGTCTCCCGTGCGCGTTCCTTGCTCTGGCCCAGCGAGGTCAGCAGCAGCCCGGCGAGCACGCCGATGATGGCCACGACCACCAGCAGTTCGAGGAGCGTGAACGCCGCCGAATGACCGTGGCGACGCTTCACTTCGAGGAGGCGGTTGAGTTGGCCACCGTGGGCGGACGGGCGGGCGGGCGGACGACCGGCTGAAAGGCCCGGACCTGACGGTAAAACCAGTCGATGTTCACCACCACGCCGATGGCCACCATGAAGATCGCGCAGAGCTGGTGATCCGCCACGAAGCCGCGGTCCTTGAGCGCGAAGACGTTGAAGATGTTGCCAAGCTGACGTTCTTGCAGGGCATCCCACGAGAGCTGGTTCAGAAAGAAGAGGACCAGATTCGGGACGATGGCCCAGAGCGCTGGCAGGCCGACGCTGCACAGACCGGCGAAGATCGGCGGGCGATGGGGCTGGAACCGGCGATGGATAAAGAGCCCCAAGAGCACGTAGGCCAGTGCGTAAAGGAACAACGTGGACAGCAACAAGGTAAATTGGTCGGTGGCAGAGCCAAACAGGCGATGCGAAGCCTTCCCGGCCACCCAGAGACTCGACACCGCGTCAATGAGCCCGCCCTCCAGCGTCAGCCCTGCCATCAAAAGAGTAGCGGCTCCGAGCAGAATGGTCCACGCCAGCCCGCCGGCCGAGCCGCTGTAGAAGAAGAAGGCCAGCGCACGCCGCCCGCTGGACACCGGGATGGTGCGGCGGATGCGGACGCTCACGTCATCGCCTTCGCTCACCGCGATGAGCAGTGCACCGATCAGCCCGCCGTTGGCAAATCCCGACCAGATGTTCATCGGTTCGAGCGCCGCCGACTGCACCGACCAGCAGATGGCGACCACGAGCGTGAGCAGCCACGTCACGGTCACATAGGCGCGCAGCGGCAGCGCGCGGTTCGCCGAGGCGGGCGAGACCAGCGCGATGGCGGCGAGGTGGAGGAAACCGAACAGGAGCAGGCCGATGAAGACCGCGCTCAAGGCCCCGCCCCAGAACCCCGACGTCCCCAGCCGGCTGCCGATGCCCTCGCGCATCATCTCGACGGACATGGCCGTCATCATGCCCACGAGGCTCATCATGAAGCCGCCCGCCGGCAGGCCGACGAGGAGTTTCAAGCCTTTGCTGGCCGGCAGGCAGGAGAGGAAAATGGCGGTCTGCAGCGAGAGCAGGGACAGCAGGAACGCCACCACCAGCAGCACGAAGACCGTCGGCAGATCAATCCCGCGCAGCAGGTTCGTGAACACCATGAACGGCGCGCACACGCTGAAGAAAAGCACGAGCAGGTAGGCACCGCAGAGCAGCTTGCCCCGGATGATGCGAGCGGGTGAAAGGGTGGTGATGTAGAGCATATCCACATTGCCCTCCTGCCGCTCCGCCGAAAGGCGTCCACCGACATAGATCGGGATGAACATGAACCCGACGATGCTCAGCACCGGCAGGAAGAACTGGAAAATGTCCCGGCCGAGAGCCTGATTCGGACTGATGTTGAAGCTCTGCCCCAGCAGGAAACCCACGGTGACAAAGAAGAGCACGGACAGAAACACCAGCAGCATGCCCGTCACCGCCCAGCTCCGCACCGCCTGCCGGAGTTCCTTCACCACGATGGGATTGGGCTCCCAGGTGCGCCAGTTGGAGAGGGTGGGGAGGTTCATGGGATGAAAACGGGGGCGGAGCGGAGTGGTGGAGTGATGGAGTGGTGGAGTGAGGAGAGGACGTTCGGAGCACAAGCCAATGCTCCAGCACTCCAATACTCCATCACTCCATTCCGGCCCGCCTTCACTGCACCCCTCCCTTCGTCACGTTCATGAAGATGTCCTCCAGGTTCGCCTTGCTCTGCTTGAACTCGGCGACCTTGAAGCCCTTGCCGATCAGGGCGGCCAGCAGCTCGCAGCCGGCGGATTCCTCGCCTTCGAGTTCCAGCAGGACTTCCCCGCTGACCTCGCGGGCGTTGATGACGTGCGGGGTCTGCAGCAGTTCCTTCACGAGGGCGGACGGCGGGCCCAGCACGCGGATGGCGAAGGCGCGGTGCGGGGTGCTCTTCTTCAAGACATCAGCCACGGTGCCCGACTCCAGCAGCTTGCCGCGCTCGACGATGACCACGCCGTTGCAGATCTCGGTCAGCTCCGTGAGGATGTGCGAGCTGATGAGGATGGCCTTGTTCTGCGTGGCCAGCACCATGAGCAGTTCGCGCAGCTCGACACGGGCGCGGGGATCTAGACCAGCCGCCGGCTCGTCGAGGATGAGCACGTCGGGATTGTGGATGAGTGCGCGGCCCAGCGTGACACGCTGCTTCATGCCCTTGGACAACGCCTTCAGATGCTTGTCCAGAATGCCCGTGACACCGGTGAATTCCTCCACCGCCCCGACCGCCTCGCGGCGCTTCATCCCCTGCAAGCCGTAGGCCCGCGCGTAAAAGTCCAGATACTCGTGGACCGTCACGTCATTGTGCGCGGGCAGCGAGTCCGGCACGTAGCCGACGCAGCGGCGCGCATACTCCGGCTCCTCGCGGACGGAGATGCCGTTGATGAGCACATCGCCCTCGGTTGGCTCCTCAAGCGTGGCGATGACCCGCATGGTGGTGGTCTTGCCCGCGCCGTTCGGACCGACGAAGCCGAAGACGTGGCCGTTGTCGAAGGAGAACGTGAAGTTGTCCACGGCCACGGTCTTGCCGAAGCGTTTGTGAAGTCCGCGAACTTGAACTTTCATGGGAAGTGCGGAGTTCGGAATGCGGAATGTGGAATGGCGGTGCGAGAGCGCCGGGCTGCGAGTGCGCGAGACTTGCTGTGGACGCTCCCTTTCCCCTCACCCCGGCCCTCTCCCCGAGGAGAGGGAGAATGGCAGCCAGGCTTCGGTGAAGCAGTGCGAGCATCTCGGCAGATAGCTGAAAGATGCTCGCTGCGCTCGCCTCGCTGCGCTCGAAATGGGGCTAGTCTCGCCCTACCTGGAGGTGTCGCCGTCACTTGATGTCCTCCGGGGCGAGCAGGCCGAAGATCGTCTGGCGCGCACGGGCTTTGCCGGGCTTGCCCAGGCCGTTCTCGATGAACGGAGTGTCGCCCAGCACGGCCAGATAAGTGTCGGGGCGGAGGTAGCGTCCCGGGGCATTGGTCAGGGAATCGTGCGCCGTCGGCCACGCGGCTTGATACAGGCCGGATATGGGATTCAGCGCCGAATCCAATGCGACCGGCGCGTCGGGCTGCACTGGCGCAGTCTGGCCGGCCTTGAGCGCTTCGCCCTTGAACAAGCGTCCCTTGTCGTTGCGCAGCCACAAGGTCTGGATGTCCACCCCCAACCCGTTGACCACCATTACCCTGCCGTCCGGAAGCTTTTGCACGGTGATACGCTCGCGGCGGGTCTCGGACTTGCGGAGCGAGAATTGCGCCGGAACCCGCGCTGTGATCCACCCACGCGTGAGATGCTGGGACTGCGAGAGTTCCATTTCCCGCGAGTTGCCGCCGTTGTAGCGGTTCACGTCCACGAGCGGCGTGACCTCGGTGTCGTGGCTGTAACGCAGACCGTCGCCCGGGGTGAGCGGGGCGTAGAAGGCCTGCCGCGCGAGCGTGGTCGCCCGGTGCGCAGCCTGGTCCAGAATCGTCAGCGCCTCCGTGCGTGAACTCGCGGTGATGCCCTCGCTCATCAAGGAATAGGCGAACACGATCGCACAGGTGACGAAGGAAATCAGCGGGATGGTCCAGAGCATCGCCGTCCGGCGGTTGGCACGGGCACAGAGGAAGATGTTCACCGGCCCGACCACCAGGATGAAGGCCAGCATGATGAAGACGATGCCCCGCACCGGGATGCGCGTGTCCTCGATGACGGGGAACTCACCATTCGCGTTGGCTTCGTTCGGAATGGTGCTCCAGACCTGTCCGCCCTCGCGGGCCATTTCCTTTAGATTGTCCACCTGCAGACGGGGCAGCGCGGTGATCGTGGCGCCCTCCAGCAGCCGGCAACGACCAAACCCGGCGTAAACATGGGTGGCCCCGCCGGAAACAATCTTGGGCGATGCCGAACTTTGCCACGCCTTGGGCAATTCCGTAAGTCCCAGCACCGCCAGCGCGCCGCCCGCCTCGACATAGCTCCACAACGCGCCTTGCTGCGCCGCCGTCATCGCCGCCAGGTCGGTGCGGGAGAGCACCACCAAGTCAAACGGGGTGAACGCCAGCCACGACTCGCTCCAGCCGCTGGCCTCCAATTCACTGCGCAGGACGGTCGGACCGGTGTAGGTGGAGGAAGAGGAGCTCGAGGACATCCGCGTGGCCCAGGTGCTGCTGGCCCGCGCGTCGGTCGCGTAGCTGGCCGTCGAGCCATCGAACAGCTCCACTGAGTCCACGCTCACCTGACCACCGTAGGAAGAGGCGTCCACGTTGAGCCGCACGGTCTGGATGGCATTGGTCACGGCAGGCAATGGGACTTCCATTACGCTCACCGTGAAATTGCGCACGGCGTTATTGGTCACCGTGATGGTGACGAGGTCGGCTCCATTGGTGCCCCGGAGCACGATGGTCTTGAACGCCTGGTCCCAGCCCATCTTGTGGATGCGCAGCGTCTTCACCACGCGCGGCGGCTTGAAGTCCACCTCCAGCCATTCCCAGCCGCTGCGGCTCATGCGGTCGGGCGTCCACGCGTTGGCGTTCATCCCGCTGGAGCCGGACGTCACGTTCGGTGCGCCCGTGGCCTGTTCCGCCGAGAATTGCGCCATCGGCCCCCGGGAGGTGATGCCGCCGCGGAAAGCCTTGTCCAGATCGTCGCTGTTCAGGCTGCGGCTCACGAGGACGGACCGCGGCCCGCCCGGCACGCCGCCGTTGTTCTGCATGTGCTGGTTGTTGCCGCCGCGCGGGATGACGCCCCGATACTTCCCGTCAATGGATACGTCCACCTGGTTGTCGCCATTGAGCGGGAGCGGCGGCTGCCAGAGCGTGAGGTTCACCGTCGTGCCGGGGCTGACCGTCACGGTGCGCTCGACCCGTCGGAGGTTGTTCCCGCCGCCGTAGGCGGAGTGCGGCGTGGAGAGAGTGACCCGGCGGGTGCGGTCGGTGGACTGGTTTTCCACTGCGAAGCGCATCTCGACGTAGCCATGGTAAGTCTGGCCCTGGAAGAAGACCTGCGGGGCAATGGAAACATCATCAAAGCGCTCCGCGCCCGAGGCTGGCGATCCCAGCCCAAGCAGCAGGCCAACGGGCAAAACCAGTCCCGCCAGTCCACGCGCGAACCGCGCGACGACCTTCAGGAACCAGCCACTCCTTGCGATGACATTGGCCATGCGGTGTGTTGGGTTAGAGCGCCGCTATTCAGCCAACAATCCCCGGCGAGGGCAAGCAGAAGGTGAATTACTGGGCTCCATAAAACACCTGAGCCGGCGCGGGGAGCAAGGGCACGAGGAATACTGGCCCGCGAATCACGCGAATAGACGCGAATTAAACCGAACTCCGAAATTGAAACCGCGGATAACGCGGATGACACGGATGGGAAAAGGCTTTGCCATTCCCCGGTCAGTAACAATTTAACCAGGGGCTTCCTGGGGCAACGCATTCTGTATCCGCGTGATCCGCGGTCTTCGCTTCGGAAGCCGTGTTAAATCAACCTGCGGGTGGTTGCCGCAGAGCAGAATTCCGCGCTCCGCAATGTCGGCTCACATTCCTCCGCGCTGATTCGCGTTCATTCGCGTGATTCGCGGGCACCGCTTCCCCGCCTTCAAATCCGCACTTTGAATTCTTCGCCCGGCTTCAAGGATAGCGCGAAGCCGGCCATCAGCTCCGGGATTTGTTCCAGGTCATGCAGGTTCACCAGTTCCACCGGCGAGTGCATGTAGCGGTTCGGCAGGCTGATGAGGCCGCAGGGAATGCCGCCGCGCGTCCAGAAGATCACGTCCGTGTCCGTGCCGCTGGAGGCGGAGGTCGCCTCGTGCTGGAGCGGTATCTTGAGATGCTGCGCCACCTGCTCCAGTCGCTCAATGACCACGGGGTGGTTGCACACGCCGTGCGTGACCGTTGGACCGCCGCCGAGCTTGATGTCGCCGTGGAGCTGCTTGCTCACGGTCGGGTAGTCGGTCGCGTGCGTCACATCCACCACCAGCGCCACATCCGGCTTGAGCGTGTAGGCGATCTGCCGCGCGCCAAGCAGGCCCACCTCTTCCATGATGTTGGAGACCACGCAAATCTCCGCCTTGAGCCGTTTCCGCTGCGGGCGCAGCAGACGCAGCGCCTCCGCCACTGCGAAGGTTCCGATGCGGTTGTCGAAGGCTCGCGCTACGGCCAGGTCCCCGCGCAGGTGCTCGAACTCGTTCGTCATCGTGATCGGGTCGCCTACGCGCACGAGCGATTGGGCGTCCGCCTTGTTCGCCGCGCCGATGTCGATGAACAGGTCCGCGATCTCCGGCACCTTGCGTTCCTTGTCCAGCTTGGACAGATGCGGAGCCACATTCCCAATCACACCCTTGACCGGCCCCTTGCGCGAATGGACATAGACGCGCTGCGCCTTGGCCACCACGGCGTCCACCCCGCCGAGTTTGCGCACCCAGATGAAGCCATTGTCATCGATGTAGTTCACCACCAGGGAAATCTCGTCCGCGTGGGCGGCGAGCATGAGGCGCGGGCCGCCCCCCTTGTTCAGCACCGCGACGCAATTTCCATAGGAGTCGGAGAAGGTCTCGTCGGCGAACTCCTTCACATAATCCAGCCAGACTTTCTGCCCGCGTGCCTCGTGCCCAGAAGGGCTGGGGGTGTTGACCAGGCGAGTGAGGAAGGCGAGTGATTCAGAACGCATGGCGGAAGGCTAAGGCGTCGCGGATGTAGTCGCAACCTTCAGGTTGCGGTTGGAGGCAGAACGCGGATCCCTTCGCCCTATTTCTTCTGCACAGACCTCGCGTCCTTGGGTGCCTTTACGACGGGTGGCTTCAGCTTCAAGTGCTTCTGCACGCAGGCAAGAAACGGGATCAGATCAAACGGCTTTTCGATGAAATCCCGCGCGCCAAGCCGCCGGGCTTCCTCGCGGTAGGCCGGGCTGGCATGGCCGCTGACGAAGATTACCGGCAGGCGCCTCCACTGCGGACTCGCCTTGAGTTGACGGCACACTTCCAGGCCGTTCATTCCCGGCAGGGAGATGTCCAGCAGGATCAAGTCACAGGAATTCTTAGCGAGCCACAGGAGCGCCGCCTCGCCAGTGTGAACCACGATGGTCTCGATCCGCAGACGGGCGAGCATGGCTTCTATCAGACACCCGACTTCCAAATGGTCTTCGACCGCGAGGACGCGGGCGACAGACTTTGGCGTAGGGGTGGATGCGCTCGGCACAGGAACTTAGAATTCTATGGTCTTCGCGCGCAGAGTTTCACCGGATTCGGACCTCAAGCAACTCCCGGTGAACGATTACGGGCAGGAGTTTTCCGGAGGGCAAAAGACCGTAGTAAGCACTCCCACCGTTCAAGCAATCCGCGAATGATCAACCCGGCGAATTCAGGGCGTCGCCGGTGCGCTGGCCGTCGGTTCCTGGAACCGGATGACCACTTCACCAGGTTTGGCGTAGCCCAGCTTCTCGCGGGCAAGCCGTTCTACGGCCTTGGGGTCGGAGCGCTGGGAATCGAGGCTGGCCTTAAGCACGCGCCCCGCATCTTCCTCGCGCTGAATCTGCGCTTCGAGTTCGATGTTGCGCTGGCGCATCCGTTCGTTCTGCTGGATGAGCGGCACGCAGAGGTAACCGATGCCGACGATGACGGCGGCTACGAGGAGAAACATCACCACCCGGGTGAGTTTATCCCAAATGCCCAGATCAACTGATTCTTCCTTCATCGTATTGGCGCATTACAGCAAATCCCCCGAGGGAACGGAAGGGGAAACTGATCTAGTTTCAAAATACCAGCTCGAATTTACAACCAGACGCGCTTCCACTCCTTCAGTTTCCCATCCGCGCCAAAGGTGAGTCGCAGCCACTGGTCAGGACCCCGGATGCCGTCTGTGCGAACGACCCGGCCATCAGGAAACGAGTGATAGATCGGCGTGCTGGTGCCGCGCTGGGCCAGCCACTCGGCCACGCGCGTGCCATCGGAGAGCGTTGCGCTCTTGGAGGGCGGCCCCATGTCCCGCACCGACGCGTCGAAGGTGTAGATCCCCACCCGCGCATCCCAATTGATCTTGGGCGGCGTGGTGCAGGCGGTGGCGTGCAAGGCGATCAGGGCGGCAAGCCAGAGCAGTTGGAAGGTGTGTTTCATGTTGTTTCAGGCGCGCGGGTGCGCGGCGGTATACGCTTGTTTCAAGCGTTCGGTGGTGACGTGGGTATAGACCTGCGTGGTGACCAGGTTCCGGTGGCCCAGGAGCTCCTGCACGCTGCGGAGGTCCGCGCCATTGTCCAGCAGGTGCGTGGCGAAGCTGTGCCGGAGCTTGTGCGGCGTGAGGCTGGTGTCGAGCCCGGCGGCGAGGAGGTAGCGCTTGAGGCGGAGCTGGACGTGGGGCGGGCGGATGGGTTCGTCCGAGTCAGCGTCGGCGAGGAACACCGGCGAGCTGGGCAAAGGGGACTGCCGGAGCGCCTGCCAGTAAGCCTGAATGGCGCACAACGCCGGTTCGCCGACGGGAACCTGACGTTCCTTCCGGCCCTTGCCACGCACGTTCACCAGCCGTTCGGCGGGATTCAAGTCCTCCACCCGCAAGCCGCATACCTCGCTCACGCGCAGGCCGCAGGAGTAGGTGAGTTCCAAGATCGCAGCATCGCGGAGAAACGGGATGGGGTCCACCGTCTGCTCCTTGCTCGCGCGCTCGCGCTCCAACTCCCGGAGCGGCGCACGCAGTAAGGCCTCCGCCTGGGCAATCGTCACGAACTTGGGCAGCCGCCGTTCGGGCTTGGGCATGGCCAGATTCTTGATCGGCGAAGCGGCGACATGGCCTCGGCGGATGAGGAACTTGTAAAATGTCCGCAACGCGCTGAACCGCAGGTGAATGGTCGCGCGGCTGAGTTCCCGGCGGCTGAGATGGCGGAGGAAGGCGCGGAAATCGTCCCGTTGAAGCGCCGTCCAGTCCGGCTTGCTCTGCCGCTCTGTCTCATGCCAGAGACCAAACTGAACCAGCGCTTCGGAGTAATTGCGATGGGTGTAGGCGGACGCGCCGCGATCCGTCGCCAGATGCGCGAGAAATTCCGTGACCCATGGGTCCACGGGCGGCTCGGCCAGTTCGGGTGCGCTCACGCGGCCAACATAGCCCGGCGTTGGGGGTAATGCCAATGCCAGCAACGGGAAAATCAGCCTAGCCTGCTAACCGCGCAGTGCCCGCGCCACAGCGGCCGCCAACTGCTTCGCGTGTGGCCCATCCCCATGCAGACAAAGCGTGCGCGCACTCAGGCGGATAAGCTCGCCCGTGTCCGTAACCACCTCATCACGCTCGATCAACCCGCCCGCCTGCTCCAACAGCGCCGGCAGCCCGGTCACCATGGCGTTCGCCTCGCTGCGCGGCACCAGCGAGCCATCGCTGCGGTAGCGACGGTCCAAAAACGCTTCCTCCCAGACGCGGACAGTCGTCTTGCGTGCCAAGGCCGCCACGCGCCCGCCCGCCAGCGCATACACGATGGCTGTCGGCCAATAGCGGGCCACGACGTCCAGATAGCGCCGCGCGAGCCGCGCATCCTGCTCCGTGGCGTGATACAACGCCCCATGCAGCTTGATGTGATGGAGCCGCACGCCTTCGGCGCGGGCGACGCATTCCAGCGCGCCCACCTGTTGCAGCAGCAGCAATTCCAGCTCGTCCGGCGAAATCGCCGTTGCCGTGCGACCGAAATCTTGGCGGTTCCACGTCCCCGGATGCGCACCCAGCCGGACCTTGTGTTCCGCCGCCAGCCGCACGCACCGGAGCATGGTCTGCGCGTCGCCCGCATGACCACCGCAGGCCACGTTCGCCGAAGTCACGCAGCGCATCAGTGCCCGCATGCGCGCGAGCGGCTCGCCTTCGCCCAGGTCGCAGTTGAGATCAAGAGTCATACGACGAGTTGGAAGTGCACCGCCTGTCCCGGCCGGCACTGTGCCAGCCAGGAGATATCCGCCGGGTCGAGCACGCCCAGCTTGGGGTAACCACCCACCGTTGGCCCATCGCGCATGGTCACGATGGGCAGGCCACTCTCCGGCACTTGGATCGTGCCCGGCAAAACCGGTTCGCTCAAGAGCTGGAGGCGCGCGGGCGCCAGCGGTTCGCCCGTAAGGCGATAGCCAACGCGGTCGCTCTGCGAACTCACCGCCCAGGTCCGCGCGAAGAACTCCCGGCGGGTAGCCTCGGAAAAGGCCTCCCACTGCGGGCCGGGCCACACCCGCAACGCCGACGGAGCCGCGAGATTTCGCTGGCGGATGGTGATGGCCTTAGCAGCTTGCTTCGTGGAGACCACGCGCTTCAAAACCTCTCCGGCCACCAGCGCCCGGCCAATGCCACCGCGTGGGTAGGCGCTCGCACTGCCAAGCAGCCGCTCCCCAACCAAACCGCCCGCCACAGCGACGTAAATCCACACCCCGGAGCGATTGCGCGGGAACTCGATCCCCTGCCCTGTCGTCAACTTGATGGCCTCGGCCATCGGGACAGTGGCGTCAGCGTTGGCTCCGGTGATGGCGAGGGTCACATCGCACAGGACGCGCAGCTTGGCTCCTTGCAGCAACAGCTCCAGCACCGGCGCGGTCGGGTCATTTCCGACCAGCCGATTCGCCTCCTCGGCAGCGTGGTAGTCCATGGCACCGCTCGCAGGCACGCCGAAGCGACGCCATCCCGCGCGTCCGCCGTCCTGCACCGTGGCAAGCAGGCCGGGGGCGATGATCTCAAAGGCGGGCGCAACTGAGGGAGATGCCTTCACGCGGTGGCCTCCACAAAGCGCACCTCATCGCCGGGTTGCAGAAGAAACATCGCAGCCTCATGGCCGGGCTTGCCGCGCTCTGGGTCAAATAGTTTTAGGGACGTTCGCCCGAGGAGATTCCAGCCACCCGGACTGGCGGACGGATAAATGCCCGCGTGTTCCCCGCCAATCGCCACCGAACCAGCGGGCACGCGCGGACGCGGCGTGGCCAGGCGCGGCGTGTGCAGACGCGGGTCCAAGCCGCCGAGATACGGAAACCCTGGCGCGAAACCCAGCAAGTGGACGCGATAGATGGGTGCCGTGTGCCGCGCGATGACCTCCGCCACTGACAGCTCATGCACCTCCGCCACGCGCGGCAGGTCCGGGCCGTCGTAAATCACCGGAATGGTCTTCAGGATCGGCGGTGGCAGGTCAAACGGCCGCGCTTCGGCGAACCGCTTCGCCAGCACCGGCCCAAGTGCTGGCAGGGCAGCACGCTGGCTCGGATCGAAGATCAGCAGGAAGGTCGTGAAGGCCGGAACATGCTCGACCAGCCCGGCTGGTGGCTGTCGAGCCAGTTCGAGTTCGATGGCCTGCGCCCGCAAGAACGCCGCCTCGTCCGCGCGTTCGGCGAACTCGAAGAACAGCGCGTCGGGACCGTATGGTTTCCACGTCACCACGAGGCGGGAATCATCCGCTGCCTGCGCACAGCAGCAAGCCGGATCGGCGGCGCGCGGCGTTCACGCCGCTTCAGCGTCTGAGCACCGAAGATCAATCGAATGCTCGCTGAACCGCCGAACGTTGAAGCGACGTAAACGTCGCGCGCCGCAAACGCAAAAACGCCCGGCAGCGTGAGCCACCGGGCGTTCGTGAAGTCTTTGTCCCCCGCCTTACACGTTGTAAGTGCTCGACGAGATGTTGCCGCCGCGCCCCGTCCAGTTCGTGTGGAAGAACTCGCCGCGCGGCT
>CAZOCL010000155.1:0-14366 GCA_964578245.1 uncultured Klebsiella sp. | reverse complement strand
TGGAGTCGGTCGCCATGTCGCTGAATTTCGTCCCGCGAGTAAGGGACAAGCTTAAAGCCACGGCTGGCCGATGCAAAGCCGGGAGCGAAAAAAGCGGGTTGTTTGGCGTGAGTTTGGGTATCAAGCCGAGAACACCCCTCACCCCGGCCCTCTCCCCTCCTCCGAGGAAGGGAGAGGGAGAAGGCAAGCGCGTCGTCTTCGGTTGGTGCGGCTGGCGCGTTGCACCTTCTGCCGGGTTTGGTCAGAGTCGGGGGACGATGAAGGTGCTGGTGACGTGCGGGCCGAGCTACGAGCCGATTGATGGGGCGCGGCGGGTGACCAATTTCTCGACGGGGCGGCTGGGCATCGCGTTGAGCAATGCGTTCACCGCACGCGGCTGGGAGGTGGCGTGTCTCAAGGGCGAGCAGGCGACGTGTCCTGACCCGGTGCATGCCCGGCGCGTGCTGGCCTTCTCCACGAATGATGACCTGGCCACCCAGCTCCAAACGCTCGCGGGCGAGGGTGGTTGGGACGCGGTGCTCCACGCGGCGGCCTTGTGTGACTTCCGGGTCGAACAGGTGGTGAATGAGCGGGGGGAAGTCATTGCTTCGCCCAAGTTTTCTTCGCGCGAGGGGCGGTTGAGCCTGGTGCTGGCTCCGGCCACGAAGGTCCTGCCGCAGTTGCGTGACTGGTTTCCGCAGGCGCGGATCGTGGGTTGGAAATACGAGCTCGCGGGCGGCCGGGCGGACGCGTTTGGGAAGGCCTGGGAGCAACTGGCCGGGAGCCGCACGGATGCGTGCGTGCTCAACGGCGCGGCGTATGGGAGCGGGTTTGCGTGCTGCACGCCCGCTGGCTTCAGCGTTTGCGCGGACACAGAGGCGCTGGCGGGGTGGCTGGGGCGGTGGCTGCCCGGCGCGTGAGGGGGACACTCTAGTCCCCCGTGTGGTGGTTTCTGCGGTCCGGTGTTTACCGTCCGAGCTACTGGGGGACAGGAGTGTCCCCCCTCACGATGCGGGGGAAGCCGTTGCTACGGCTGGGTCTCTGCCGTGGGCCGAACACCCGGATGAAGCCGGGTGCCAATGAGAGGCTGGCAGGTGCGAGCGGCTGCGCGTTGGAGGCGCGCTTTGGTAGCTGGGCGTTGGTGCTACAGGGGACAGGAGTGTCCCCTCCACGGTGGGCTCAGGCGAAGTCGTAAACCGTCACCTTGGTCCAGAGCTTCTTGCACTGGTCCACGAACTTGAGGTGCTCGGGATGCACCTGATAGTCGTCCTGCGCCTGCTTGCTGGGGAAGACGAGGTTCAGGGCCACCTGATAGCTCTGGTCCACCACGGGGCGGTGGCTGCCGACCATCTTGCCGATGTGGAAATGCAGCACGCCCGGGATGGGGGCGAGATACTGCTTCGCGCCAGCGACGAGGGCGTCGGGGGCCTGCGGGTTCGCGGGGTCGGTCCAGAAAATCACAACGTGCGAAAACATAGGCGCGCAGCGTAGAGGCGGCGGCGCGCGGCTGGCAAATGCTTTTCCGGCCAAATGGGTTGACCGGTCCGGGCTTTGTCATTAGCAATGCCGGGCCAGCCAGCAGACACCGACGCATGAGCACCGAGACCGCCCGCCCGCCCGCCTCACAGCGCGCCAAATACATGACTTTGCTCGCCGCGTTCCTCGGCTGGCTCTTTGACGGCTTCGAGATGGGGCTCTTCCCGCTGATCGGCCAGCCGGCGCTCAAGGACCTGCTCGGGCCCGCCTCCGACCCGAACGACGCGACGAAGTGGTTCGGGGCTATCATCGCGGTGTTCCTCGTGGGCGCGGCGAGCGGCGGCGTGGTGTTCGGCTGGCTGGGGGACAAGATTGGCCGGGTGCGGGCGATGTCCCTGAGCATCTTCACCTACGCGATCTTCACCGGGCTGTGCGGGTTTGCGACGGAGGCGTGGCACATTGCGGTGCTGCGGTTCATTGCGTCGCTGGGCATGGGCGGCGAGTGGTCGCTCGGGGTGGCGCTGGTGAACGAGATCTGGCCGGGCAAGAACCGCGCGTTCATCGCCGGGCTGATCGGGGCGGCGGCGAACATCGGCTACCTGCTGGTGGCGGTGCTGAGCATGGTGTTGTTGAGCTTCATCGCGCATGTGAAGGGCGGGCTGCTCGCCGTCGGCCTGCCGGAGAGCACCGCCGAGTATCTGCTGAAGAATTCCGCCTGGCGCTTCCTGATGATCAGCGGGGCGCTGCCGGCGTTGCTGATCTTCCTGGTGCGGCTGTTTGTGCCCGAGTCGGAGAAGTGGCAGCACGAGCGGGATCGCGGGGCAACCTCGCATTGGGCGAAGGTGGACTTGTTCGGCGTGTTGATTGGCAGCGTGGCTGCGCTGGGCATCATCTGGGCGTGGTCGCCAGCTGGGGTAGGGCCGCTGGCGGCTACGGGCATCACCGTCGTTGGCCTCGTCATCGCGCTGTTTGGTTTTCTGTATCCGATGCGGATGTATATCGAGCGGGCCGAGGCGGCGACCGCAATCAAGCCGGGTCAGGGCGCGGAGGTCGTGAAGATGATGCTCTTCGGGGCGGGGATTGCGGCGGTCGCGCTGCTTGGCACCTGGGGTTCCACCCAATGGGCGCCGCGCTGGGTGGTGCAGCTCGAACCCGACGCGGCGAAGCACGCGAAGGAGTGGACGCTTTTCTGGCTCTCGGTCGGGGCCATCACCGGCACGATGATCGCGGCGCTGGCGGCGGGACGCTTTGGCCGGCGCATCACCTATGCGGTGCTGTGCGCGGCTTCCATCGGCGGTGCGCTGATGCTTTATCAGTGCAACACGAGCTATGGTCCCTTCTTCCTGTTCTCCACCTTCGTGGCGGGCGCGGCCACGGCGTCGTTCTACGGCTTTTTCCCGCTCTATCTGCCGGAGCTGTTTCCGACGGCCGTGCGGGCGACGGGGCAGGGCTTCGCCTTCAACTTCGGCCGCATCGTCGCTGCGATCGGCAGCCTGCAGACCGCGAATCTGATGAAGGTCTTCGACAACAGCTTCTCCAAGGCCGCGTCCGTGATGGTCGTGATCTATGTCGTGGGCATGTTCGTCGTCTGGATCGGGCCGGAGACGAAGGGCAAGGAACTGCCTGAATAGACAAAATCCAAACCACGAATGGACACAAATGAACACGAATTTAGCCGCTGATGGTGGCTCGCCTATTCGTGCTGATTCGTGTCCATTCGTGGTTCAACTCCCCTTCCTCCGTTTCGCCCGCTGCCCCAGCGCGTCATACGTCGCGTATTTGTAGAGTTCCGTCAGCGTTGGGTAGTTAAAGCAGGTCTGGATGAAGAGGTCCGCGCCGGACTGGGTGAGCAGCGCGGTGAGGCCCACATGCACCAGTTCGCTGGCTTGCTCGCCGATGACCACGACACCCAGCAGCTTCATGTCCTCCTCGCGGAAGAGGAGTTTTAGGAAGCCGTCCTTGTCGCCGATGATCTGGCCGCGTGCGTTCTGCGCGTAGCGGGCGCGGCCCACGACGAAGGGCACGCCCGCCTTGGCCAGCGACTCCTCAGTCTCGCCCGCCATGGAGACCTCGGGGATGGTGTAGATGCCATAGGGCAGGATGTGCGCGACGCTACTTTTGTATTTCAAGTCGAACGCATGAACCATCGCCACGCGCGCCTGTTCCATCGAGGTGGCCGCCAGGGCGGGGAAGCCGATCACGTCGCCCACGGCATAGATGTGCGGCAGGGCGGTCTGGTAGGAGGCGTTGACCTTGAGGTTGCCGCGTGAGTCGGGCTGGAGGCCGATGGCTTCGAGCCCCATGCCTTGAGTGTTGCCAGAACGACCGGTCGCAGCGAGCAGCGCGTGCGTCTTGATCGTCTTCGCGGATTTCAGCTTTGCCGTGAGCACTTCGCCCGTTTCGAGAGTCTCGATGCCGTCGTTCATGAAGAACTCCACGCCGACGGCGCGCATCCCGTCCGCCAACGCATGGGACACCTCGGCGTCAATGAAGCCCAGCAGCCGGTCGCGGCCCTCGACCAGCGTCACCTTGATGCCCAGCGCTGCGAACATGCAGGCGTATTCGCAGCCGATGACCCCGCCGCCCGCCACGAGCATGGTCGGCGGGATTTCGCGGATGTTCAGGATGGTGTCCGAGTCATAGACCCGCGAGTCGTGGAAGGGGAAGTTCGCCGGGTGAAACGGGTGCGAGCCGGTGGCGATGAGGATCGTGTCCGCGTGCAAATGCGCGGAGACCGAGTGCCGCGGTGTGACCGACAGCGTGTGTGCATCCACGAACGCGGCGAACCCGGTGTAAAGGTCCACGCCATGGCGCTTGAGGTTGTCCACGATGCGCGAGCGCTCGGTCTGCACGACGAGCCGTTCTCGGTAGAGGAAGTCGCGCGGGGTGATCTGGTCCTTGAGGCTGAAGTGGACGGCGTGCAGGCCGCGCTGGCGGAAGCCGGAGAGGTAGAGCGCGGTCTCGCGGAGCGTCTTGGAGGGCAGGGTGCCGGTGTTCGCCGCCGCGCCGCCAAGTGCCGGCTCCTTCTCAATGAGTGCGACCTTCTTGCCGAAGTAAGCCGCCTGGGCCGCGCCTTTCTCGCCGGCGGGACCGGAACCGATGACGACGAGGTCGTAATGCTTTGCGTCCATGGGTGTGCTAGGGTCAGGACGTTGATCGGTGAGTGCAGGGGAAGCGTAGTCCCCGGCGGTGGCTGGCGAAAGCGCGAAATGAGATTCGTCCGGTGTCGGGTATGTTCGCCTGTCCGTCCGGCTCCGGCTACCGGCTGTGCCGCAAGTGTCTCGCTTGCCCTGCGAGGCACGAGTCGTGGGAGCCAGGGCGAGGTTGATGGGTTTCGACACCACGCACTTCCTCCCCCCGGCCTGCATTCCATGGAGGAAGAGGGAGGGGACCCACCGTCGGATGGTGCAGGTTGCAAGTGGCGTCCATACGCGCAAGCCAGTGTGCAGGCGGGCTTGACGGGCGTTCTAAACGGAGGGTTCATCATCACATGAAGCCCGCTGCTGCACTTGGCCTTGCGGTCCTTGTTCTTGCCGTTCTGTCGGCGGCGTCTGCGAACGCTGCGGAACTGTCGGCGGAGGCGCGGCGAGCCTTTGGGGGCATCCAACCGCGCGTGTCGCCGGATGGGAAATGGGTGGCGGTTTCGTATCAAGGTGCGCTCTGCAAGATGCCGGCGGAGGGCGGCACGCTCACCCGGCTCACCAGCGGCGAAGGGTGGGATGTGGAGCCGGTATGGACGCCAGACAGCCAGCGGATTGCCTTCCTCAACGCGCCGGGCTTCGTGGCCGGCTTGTTGAACGTGGTCAACGCCGCGGACGCTTCGCCCGTCGCCCTGCCCAAAAGTGTGCGCGGGCAGGCCTCTTTGTGGTTCCACCCGGACGGGCGGCGTGTGCTGGGGCGGTTTGGTCCCGCCGGCACGCCGAGCCGGCTGGCCTGGTGTGATGTGACGACAGGCGAACTGGAGCCGGTCGCTGGGTTTCCCGATTCGTGGGTTTTGCGGTTGCGCATCGTGTTCACGGTCACGCCCGATGGCGCGTGGATTGTCTATGCCGAGCATCGCGATGCCGAAGGAGAGCAGGCGGGCAATCGCGGTCCGCAGGCCAAACTCTGGCGAATGCCGGCCGGTGGCGGCACGCCGGAGCAAATCGCCGAATGGCCGGCGCGCATCTACGCGCTGTGTGCGGATGCGGCCAGTGCGGGGGTGTTTGCGGTCACGGACCGGGGCGCGTCGCACAATGACGTGTGGCATGTGCCCTTCGCCAATTCACTGCGGGATGCGCGCAAGCTCACCGCTGGTCAGGCGGACGAGGACGCGCCCTCGACCGACAGGGCGGGCCGCGCGCTGGTCTATACGGACAATCGCGAGGGGGCGACCATGCTCGTGCGGCGCGACCTGGCGAGTGGCGAAGAGCGGGCCATCCTCATTGACCGGATGGATTTCCGTGTGCCCACAGGGGAACTGCGGCTGAAGTTTACCGAGAAGGATTCTGGCCAGCCTGCGGTCGTGCGCGCTTCGCTCAGGCAGGTGGGCGGCAAGTTCCACATGCCGGTCGGGGCGCAGTATCACCTGACGGCCGGCCTCGGCCAGTTCTACTGCCGTCACGAAGCCGCCCTCACTTTGCCTGCTGGGAAATACGAGCTGATTGCCATGCACGGGCCGGAGTATCGGGTGGTGCGGATGGACCTCGAACTGAGCGCGGGGCAGACGCGAGAGCTGTCGGTGCCCTTGGAGCGGTGGGTGCACGCGGCCGACGAGGGATGGTTCTCCGGCGAGAACCACATCCATGCCAACTACGGCTATGGCGCGTGGTATAATACGCCGCGCACCATTCTGGACTTCTGCGAAGCGGAGGATTTGAACGTGGCGAACCTCGTCGCGGCCAATTCGGATGGGGATGGCGTTTTCGACCGCGAGTTCTTCCTCGGCCGGGCCGACCCGCTCTCGCGGCCACGCACGATTCTCTGGTGGAACCAGGAGTTTCGCAGCACGCACTGGGGCCACATGACCTTGTTCCACCTCAGCCAGCTCGTGGAACCAATCTTCACCGGCTTTGCGGACACAACGAATCCGTGGGATGTGCCGACCAACGGCGACATTGCGCGCCGGGCCCGGGACCAGCGCGGAGCCGCGAGCTACACGCACCCGACGAAGAACCTGGACGATCCGTATGACCAGCCCTACGCCGCAAAGGGGCTGCCTGCTGATGCCGCGCTCGGGCTGATTGACTGCCTCGACGTGATGGGCTCGGTGTATGAGCCGACGGTGCCGTTCTGGTATCGGCTGTTGAACTGCGGCTTCCGGCTGCCGGCGGCGGCGGGCACGGACTGCTTCCTGAATCGCGTGCAGAGTGCGCCACCAGGCTGGGGCCGCGCCTATGTGCATCTGCCCCAGGGCCTCACTTATGAGAAATGGGTCGAGGGCGTGAAGGCGGGTCGCTCGTTTGTCAGCAACGGGCCGTTGCTGGAATTCTCCGCGGGCGATCAGACCATCGGCGACACGGTGCGCCTGGCTGCGCCGGGCAAGGTCCGCGTGAAGGGCCGCGCCCGTGCGCAGCATCCACTGGAGAAGCTGGAACTGGTGCAGAACGGGGTGGTCATCGCCACGGGGCGGCTGGCGACGGACCGGCTCTCGGCCACGTTTGATGAGGACGTGGAACTGACACAGAGCGGGTGGATGGCACTGCGCGTCTCCGGCCCGACGCCGCTGTATGCGCTGGGCGGCACGCATGGTGCGCATACGAATCCGATTTACGTCGAGGTGCGCGGCCGGCCGTTCGATCCGCGCGCGGACGTGGAGTATTTCCTCCGCTGGATTGACCGGCTCGAAGCCGATGTGAAACGCCGCGACCGCCTGCCGCCCGGCGGTGCGGAGCATGTGCAGACGCATCTGAACCTGGCGCGCGAAGTGTATCGGTCGATTTTGCGGCGCGGGGAACTGGCGCCGAAGAAGTAGGAAGCAACGGGCATATCCACGACGACCCGCGGAGACCAGCCGAAGTGGCTGCGCCAGGCCGAATGCCTTGAGGGGTTCCGATGCCGCCCGGCACGCGGAAGTTGCTGCGGCTGATCCCGCGCCCCGGGAGTGCGTGGACGCTTTTGGCTTCGGCTGCCGGACTGGCTTTGCCAGACTCGGCGCGCAATGGCCAACCTCGCGCGCACCGATCTTTCCGCCGCCGCCTCGCGGGTGGCGGACGAGTGGTTCACGCCGGGGCGGTTCCTCGTGTTGCTGGCGGTGTGCCTCTTCGCGGCGTTTCCGGAGGTGGTGCTGGGCAGCCACACGTTCTACTACCGGGACTTCGGGCACTTCGGCTATCCGCTGGCGCAGTATCATCGGGAGTGCTTCTGGCGTGGCGAGATTCCGCTCTGGAATCCCTACAACTCCTGTGGCCTGCCGCACCTCGCGCAGTGGAACACGATGTGCCTCTACCCGGGCACGCTGATCTATCTGCTGGGGCCGATGCCGTGGGCGGTGGGGCTGTTCAGCCTCGCGCATCTGATGCTGGCAGGGGCGGGGGCGTATCGGCTGGCGCACCATTGGACGGGCAACCGTTTCGCGGCGACGGTCGGCGGGCTGGCCTTCGCGTTCAACGGCTTCACGCTGCACGCGGTCATGTGGCCGAACAATGTGGCCGCGCTGGCGTGGACGCCGTGGCTGTGGCTGCTGGTGGAGCGGGGGTGCAAGGAGGGCGGGCGAACGCTGCTCCTCGCGGCGCTGGTGGGGGCGATGCAGATGCTGGCGGGGGCGCCGGAGGTGATTTTGTTTACGTGGGGGGTGGGGGGCGTGTTGCGTGTTGCGTGTTGCGTGACGGAGGGTGCTGGCACGCAACACGCAACACGCAGCACGCAAGGCTTTCGCTTCGTTGCGATTGCGGCCATCACTTTCCTTCTCTCCGCCGCACAGCTACTCCCCTTCCTCGACCTGCTGCGTCACTCGCACCGGACGCTGGCTTACGATGACAATCTCTACGCCATGCCGCTGTGGGGCTGGGCGAACTTCTTTGTGCCGCTGTTTCGCATGACCCCGGACCGGCTCGGCGTGTTCAGCCACGTCGAGCAGCAGTGGACTTCCAGTTATTACCCGGGCATCGGAGTGCTGGCGCTGGCCGCGCTCGCCGTCTGGCGGCGGCGCGAGCCGCGCGTGTGGCTGCTCGCGGTCGTTGCCGTGGTGGGGGTGTGGCTGGCGATGGGGCAGAAGGCGTTCCTGCTGGACTGGGTGAAGGCGGTGTGTCCCCCGCTGGGGTTCATCCGCTTCCCGATCAAGTATGTGCTGCTGCCGCTGATGGTGCTGCCGTTTTTGGCGGCTATCGGTGCGCATTATTTCTCGCGGCCCGGTTCTCAGCCTTATCTGGAAGGCCCTGAATTCAATGGTCCATCGCTGGATCAGCGCCTTGATCGGGGAGCTGATTTGGGAATCGCCGTCTTCGGGATCACCGGTGTCTTATGCGTGATGATGGACTTAGCGTGGTTGATCGAGCTGGGTAACGCAGCCGACCCGCAGCGGCTCACGTTCCATGCGAGGAACGCCGTGCTACAGATCGTCTTTCTCATTTGCCTCGGTGCAGCTGCGCGAACGGGGTTGTTCACGGGGTCGCCTCAGCGCCGGAACTGGTTTTTGCTAGTTGTTGGCTTCGCAGCTTTGGACATCCTCACCTACGCCCCACGCCAGAATCCCACCGTCATCACCCAGGCCTATGAGCCGGATGTGGCGAAGTTCTTCACCACGATGCCACGGCTGGGTGAGGGGCGGGCGATGATCAGCCGCGAGATGGAGGGCTTCATGGCGCACGCGCAGAACGCGGACGCACTCAACTACTGCATCGGTGCGCGACGCGCACTCTTCGCGAACTGGAACCTGATTGATGGCGTGCCGAAGGTGAACGGCTTCTTCTCGCAGTTCCCGCGCGAGCTGTCGGACACCTGGTGGCTGCTCTACGGACTCGACCGCCCGTTTCCCAATGGTTTCGCGGACTTCCTGGGCATCACGCGCATTTCGTCCAGCGAGACGCTGTTCACCTGGTCGCACCGCACCAACGCGCTACCGCTGGTCACGGCGGGCCAGCAGCCCATCTTCGCGAGTGGCACGAACACACTGCGCGCGCTGGCCTCGGCCGACTTCAACCCGGCGCAAGTGGTCTATCTCCCCGAGGAACTCCGTGCCTCGGCCTCGGTGACCAATGTGGTCCCCGCCCGGATTCTCGCCCCGCGGTGGGGCATGGGGGCGGTTGAATTCGAAGTTGAGGCCAGCGCTCCGGCGTGGGTGGTGATCGCGCAGACCTACTATCATCCATGGAAGGCATTTCTCAGTGGACGCGAGGTGCCGATTCACCGGGCCAACCATGCGTTTCAGGCCATCGAAGTCCCGGCTGGTCGGCACGCCATTGAGCTTCGTTATGTGGACAGCGCCTTCCGACTGGGAGTGATACTTTCTCTCAGCACGCTCGCCTGCGTGCTGCTAATCTTGTTCCGGCGAACGCGTCCGCTCCCGACAACTGAGCACTAATCACTAATCACCGTCCCCGCCTGAACTCCCCCGCCGCCAACCTGCTGACGCCGGTCCGCTTCGCCGCCCTGCTGGCCGCGCTCGTCTTTGCCTCGTGGCCGGATGTCGTGCTGGGCTCGGGCAGTTTTGTGCTGCGGGACTACGGGGTGTTTGGCTATCCGATTGCGCACTATCACCGTGAGTGCTTTTGGAACGGAGAACTGCCGCTGTGGAATCCGCTGAACAACTGCGGGCTGCCGTTCCTCGCGCAGTGGAACACGATGACGCTCTACCCGGGGTCGCTGTGCTACCTGCTGCTGCCGCTCCCGTGGTCGCTGGGCTTTTTCATGCTGCTGCACCTGTGGCTGGGCGGGCTGGGGGCGTATGTGGTGGCGCGGCGGTGGACGGGGTTCAACTTGGCGGCGGCGGTGGCCGGGGTGGCCTATGCCTTTCATGGGCTTACGCAGCAGTCGCTGATGTGGCCGAACAACATCGCGGCGTTCGGGCTGCTGCCGTGGGTGGTGCTGACGGTGGAGAGCGGAGTGCGCGAAGGCGGGCGCAAGCTGGTGGTGGCGGCGGTGGTGGGGGCGCTGCAGATGCTGACGGGGGCGCCGGAGGTGATTCTGTTTACGTGGGTGATCGCCGGTGCGCTGGCGGTGTTTGGAATTCAAGGTTCAAAGTTCAAGGTTCAAGATTTGATGGCGCAAGGACGCGATGGGGACAAGATCGCACCCTTCCCCCTCACCCCGGCCCTCTCCCCAGGGGAGAGGGAGGGCGTAGGGACGGTGGAGGATGCTTCGGGTGCGCTGCTCGCGAGTCCTGCTGTTGGGCAGCCGGCTCCGAAGTCAGAGACGGTCGATACTACGCCAATGCTGGCGGCGGCTCCCCCTCTCCCAGAGGGAGAGGGCCGGGGTGAGGGGGAAGGACGCGTGCGCCAGCCCTTGGCTTCCTCATCCACTGCCAAACTGCCTGCACCACTAATCACTAATCACTTCTCACTCTGCATCCGGCTGGTCGGCATCGTCGCGCTCGTCACGCTGCTCGCTTCCGCGCAGTTGCTTCCGTTCCTCGATCTCCTCCGGCACTCGCAGCGGGATGCGGGCTACGGGGATTCGGTGTGGTCGCTGCCGGCGTGGGGCTTTGCGAACTATCTCGTGCCGCTGTTTCGCTGCATTCTCACCTCACCGGGCGTGCCGCTGCACAGCGGGCAGAACTGGACGTCGTCCTACTATGCCGGGTCGGGCGTGCTGGCCCTGGCGCTGCTGGCGGTGCTGCGGGTGTCGGACCGGCGGTCGCGGCTGCTGGCGCTGGTGGGGGCGATCTGCCTGGTGCTGGCGATGGGGGAGGGCGGGTTCCTCTTCTCGATGCTCAAGAAGGTGCTGCCGCTCGGGGTGATGCGCTATCCGGTGAAGTTTGTCATCCCGCTCACCTTCATCCTGCCGATGCTCGCGGCCTTCGCGCTGGCGGAGCTTTTCCGTGACTCCAATGTCCGTGGCCGACGGCCGGAGGAGGCGGGGCCCTTTGAGGCGAGCGCATCTGAAGCAGTTGAAACGGCTGATGGCCTCAAGGGCGGGCCTGACACCGGGCTGAAGCCCGGTGCTAATGAGAGTGCCAATGAGAGCAGCGACTCCGTATCGCAAAAATCAGAATCGCAAACTCAGAACGCTGAGCAGAGCCTCCTCACGTCGGCTGCTACGGTGGATGAGCGGCGGGCTCGCATGGCGCGGCACCGGCTGCGGGCCATTGCGGCGGTGCTGACGGGGGTGGTCGTGCTCATCGGGGTGCTGGGCTGGCTCAATCCGATGGCGGGAGAAGGACTGGAAGCTCGCCTGCTGCTGCTGTTCAGCACGGTGGCGGGCGGACTCTTCCTCATTTTCACCGTGGCTGGGGTGCTGACGATGCGGACGGCGGAGTCGCGCACGCGCTGCTTTCTCTGGAGCCTGGCGTTGCTGGGGTTGATCTTTGCCGACCTGCGGATACATATGCTGAATCTCACGCCGCGGGTGTCGCCGGGCTTTTTCCAGCCGGGTCAGCCGGACTTGCAGGCGCTTACACCGGCGCCGCGTGACGGCGTCGCCCGCGCGTCGATGACGTGGCAGGCGCTGAAGGAGTTCAAGAGCAAGATGCTGCCGGACCTCGATCAAACCCTGCTGCTCCAGCGCATCGGCCTGTTCGATAATCTCAACCTGCTCGACGGAATCGCGAAGACCGATGGCATCTTCAGCCTGTATCTGCGCGAGCAGCAGGAGGTCGAGGCGCGGATGTTCCTGGGCGGGCCGACGAATTCGCTGCCGGGTGCGCTGGCGGATTTCCTGGGCATCGCGCACGTCAGCTCGCCGACGAACATCTTCAAGTGGCAGCGGCGGGAGACCGCGCTGCCGCTGATCACGGCCGGGCAACGGGTCGATTTCGCGGCGGCCGAGGTTTCGCTGCCGGCCATGGCGAGCGCCAGTTGGAAGCCGGCGGAGACGGTGTTCCTTCACCCGTGGGATCAGGGGCAGGTGACGGTCACGAATGCGGTGGTGGCCAAGATTGTGTCCGCGAAGTGGGCGGCGCAGCGCATTGAGTGCGAAGTGGAGTCGGCTGCGCCGACGCTGGTGGTGATTGCGCAGGCGTTCTATCATCCGTGGCGAGCAACCGTGAATGGGCAGCCGGCCAGCATTCTGCGGGCGAATCATGCCTTTCAGGCGGTCGCCGTGCCGCAGGGGAAGAGCACGGTGCGGCTGGAATATGTGGACCGGAAGTTTCAAGCTGGCGTGGCGCTGTCCGGGCTGGGGCTGGTGGTGTGCGGGGTGCTGTGGTGGCGGGCGCGGAAAATGACCGATGGCCAATGATGCAATGACGAATCAATGCCCGACGCCACTCCTCACCCCAACCCTCTCCCCTCCTCCGAGGAAAGGCGAGGGAGAAGATGCGCGTCGTGGCCCTTCAGTGATTCCACCCCGCAGTCTAGTTCCCACCGATTCAAGGCAACCACAGATGGGGATTTCAATCGGGGGGTGGCTTGAATCTGCGGGGAGTTCATTGGAAGAGCAGGGCGCTTGCCGACTCATTTGGCGTGATGGAGATGGTGTCGTTGGTTTGCAATTGTTCAATCGGCACGCGGTTCTAGCTCCGTGGCGCGCCCCCTCACCCTGCCCTCTCCCCCGATGGGGGAGAGGGAAGAGGCCGTTGGACGCCGCAGTGTTTTCGGAGTGGAGCATCACATTGTGACGGACGACGCCCTCAACTCGAAACTCGAAACGCCAAACGTGGAACCAGCCGACTGGTTCACGGCGCGGCGGTTTGGGGTGTTTTTGCTGGTCGCGTTTGTCCTCGCGTTCCCGGGCATCTGGATGGGGACGGAGACGTTTTTCCGATCGGACTACGGGGTGATGGCGTATCCGGCGGCGCATTACCTGCGGGAGAGCATTTGGGCCGGCGAGTTGCCGCTGTGGAACCCGCTCTCGAACTGTGGCGCGCCCTTCCTCGCGCAGTGGGGGACGATGTGCCTCTACCCGGGCTCGCTGTTCTTTGTCGCGCTGCCGCTGCCGTGGTCGCTGGGGGTGTTCTGCCTGCTGCACTTGTGGCTGGGCGGCATGGGGGCGCGGGCGCTGGCGGAGCGGTGGACGGGCAACCGCCTGGCGGCGGCGGTCGCGGGCACGGCCTTCGCGATCAACGGGGCGTCGCTGGCGTGCATTACGTGGCCGAACTATTGCGTCGCGCTCGGGTGGATGCCGTGGATCGTGCTGCTGACCGAACAGGCGTGGCGGGAGGGGGGGCGCAAGCTGGTGCTGGCCGCGCTGGCGGGGACGATGCAGATGCTGGTGGGGGTGCCGGAACTGGTCGTGATGACATGGGGGCTGCTCGGGGTGATGCTGGTCGCTGAGGCTGTTTTTTCGAGTGAGTATCTGTTTTTCACCTCTCGCAGTGACAAATACTGGACCATTCCAGATTTTGTGAAAGTAAGCCGCTTCGCCGCCATCGTTGCTCTCATCGCCGCCCTCTCCGCCGCGCAACTCCTCCCCTTCTTCGACCTCCTCGCCCACTCGCAGCGGGATGCTTCCTACAGCGATGCGCGGTGGCCGATGCCGCCGTGGGGGTGGGCGAACTTGCTGGTGCCGCTGTTCCGGTATGGGCAGACGCCGCAGGGGTTTTGGATGCAGGTGGGGCAGGAGTTTATGTCCAGTTACTACCTGGGGTTGGGGGTGCTGGCGTTGGCGGTGGTGGCGGTGTGGAAGGTGCGGGAGCGGCGCGTGTGGCTGCTGGCGGGGGCGACGGTCTTCGCGCTGGTGATGGCGCTGGGGGATGCGGGGTTGCTCTATACCGCGGTGAAGAAGCTGCTGCCGGGCGGGGGGATTGCGCGGTTTCCGGTGAAGTTTGTGCTGCTGGCGGCGTTCACGGTGCCGATGCTGGCGGCGTTTGGGGTCGCGTGGGCGATGCGAAATGCGGA
>CAZOCL010000154.1:0-14439 GCA_964578245.1 uncultured Klebsiella sp. | reverse complement strand
CGCTGATGAAATACCTCGCGCGCTTCCTCAAGAACGAGATCGGCGAGCTGAACCGGAACAACGTCCGGCTCGAAGCGGTGGGGCAGATCTACCGCCTGCCGGAGTTTGTGCAGGAGCAGCTCGCGAAGACCAAGGCCGCGCTGGCGAAGAACACCGGCCTCACGCTCATCCTCGCCCTCAGCTACGGCGGCCGCACGGAGATCGTGGAGGCCACGCGCGCCATCGCCCGGCAGGTGCAGGCGGGCAAGCTCGACCCGGCGGAGATCAACGAGCAGGTGATCGCGCAGAACCTCTACACGCACAGCTACCCGGACCCCGACCTGCTCATCCGCACCAGCGGGGAGCTGCGCGTGAGCAACTTCCTGCTCTGGCAGATTTCCTACGCGGAGTTCGTGGTCACGCAGACGCTCTGGCCGGACTTCCGCAAGCCGCAGCTCTTCGAGGCGCTGGAGGAATACACGCGGAGACATCGGCGGTTTGGGGGGCTGTAGCGCCTGCTAGGCGGTTTCGCGTAGGTTCAGCATCAAAAGCTAGGACTGCGGGGTCATTAGGCACGCAGCCAGGTCAAGCGTGGTGCCGACTTCTTCATTTCCTTTTGCGTGTCTTCTTCTTCGGCAAGTGGCGGGTTTGCTTGGTCAAGGCACTCTTAATCTCTCGGGCGCTAACAACATGGTCACTGGGTATCCGAAGGATTTTTTCCTCGAAATATTCTCCTTCCTTAGAGTGTCCCCTAACGATGATTTCAACCGGGTCAGAGCGTCTATCGCCTCGCTTGATGCCCTCAGAGCGAGATTTGATGATGGCCGTAATCAATTCAACGAGGCTCTTTGCGAAGCCGAGACCAGCAGCAGTGACAGCCAAATAGACAAGAACCTCTGGCCCAGTCTCGTGCTCCTCTATTTCATAGTGAAGTTCTGACAGGTCCGCTTGAGCGATGTAATTATCGATGAGCCGGTAGGCTTCTGGAGAATGTTCTCTATGAAAACAACCCGAACCAATTCTCACTTTGATCGAAACAGGCAAGTGGCCATCAGATTTGATCGCGCCGAAGTGCTGCATCCTCGCACGAAACTCTTCTTGCCAGTAGGAATCCATATCTTCTTTTAGGTGGCTTGGGTGCCCTTCCAATCGTGACTGTTGGCACCATAAGGACGTGGCTTGTTTCTGTCCATTGCGTTCGTGTTGTTTGGAATGGGGCTATGTCGCATGTTACGCCTGAAGTGAAATCCCTTTTCACCCGCACTCGCTTCCGCTCAACTTTCTCGCATGTCGAATGACGCCGAGTTGATGAGCCAGGACCTGGAGACAAAGCGCTTCTTTGAGGCGTGGGCGCTCTATCAGAAGGTCATTGCGAACAACTGGATGGATCACCGGGAGGTGTATGCCGAGGTGGGCGAGCGCTTGCAGGGTCACTTCACCGGGCGTGCGCTGACCGTGGCGGACCTGGGCTGTGGCGATGCCTCGCTCATGGCACAGGTGCTGGCGGAGCATGAGGTCACGGCCTACGCCGGGTTCGACCTGTCCGCACCGGCGCTGGCGCTGGCACGGAAAAACCTGGCGGCGTTGGAATGCCCGGTGGGTCTGGAGGCCACGGACTTGCTCACAGGCTTGCAGGCGACGGAGCAGCGCTTTGATCTGATCTTCTCCGGCTACGCGTTCCACCACCTGCGCGAGGAGCGGCGAGCGGATTTCTTCGAGACGGCCCGGGAGCGGCTCGCGCCGGATGGGTTGCTCGTCGTGTTGGACTGGGTGCGAAGAGAAGGGGAGACGCGGGGCGAGAGTGTGGAGCGGTATTTGAACTGGATCGGCTCAACGTGGGCGGGGTTGCTGCCGGAGGAGTTCACGGGCATTCAAGGGCACATGCGGGAATGCGATTTTCCGGCGTCACCGGAGGAACTGACCGCGCTGGCCCGGCGGCATGAACTGGTGCTCAAACGAACACCCTACCAGACGGGTTCCCACGCGGTGCTGGTGTTCCAGAAAGTGGGTTGAATCCGAAATGGCTCAACCACGGATGCACACGGATGAAGCGGGCGAAGCCAAGAAGGGCACCCAAAGATTTGGGACGGACAAAGAGGGGAATGGTCAAAAAGATTTGGTCAGAAAAATGGGAGGAATTTCAATTTTTCTGACCCCATTTTTCTGACCAGCCTTCGGGTTCATTTGGACAGGAGTGCCCTACGGTGCGGGGAGGAGCACATGGCCTTTCGGCGTGGCGCGCGGCGTTCACGCCGCTTCAGCGTGCGAACGCCGGGAAGCGCAAGTTCACCAATGAACGTCGCGCGCTGAAGCGGCATGAATGCCGCGCGCCTGCCGCACTGCGAATCGCGGACAGGAGTGTCCGCTTCACTCCACGCCGCGGGGTAGGAGCACCTGCCCCTCCGGCGTGGTCGCCTTGAAGGCGAAGGTCCAGCCGCCGTGGTTGTTGCCGGTTTCATTGCTGAGGGTGAGCAGGACCACGTTGCGGCCTTTCTTGAGCGGCACGGGCACGGTGCGGTCGCGGAAGGAGGTCTGGTTGCCGAGATCAATCGGGGCGGCGTTGTTCACGCGCAGGATGGCGTGGTCGTCCCACGCCACGCGCACCTGCGCGGTCAGGTCGTGGTCAGCCTCCAGCACGCAGGCGGCCTGCGCGGCCTTGCCGAAGTGATGCACGCCCACGCCGCGCCGTTCGGGGCGATAGACGAGGTTGAAATCCACGAAGCCATGATCGGCCCGGCGCTTCAGCCAGTCCTTGCCTGGGCGGAAGTCGGCGGCCAGCGGCCCGGCGAGAGCGGATTTGATCGCGGCGGCGTTCTGGTTTTCGAGCGGGCCTTGGACGAGCCACTGGCCGGTGTCGGGCAGGGGCAGGTCCACGGTGCCACGCGGGAGTTTCACACCGGGCATCAGCTCGGGGAACTTCGGCAGCTTCACAAACGGACGCGGAGGGCGGCTCTGATACCAATAGACCATCGAACAGATGTCGTTCTCCATCGTGCCGAACCGCATGTGGATGGACTCCTGCCAGCGGATGGTGTCGCGCACGAAGAAGCGGAAGCCCGTGAGCCGCTGCGCGCCGCGCGCCTCGCCGATGTCCTCCGTCTTGTAATAGGGCATGCCCGCGTAGAGATGCGACTCCGGTGGATGCTGCACGCCGCCGTAGGAGGTGCCGAACGTGTCCTCGCCCCCGATGCCGCGCAGGTAGGCAGGGTGCGGGCCGAAGCCGTCCAGGTAGATGTTCTCCGCGCCGCCGTGGCTCCAGCGGTCCGTGTTGTCAATGAGCCGCACGCCGTAGAAGAAGCCGATGAGCTGCCCGGGACCATCGGCATCCAGCATGAGGAAGTTTTCGCCATACTTCTGCGTGGGCATCTCGCGCCGCCAGTTCGCGCAAAACCGGCGCGTCTCCTTCATTTCCGCGCCGGGGTAGCGATGCCAGTCGAGCTGGAAATACAGCGGCACCGCGTCATCTCCGGTCTCGAACTCCACGCGCGCGTTCTTGGCGAAGGGCATTTCGAAATAGCAGTTGTAGCCGCTCCACGCCTTCACGGAGATGAACTCGTTGTTGATGTCGTAGTAGTCCACGCCATGCATCAGCCCGAAGAAATCGCCCACCGGCGCCTCGACCTGCGGCACGGGTGAGTCGTCGAAGAAGATGCGGAGGATGAGCTTGCGGTTGGTGAAGCGGGCCGGCACGGCGGCGTTGGGATTGGTCATCGTCACCCAGAGGTGGCGGATGCAGCCGGGGCCTTCGAGCGCGGCCCAGGTGCTCTTGGTCTTGGCCGGGTTGCTGCGCACGGCGCTCACGCGGTCAGGCACGGGATTGTCCGGCAGATCAAGGGCGAAGGGCCCGGCGGGGGCGGCCAGGGCAGGCGGAGGGCTGACGAACCAGGTGCCCAGCAGCAGAAACACGGTGAGCCAGCAGGCGGGGCGGCGAGGGGATTTCATGTCGGTGCTGGGCGGATGATGGGGCATCCCAGCACGCACACAACCGGAAACAAGGTGGAGCGCGGGCTTCCTCGCGGGCCGCGCTCCGGCGGCTTGAAATAATCCGATGGCCAGCACCGGCTCGTGCGTCGAAGTGCGGACAATAGAACCGCCGTTGCAAACGAATCAGCAGCCCTGAGCGCGCCTTTGGCCAACATCCTTCAACCGAACTCCCTCGCCGCCATGACTCGCCGTCGCTGGCTGCAAGGCGGCGGCGCGCTGGCTGGGGCGATGCTATGGCCGCAGTTGCTGCGCGCCAAGGAGACGCCAAAGGTCATCAATTCTCCGGCGCGCGCCTGCATCGTGATCTACCTGCAAGGCGGTCTCTCGCACTACGAGAGCTTTGACCCGAAGCCGGACGCGCCCTCCGCCTACCGCAGCACGTTTGGCGACATTCCCACGACGCTGCCGGGCATTCACTTCACCGAGCACCTGCCGCTGCTGGCCAAGCGGGCACACAAGTTCAATCTCATCCGCAGCGCCTACGTGGATTCGCCGAGCCATCCGGTGGCGATCTACCAGACGCTCACCGGCGGCGATCTGCCGGATGCGTCGGTGGAGGCGAAGAACCGCAACCTCGCGCATCCGAGCATCGGGGCGGTCATCGCGCGCGCGTGCGGAGCCCGTGCGCCGCTGCTGCCGCCTTATGTGGCCATCCCGCATTCCGGCCAGCTCGGCAACCGCGTCCACTACGCCACGGCGGGACCGCTCGGCGTGGCCTATGAACCGCTGGAGTCCGGCATCCCGCCCGAGGACGCCCGCACGCCCTTCGGTGGGCCGCAGGATTTGCGCCTGAACCAGGCCCTTACCGGCAAGCGCCTCGAAGACCGGCTCACGCTGCTCACCGCCCTTGGCGGACAGGCCTCGGCTGCCTCCGTGGATGGTCTGGACAAGTATCACCGGCACGCGCTGGAGATGCTTTCCGGCGGCGAAGCTGGGGGAGCCTTCGATCTCAGCCGCGAGTCGCTGCGCCAGCGCGAGCGTTACGGGCACCATCTCTGGGGCCAGCAGACCATTCTTGCCCGCCGCCTCGCCGAGGCTGGTGTGCCCTTCACCCTGCTCAACTACACGCTCAACCAGGAGCGCGGCCAGGACTGGGACACGCACGAGGACAATTTCAACCTGATGCGGAACCGGCTGCTCCCGCCGATGGACCTCGCCGTCAGCGCGCTGCTGGACGATCTCGAAGAGCGCGGCCTGCTGGACACCACGCTGGTGGCGATGTTTGGCGAGTTTGGCCGCACGCCGAAGATCAATGCCAACGCGGGCCGCGATCATTGGGAAAAGGTGTTCTCCGTGATGCTGGCTGGCGGTGGCTTGAAGAAGGGCATCGTGCTTGGCTCCAGCACCAAGGCTGGCGACCTGCCGTTCGAGCGTCCCGTCCACTTCAACGACGTGCTGGCCACCATCTACCGCCAGCTCGGTGTGGCGACCGACGAGGTCTTCCACAACGCCTTTGGCCAGCCGGCCCCGGTGCTCGCGCGCGGGAAGCCGATTGAGGAATTGATTTAGGCGGGGTAGGCAGCAGACGGGGGCGAGAAGCGGAGGGTCGGAGGATTTCCCGCAGATTCAGGACGGCCGCAGATGGGGACTCAATTTGTGCCGTCCTGAATCTGTGGGGCAATGGCACGGCTTTTTCCCCGGTAGCAGCCGACGTGAGGAGGCTCTGATTTCCCCCGAATAGAGTGAGCCTCCTCACGTCGGCTGCTACCGGAGGAGGAAGGCGCGAGGCACCGTATTATTTCCCCGGCCTGAGATGCTTGACGAAGAACTCCGCCATCTCCAGGCCCGCGTTCTTGCCCTCATCCGCGTGGCGGACGGTGCATTCGAGGCCGAGCTTGTCCATCTGCTCCTTGAGGCGCAGGCCGAAGTTGATGTGGTGGATGCCTTGGCCGGGCTTGGCGTCGGCGGGGAGCGGGCCGCGCGGCTCGCCGTAGAAGGCATAGACGGGCGGGTCGTCGCGGGTGAGGTAGGTGATGGCGGAAGCGTCCACGTAGAGCTGGTGGGCACGGGGTGAGTCGAATTCCTCGGGTTTCAGGCCGTAGAAGCCGGGGAGGGCGGGGTGGCGGGAGGCGGCTTCGCCCACCCACTCCTTGATCACGCGCGGGTCGTAGCTGCTCTGCGCGCCGTTCACGCCCATGCAGGTGAGGCGAGTGGACTGACGGAGCACGGGGTCGTCGCTCTTCGGGTCCGCGAGGTCGTCATGGAAGCCGAGCCAGAGGGAGGTGCCCGCGCCCGCGCTGCCGCCGGTGGCCCCGACGCGCTTGGGGTCGAGGTTCCATTCCTGAGCGTGGAGACGGGCGTATTGGATGGCGCGCGCGCAGTCGAGGTAATGCGCCGGGAAGCTCACGCCGGGGGAGAGCCGGTAATTGACGGCCATCACGGAGATGCCGGCTTTGAGCATGGCGTCGATCAGCGCGGGTGAGACGGTTTCCTTGCTCCCGGCCGCGAAGCCGCCACCGTGGATATAGACGACGAGCGGCGTGGGCGTGTCGGACTTGGCCTTCCAAAGGTCGAGGACGTTGCGCTCGTGCGGGCCGTATTTGTGGTTGGCCAGGTCGGGCGTGGGCCGGGCGGCGGCTTTTTTGGTGGCCTTCGCATCGGCCTGCGCGAACGCGGGCAACGGCGAGTGGCAGAGGAACGCGGCGGTGAGCAACGCGAGGAGGTGAAGCAAATTTGGTTTCATGGAGTTGAGAGAGGAGCCCGCTAAACACGCGAAATAACGCGAAAGCTGAGCGGGGAGGAAAGCTCGCTGCTCTGGTTTCATTTCGCGTTCATTCGCGTGTTTCGCGGGCAAAATTTGGGCGGGTCACTTCCCATCCAGCCCGCGCAGGTAGGCGAAGATGAGGTCGGGGAGGTCGTTGCTGTAGCCGCCTTCGAGCACGCTCACCACGGGCACGCCGAGCGCGCGGAAGGACTGGCCGAGCCAGTGGTAATCCTCCGCCTCCAGCGTTTCCTGCGCGAGGGGGTCGCGGGCGTAGGCGTCGAAGCCGGCGCTGACCACCACCACATCGGGCTTCTGCGCCTTGAGGGCGTCGAGGGCGCGGATGAGCACCTTGCGATACTCCTCTCGGGGCGTGCGAGGAGGAACGGGGTAGTTGAAGCAGTTGTCGCCGACGTTCTTGGTGCCGGTGCCGGGATAGCACGGGTGCTGGTGGATGGAGTGGAAGAACGCGCCGGGTTTGCCCAGCAGAATGGCTTCGGTGCCGTTGCCGTGATGGACATCGAAGTCATAGACCGCCACGCGCTTCGCCCCGGTGGCGAGGGCTTCCAGCGTGGTGATGGCGACCTGGTTGAAGTAGCAGAAGCCCATCGCGCGGACGTCGGTGGCGTGGTGCCCGGGCGGACGGAGCAGGCTGAAGGGATGGTCGCCCTTACGCGCGAGTTCCAAGGCACGCAGCCCGCCGCCGATGGAACGCAGCGCGTGCTCGTGGATGCCGGCGTGCGCCGGGGTGTCGCCATCGAAATCACCGGTGGCGGCCTTGATGCGGGCGAGGTGCTCCTTGGTGTGGGCGCGGAGGATGGTTTCGTCGGGGACCTCGGCGGGCTTGTCCCATTCCAGCTTGAGGTCCTTTTGCTCGCGGAGTTTGGCGAGCGTGCGCGTGATGCGCTGGGGCCGCTCCGGGTGGCCGGCCGAGTGGTAGTTGACGCAGCGTTCGTCGGTGATGAGGTGCAGCGGCATGGGGTGGGGATACGGCAGACGCGGCTCGTTTGCAACCGGCGGATGCGCCGGTGCGAATGAAATACGGGAGAAATGTTTTTGACAAACCCCCGGCCCATTCCTACCGTGCGCGCCGCACTGAGTTGGTCGGGGTCGTAGCTCAGTTGGTAGAGCACCACAATGGCATTGTGGGGGTCGTAGGTTCGAATCCTATCGGCTCCACCATATTTCAGTGCGCGAAGGAAAGGGAGTTGCGGAGGAGGCAAGGCGGCTACTCGGCCGGGGAAAACTTCAAATTCCAAACTCCAAATCCCAAATTCCAAAGAAGCTCCAAACTTCAAATTCCAAGTGGGCGTTGTTGGCGCAGGGATGTTGCCAGACTGAGGCGGGATCGGAACTTGGGGCCGCGATTTTCAACGCTTCACAGCTTCCTCGAGCATGGGCAGAATCACCTGAGCATGTCCGGACTGGCATTTCTCTGCCTGCGCGCTGCCCGCGTTTTCGTCGCGGTGGCGTGGCTGGGCTTGGTGGGCTGTGACGGCGGCAAAGGAAAGCCGATTGCTCCACCACAGACGAATGCACCGGTGGCTGCGCCTGCGCCGCCTCCGCCGCCCCCGGCCACCAATGCTCCGCCGAAGAAGATGCCGCCGCGCACTCCGGCGGAACTCTACCAGGATGGGTTGAAGCTGTGGACCGGCAAGGGCGTGACGCGGGACCCGGCGGAGGCGGTGAAACTCTTCGCCCTCGCGGCGGGGCAGGGAAACGTGGACGCGCAGGCCTACCTCGCCAGTGCGTATCGGACCGGCACGGGCGTGGAGAAGAATCCTTCGGAGACGGTGCGCTGGTTCCGTGCCGCGGCGGAGCAGGGGGATGCGAGGTCGCAGGGCGTGCTTGGCTCGCTGTATGGCACCGGCGAAGGCGTCACCAAAGATCCCATCGAGGCGGTGAAGTGGTATCGGATGGCCGCCGAGCAGGGGTTGGTGCGGGCGCAGGGGAATCTGGGCGCGATGTATTACCTCGGCCAGGGCGTGGCCAAGGACCCGGTGGAAGCCTACAAATGGCTGCATCTGGCCGCGCTAAAAGGCGACAAGGAGGCCGAGAAGAACCGTGGCCTCGTCGCCCCCAAGATGTCCGTGGCGCAGATGGCGGAGGGGCGGAAGCGTGCGGCGGAGTTCGTCCCGGCGAAGGGGAAGTAGCAGGGCTGGGCGTGGCGCTCGGGGTGGAGAGGCAATTTCTATTGGACCACAGAGACGCGATGAACACAGAGAAGAGCTCTCATACCAATTCCCAATGCCAGTCGGTAGCCTGCCGCCGGACGCCACCCCTCACCCCAACCCTCTCCCTTCCTCGGAGGAGGGGAGAGGGAGTCGAACATGGGTCGCAACGCTTAGCAGCGATTCCACTGATCGTCATCGGGAATTGGTATCAGTATCCCATCTCAGTGTTCATCGCGTCTCTGTGGTCCAGTCTCGGTTGTCAGAATTTGCCGTTGCGCGAGGAGACCTGGCGCGGTCCCGCCATGGCGCGAAGAAATGACTTTCGCTTCACCACGAGGGAATCCAATTTGATCGCGTGAATGTCGCACCTGACCGCCCGCGCAACGCCTTGAACCGGCGCGAAGTTGTCCGGCTCTCGGCTGGCAGCTTGCTGGCGATGGGGCTGTGGCCCGGGGCGCTCCGGGCGGCGGACACGGCGCCGGGCGGCACATTTCGCTTTGTGGTCATCAATGATGTCCACTACCGCGATGGCCGCTGTGGCGCGTGGCTGGAGAAGATCTTCCGCCAGGTGAAGGACGCGCCGGAGAAGCCTGAGTTCTGCCTGATGGCGGGTGACTATTCGGAGAACGGGAAGCGCGAGGAACTTGAGGCGTGCCGGGAGGCGTTCAAGTCGCTGGGCGTCCCGATCTTCGGGGTGATCGGGAATCACGATTACCTCGGTGCGGATGACCGGGCACCGTATGAAGCGGTGTTCAAGGACGCGCTCAACTACCGGTTCGAGAATCACGGCTGGCAGTTTCTGGCGCTGGACAGCACGCAGGGCCGGCTGGGCAGCAATACGAGCATCCAGCCGCACACGTTGCAGTGGGTGGACGAGCAACTGCCGAAGCTCGATCCCAAGCGGCCGCTGGTGATTCTCACGCACTTCCCGCTCGGCCAGTTGACGCCCGCGCGACCGAAGAATGCGGATGCGTTTCTGGAGCGGTTCAAGCCGTTCAATTTGCAGGCAATTTACTCCGGGCACTTCCACGGGTTCACGGAGCGGGTGTATGCGAGCGCGACGCTGACTACGAACTGGTGCTGCTCCGCCTGGCGGACGAATCACGATTTCACGAAGGAGAAGGGGTGGTTCGCCTGTGAGGCGAAGGATGGGAAGATCACTCGCGTCGCGGTGCAGGCAAAGGTGTGACGTGAGTTGGTGAGGCTTCGCAATTGAGCGGCCGTTCCCCCTCCTCCTGAACCCGTGCCGGCGGCTTGCCGCCGCTGACCGCGGGTCCCAGCAGAACGAACCGGCTCCAAGCTGTCCACGCGCAACGCGGTGGCTGCAAGCCACCGGCACGGGGTTCAGGGGTTCAAAGCACGAAGCTTTCGTTCCGGGAATTCTCACCCAGCCCTCTACCGCTGGAGTGGGAGGGCGATTCCCGCTGCTAACCAGCGTTCAACTCGCTGAGCTTCACGGTGCGTTGCTGGGGCAGGCCCAGTTCGCCCTGGTGGTGCGTGACGCCGATGATCGAGACTTGGTGCGCCAGCGTGTTGAGCTGGGCGCTCACCAGACGGCGCGATTCGGCGTCGAGCCCGTCGAGTGGTTCGTCCAGCAGCAGGACCTGTGGCGCATGGACGAGGGCGCGGGTCAGCAGGACGCGTCGTCGTTGGCCGTAGGAGAGGCGGAGGAAGTTTTCGCTGGCCAAGTCACCTAGCTCGAATTGCGTGAGCAGTTCATCCACGCGCCGCCACTGCTTGGGTGTGACCGAGTCCAGCAGGCCGATGCTGGCGAAGAAGCCGGACGCAACCACCGCGCGCGCGGTGAGGCTATCGCGGTAGGCGGTCTGCAAATCCGGTCCCACGTAGCCAACTCGCTCGCGGATTTCCCAGAGGGTGTGGCGGCGGGACTCGCCGAAGCGGTGGATCGAGCCGCCGATGGCCGGATGCTGTTCGCCCTGCAGGAGCTTCAAGAAGGTGCTCTTCCCGCAGCCATTGGGGCCGGTGATGGCCCAGTGTTCACCGGGCTGCATCTCCCAGTTGAGCCGGTGGAGCACCGGCTTGCGGTCGAGATAGACGCTGACGTTTTGCAGGCGGAAGAGGAACGGCGCGGCGCCTGCTTTCGCTGGGGAAGGAACCGTAGTCCGCGGGCTTGGGGCGGGCGGTGCGGGTGGCTCCGCGTCCTTTGCGCCAAGGCGTTTCGCAGTGGATCGTTCGGCGTGCCTGACGATGCGTCCGCCTTCCAGCACGAGACGATGGCGGATTGCGGGAAGCAGTTCATCGGCGCGATGGGTGGCGAGCAGCACGCTGGTGCCGGCAGCAGCGGCGCGTTGAACGGCGGCGAGCAACTGGGCGCGCATCGAGACGTCCAGCCCGTCCGTGAATTCGTCCAGCAGCAGCACGCGTGGCTTGCCCAGCAGCGCGCGGGCGATGAGCAGGCGGCGGAACTCGCCTTGGGAAAGGGTCTGCACGTCGCGGCGCAGGAGGGGGCCGAGTTGAAATTCGTCCGCGAGCCGGCGTGCCTCGGCCTGCTGGTCTGCGGTCAGACGCTGGTAGAGATAGTCGGTCTGGTGGAAGCCGGTGAGCAGCACGTCCCGGCCGGTGCGGACCCACTCCAGATTCAGGTAGCGCTCCTGCTGCTCCGGGGAGACGAAGGCAATGTGGGCACGCACGCCGACGGCGGTCGCGGCGGGCTCGCCGTCGAGACCGTAGGTGCGTCGTCCACCGTCCACGGGATCGGGATGCAGTTCGCCCGCGATGAGGCGGAGGAAGGTGCTTTTGCCAGAACCGTTCGCGCCGAGGAGCGCCCAGCTTTCGCCGGGGTGCCAGGACCAGTTCACGTCGTGCAGGATGCGCTTCCCGCTGAGCGAGACGCTCACGTGGTCGAGCTGCACGATGGGCAACGGCTTCATTTTAGGGGCGGCAGCGTAGGGGGCGGGCGAGGCGGACGGAAGCGCCAACTTGCCCGGAGCGCGGCCCGCCGGGCCGCTTTGCGGGTGCTTGGGGCGAGACGCGTCCGTGTCGTTTCGGTGGTCGCACGCGCAAAGCGGGCGAGGACGCCCGCGCTCCGGGCGGAGTTTGCTGGAGCCTGGTCGGGCTGGTTTGTAGGGTGGCGCCACAGTGGCTGATTTCGTGATGACAATGTTCGCGCGTGCGGTGATCGCGCTGCTCCAGGCGCTGCCGCTGGGGGCGGTGGCGTGGCTGGGGCGGGCCTTTGGGACGCTGGGTCATGTCCTGGACCGGCGGCATCGCGAGGTGGCCCGGCGCAACCTCGCGCTTAGTTTTCCCGAGAAGTCCGACGCCGAGGTGCGCGCGCTGGCGCGGGAGAATTTCAAGCGGGTTGGCGAAAGTTTCGCCTGCGCCGTGAAGACGGCGAGCCTGGATGAGGCGGGCATCCGTGCCGTGACCGAGTTCGTGGGCGCGGAGAAATTTCCGCAAGCGGCTCACGGGGAGAAGCCGCCCAGCATCGTGTGTGCGATCGGACACTTCGCCAATTTCGAGCTGCTGGCCCGCTGCGGATTGTTCTGTCCCGGCTATCAGATGGCGACGACCTATCGCGGATTCCGCCAGTCCGGCCTGACGCGGGTGATGCAGGAACTGCGGGAGAAATCCGGCGGCCTCTACTTCGAGCGCCGCAAGGATGCCGATGCGCTCAAGGCCGCGATGAACCGGCCGGGGATGATGCTTGGGCTCCTCAGCGACCAGCACGCCGGGGACCGGGGCGCGCGGCTGCCCTTCTTCGGGCGGGACTGCTCCACGAGCCTGGCGGCGCCGGTGTTCGCGCTCCGTTATGGCTGTCCGCTGTTCACCGGCATCTGTTTCCGCACCGCGCCGGGGCGCTGGCGCATCGAGGTGGGCGAGGAAATTCCGACGCACCGCAACGGCAAGCCCCGTCCCTCCGAGGACATCGCCTCGGATATGAACCGCGCTTTTGAAGCCGCCATCCGGCGCGACCCAGCGAACTGGTTCTGGGTGCACAACCGGTGGAAGGAAGGGAAGTGGCGACGGGAAAAGCCGGCCAGCGAGCCGGCGGGAATGTCCAATGCCCAATGATGCAATGACCACTCAATGCCCAAGACCCAATGGCCTGCGAATGCGGATCATTGGATGCCGGGTCCCGGAGGGCCGCGCCCTGCAGGCACGGCGCGGACGCTCCCGATTGGTCATTGGTTCACTGGTCATTGGTCATTAGCCTCCAAGTCCAATGCGCTCGACTCCGCTACCATCTCCCCGCCGCCTCCTGGTGCGCGGCGTGAACTGGCTGGGCGACGCCGTGATGGCCACGCCGGCGCTGCTGCGGCTCCGCGAGGCGCTGCCGCAGACGCACCTCGTGCTGCTCACGCATGAGAAGCTCGCGGGGTTGTGGCACGGGCATCCGGCGGTGAACGCGGTGATCACGTTTGCGGCTAAGGAAGGGGTCTTTAGTGTCGCACGCCGGCTGCGGGGAATGAGTCTCGACGCCGCGCTGGTGCTCCCGAACTCCATCCGCACCGGACTCGAAGTGCGGCTGGCCGGCATCCCGCGTCGCATCGGCTATGCAGCGAACTGGCGGAACTGGCTGCTTACGGAAGCCGTCCCGTGGCGGACGGACGCGGTGAAGATGCGGAAGCGGACGGCCGAGGAAGTGCGAAGGCTGGTGGCGGGCACGGGACTCGCCGGGTCGGAGACCGGCGCTCCGGTGAGGGCCGCGGGCCACCACATTTTCCATTATCTTCACCTCGCCGCCGCGCTGGGAGCGAAGGCCGAGCCGCTGGCACCGCGCCTGGCGGTTTCGGATGCCGAGGTGGCGGCGGTGAAAGTGAAGTTTCAACTGCCGGACGGCCTGCTCATCGGTCTGAACGCCGGGGCGGAATACGGGCCGGCCAAGCGCTGGCCGGCCGAGCGCTTCATCGCGGCAGCGAAGGAACTCCGGGCTCGGCTGAACTGCGCCTTCGTCATCTTCGGCGGCGCGGCGGACAGCGCGCTCGCGACAGAAATCTCCGCCGCGCTCGCCCCAGTGCCGTCCGGCATCCAGCATCCGGCATCCAGCATCGTCACGAATCTTGCTGGTCGCACGTCTCTCCGCGAACTCTGCGCCGCGCTGCGCGCCTGCCGGGTTGTGCTGACCAATGACACCGGGCCGATGCACGTCGCCGCTGCAGCCGGGACGCGGGTGGTCGCGCTTTTCGGCAGCACCTCCCCGGAGCTGACCGGTCCTGGTTTGCCGGGTGATACGCGTCATCTCATATTGCGTGGTGAAGCCGCTTGCTCCCCCTGCTTCCTGCGTGCGTGCCCGATTGATTTTCGGTGCATGAACTCGCTTACGACTGAGCGCGTGGTGGAGGCGGTGGTGCGGATGGCGGGGGAGGCCTGAGGCAGACGGGGGTGAGTGGTGCGTGGTGCGTGACTGCGGCAGTGAGCGTCCAGTGCAATCACGCACCACGCGCCACGCACCGGGCGCATTTGGACACTGCCCCCGAGGCGCGAAATCCCCTGGAGGGCGGCTGTGTCGCGGAGACGAGCCGCAGCGGCTGCGCCTGGCAGAAGGTGTTAAGGCGTTCCGGCACCGTTCGGCACTTCCCTGTTGCTGCGGCTGATCCCGCGCCGAGCGGGACACAGCCGCGCTCCGGGGCAGTGTCAAGA
>CAZOCL010000153.1:0-14484 GCA_964578245.1 uncultured Klebsiella sp. | reverse complement strand
TGCCCATCTCGAAGAAGCAGATGCCCACCTGGAGGCTGGCATCGCCCCGCTGGTCGGCGTCCTTGTTATCCTCGACGGCGACGCGGCGGAACTGGTCCAGCGCGAGGTCAAACTTCTTCTCCTTGAGGAACTGCTTGCCCATCTTGAGACGCGCCATGTAGCGCCAGCGGGAGATCGGGTAGCGGTCCAGGACGGCCTTGTAGAGGTCCATGGCGGCGGCCAGCTCGCCGGCATCAAAGCGCGCATCGCCCGCGTCCAGCAGGGCCTTGGCCTTCTTGTCATCCACCAGCGAGGCCGCCCCGCCGGGAACTTGTGCAAATGCGGACGGCTGTCCGAGAAGCGCAAGCGAGAGGCTCGCGCAGTAAATCAACTTCTTCATGACTCGTATTTGACGCCAAACCAACCCAGATAATCCGGGGACCCACTAGCGACTACCCGATGCCGGACGCTATTCATCATTCCCGGCCCGCAGCGATCACTCGCCGCTATCAAGACTGGAACGTCGCACTGTGCCGCCGAGGGCAAAAAGTTCACTTCTTGGCCGGGGGCGGAGGCGGGAGCTGTGGCTCCGTGCCCACGCCGATGGCGGCAAGCTGCCCGTCAACGACGTTGCGGTAAACCAGCAGAATCTCCTGACGGCCCGCTGGCAGATCAACCTCGCCGGCCAGGCGCGTGACGACTTCCTCGACGGCGGTTTTCGGCTTCAGCCCGGCGGACGGCGAGGCGAGTTCCAGCTTCACTTCCTTTTCCTCGGTGCGGACCGAGCTGAGCTGTCCCACCACCTTGCCGCCGAGGCGGACTTCGAATTGCATTGGCTGCCGGCGATTGGGCACGAGCTTCTCGCGCAGGTTCAGGATGTCCTCCCACTGGGCCTGCCACATGGGGCGGCGATCAGAGTAGCGGAAGAGGCCGTCCGCAATGAGTTTTACCCGGCCCGCCTGCGGGACTTCGACGGTGAGCAGCAGGCCCTCGCTGAAGCGGAGGTCGGGCTTGAGGAAGTCAACGGTGGTCGTCTCGATGAACTGGCCGGAATTGTCGCGATACTGGAGCACGTATTGCTTCGGCAGGATGGTCGCCGGCACCGCATGAACCGGGCGGGCGGGGCGTTCCGGCGGCTGGACTTGGGCCGCCGGCAACGGACGGGCATCACCGAAGCGGATGGCGAAGGGCTGCGAAGCCTGGCCAATTTGCATGCCCTTGGCGGTGAGGCCGGACGTCTTCGGCCGCTCAGGCTGTCCGCCAACGTGATACTGCCGCCACAACTCCGAGCGCAGCGCCTGAATCGGCGGCAGAAGCTGGTCCTCGGGCAATTTGGCCAGGGAATCGGCGGCGGCGATCAGGCCGGCGGCATCGGGAGCCTGCACAATGACGGCGGAGACACGCGGCGCGAAGGCCCAGCGCACCGACTGCACCACGGCGCGCCCCGGGCCGGGGAAGGCCTCGCTCACCTGCGGCCAGAGCAGCCCGGCGGAAGCCAGGGCTTCAGCCATTGGGTTCGTGGGCTTCGGTGCGGGCGCGGCCTTGCCCTTGACCGGGGCAGTCGAGACGGCAGGCGGAGCCACGAGGTCCAGCAGGAGGACGGGCCGACCGAAGCGATAACCCGAAAGAGCGCTATACCAGTCATTGTGATTGGCGGTGTCCCGCTTGATCTTGCCGATGGCTTCACCGGCATCCACCCGGGCATTTTCCTGCACCTGCTCAGGGGTCGGATCGTAATTGAGCCAGTAGGTTCCCGCTTCTGCCGCCGACCGGATTTCGACCTCGACGCCGCGACGGGCCAATACGGCCTTCACCTTCTCGGCAATGGGCAGCAACTCCGCGGCCCGAGGTGAATCGAAGATGGGCAGCACGACCCTGGCCCCCTTCGCGAAGGTCGCCTCCACTCCCGCGCGGTCGCGCACGAGCACCTTGTCGCTGATGGCCTTGGCCAGGGACGCAGGCGCGCTGGCGGTGACCGTGATCGGGAGCGTGGCGGTCTGACCATCCAACTGGGAGCGCACGCGCACGGACCAGTTGCCCACCGGGGCGTTGGCTCCGATGGGGAGGGACAAGGCGAACACGCCCTCGCGATCCGTCGAGCGGAAGAGCGACTGCACAGGCTTGGTGTCCGGTCCGGCCAGCGTCAGGTGGAACGGCACGACAGCCCGCAGCGGCTTGCCGGCGGCGTCCAGGAACTGCACGGCCACCACGAGTTCGCCACCAGTGCTCACGGACTGGCGCGCAGTGAGGGCAAGCTTTGCCACCGGGCGGGCGAGCATGCCGAAGACCCGGGCAGTGGTCGCGGTGAGGTCGCAATTGAAGGCCGCGAGCGGCCCGAGAGCCTTCTCGTCCGTGCAGTCGTAGAGCACCGCGCCCGCTGCGGCCCTGCCCGTGGGCAGGAGCTTCTCCGTCACCTGATACCAGTCCGCCTGCCGGGCAACGTGCGAATCATTCACGGCCACGACGTATTTCGCGTCCGGCCCGGCATCGATCTGCATGAGCGAGACCTTGGTGTCCGCTCCGCGTTCGGGCGTGAGCACGCCGCGCCCCGTCTCCCCGAGCGCCTTGGTGAAGGCGGCCGCAAGTTCGGGGTGCCAGCGCGCATAGACCAGCGTGTCGTTGTCGCCCGGCACCAGGTTCGGCGAAGTCCAGCTATGCGGCTTGCCGGGCAGGGAGAACGGAAAGGTCAGGTCCAGCTTCTCCGCGCCGGGCACGGTGATCGTGGTGCCACCGTCCACGAGGATGCGCCCGCGGTTCTTGCTGAACTGCGTGAGCGCCGCGCTGGCCTCCGCCGTGAGCGGGAACGTCTGCCCGATCAGGAGCAGGGCTGGAAGGTCCTTCGCGCGTCCCGCAGCCAGGTCTTCCTCGGTCACGAACCGGGGCGTGTAGCCCAGCCGCGTGAGGGAGACAAACGCCTTGTAAGCCGCCGTGCCGTAGCCGTGCACAATGTGCTGGCGCTGATACTGGCTCTTGGAAAACAGGATGCCGACCCCGTGATCGCCGCGCCCTTCGACCGCCAGCACGGCGAAACGGTCCAAGAAATCCCGTCCCGCCAGCACATCCGCCTCGCCCGCCTGGCCATGGATGTTCTCCCAGCCGGTCTGCTTGCTGTTCATGCCGCCGAGGAGGTTGCTAAAGCCTTCGAGGGCGAAGCCGATGCCCGACACGCCCCATGCCAGGCCATGGGCCGCGACGCGCGTCACCTTGCCGGGCATCGCCGTCACACCGTGGACCGGTCCCATGGTGTTGCTCAGCCAGGTGCGCTTGCCGCCGCGATGCATGTCCAGCAGGCCGCCGGTGAGCAGCCATTGATACGCATAGTCCGGCCCGCCGACCTGATCGTTCCAGGTGGTCTGGTATTGGAGATCGAGCGGTTCGTAGGCGGAGGGGAAATACTGGCCGTAGCGCACGGCGGCGTGGTCAATCTGCACGCTCGCGGTGTTGCGCAGGGAAGCCTCGGCGGTGCGCAGGTTCTTGGAGAAGTTGCTGTAAGCCTCGTTATAGAGGCCCATCAGGTAGGACGACCACGCATCCAGCCGGCGCTCGAACGCCACACGCTCGCTGTCGGGCAGCGGCTTGGTGAACTGCGCAATCTCGGCCAGCCAGAGCTTGGTGGGCAGGTCGATCGCCGGGGCCATGTCCGCCCGGCCAATGGAGAGCAGGTAGGCGACGTATTCCGACTCGCTGACGGGCTGCAGACCGGTGCGGCGCGTGAACTCCTCCATCGTGAACTTGTCCACGCGTCCGATGTAGTTCCGCAGCGCCTGCGTCTTGTCGCCCCAGCCCCAGTAGGTCATCAACCCTTTGCGTCCGCCGATCTGGTAGCCGGTGGTGTCCCAGCCGAAGCAGAAGCCGCCGAAATTGGGATAACGCCCGTTCGCCTGGGCGGTAAGGATCATGCGCTGGCTCACGCCGTCGAGTTCGAGCGGCAGATTGCCCACCGGGAAGAAGCTCGTGGGCCGAGTGTCCGGGTTGACCAGCAGCAAGGCTCCCGCGCGCGCCATCGTGTCAAGATAAGTGGCACGGCCCATGTCCGAAGCGCCCAAGGCCAGACAGGCCGTGAGGCCCGACTCCTGAAACGTCTGCACGATGCCGTCCCAATGCTGCTGGACGGCGGCGGCACGTTCGGCGGGCGGCAGCTTGGCATCCACCTTGGGCGGGTTGGGCGTGGCCTCGTCCTGCATGGAACCGGCGCTCCGGCGCAACGCGGAGGTGATGGTAAATCGTTGGCCGGTTTCCACGCCATTGATGGACAGCGTGTAATCTCCCGGCGCCAGTCGCCCGGCGTCCAGCATCAGGGCGGTCGCCGGGCCGTTGTAGACAAGCGCCTTCGCTCCGGTGGACGGCAAGGCATCCAACCTCAGTGGCGTGCCCGCCGCCACTCCGCGCACGGCCAATGGCACGCGCTCGCCGACGAAGTAAGCGGTGCGGTCCAGCGGCCACACCACGGCGGGCGGCACGGGCGCGGCCACCGGAGCATTGGTGGCGAGCGAGCTGGTTTTAGGCGCGTCGGCGGCGTGGGCGAGGCAGGCAAGGAATTGGAAGACAGCAATGAGGCGGACGGTGGTTTTGTGCCAGCAGGTAGAACTTGGTGCTGTGAACCCCTGAACCGCGTGCCGTTGGTGTGGAGTCCCACCTTTAGGCGGCGGGGCGTCCGACCGTCGGCTGGCATTCTGCGCAGCGGCTGGAACGCAGACGCGTTCCCCCGGCTGAAGCCAGGACTCCAAACGATGGGGAGCCAACAGCGGGGATTCGATCAGAGGGTTCGAGCGATCAGTATTTGCGGTCATGGAAGTCGGGGCAATCAAACTGGGAAAAGCGCGCCGGGATGCGGCGGTTTTGGGCATGGGGAGGACGACTTGCGAGTGTGAGGCCGGGAAGACCAGAACGATGGGCGGTCAGTTGCCCGTGGCTGCGGACCGCACCTCGTAATAGTTGTCAAACTGGGCGCGCAGTCCGCTGCTTCGACCGGACGTGGGCACCCCATCGCCTTTGCGGGTGATGACCAGCCGCACGAAACCGGCCGCTAGCAACCGCTGCAGCTCGGCCCCCTCGCTGGCCGGGTCCAGTCCCGCCGTCACTACGGCGACAAACGGAGGTCCAGCGGGCTTGGCCGGCGCAGGTGCCGCCGGGCCGAAGCCCGGATAGCCGGCGAGGGAAATGAACGCGCCGGCCGTGGGATACTTGGCGGCGAGCTGGCTGTAACGCTGGCCGGGAATCCGTTTGCCGGGGCTGCCGCCCATGACGATCTCCGGCAATGGGATCGTCTCCGTGGCAAGAATCTTCAAGCCCTGCCTGGTCAATGCTTCGCGGAACGTCTGCGCGTTCTTCTCGGCGCTCGGGTCCCCTTCCCCGCCGGCCACGATCACCACGACCTGAGCATTGGGGCCAGCCAGCTTGCCCACCTCCGCGCCCGCGCCCGCGCCCAGCACCAGAAACGGATGCGGACTGCCGACAGCAGTCTCGGGCCGCACGGCCCGCCAGACGCCCCACCCACCGCCCAGAATCAGTCCGGCCAGGACGACCAGGGTAAGGACTTGTCCACCGCCACTGCTGGGAGATTTCATGCTGTAACAAAAAACGAAGAGAGGCGGATAAAAGGCCCGTCAACGGACAGGGAAGTCTAACTGGCTACCAAGCTATACGGGCCCAGACCGGGGTATCGCCAGTAGGACCAAAACGGTTGGGATCCTGCATTTCCGCCCAACTGATAGTCTCCACATGACCATCAAAGAAAGCCATCGGCAGCCGGTTGTCATGCGAATTGACGGAGCTCCAAGTGGAACCATTATAGCCGAAACCGGACCACCCGCTGCCCGTGTAGATGTTCATCCACATGCCAGGATTATTCGGCTGCTGATGGGCAAACACGGCGGCTTTGGAAGGCTTCTGACTCAGGGAAAGGAAAGGCCCATACTGGGTGGTGTTGGCGGTGTTGGCCCAGCTTTCAGTGCCGGGTGCCAGCGTCGGATCCCAACTCATCTTGATCGGGCCATAGGCGGTAAACGAAGTCCATGGCATCGTTGTTCCAGTCCAGGTATCGGGCGGTTTGGGCGCAGTAGGACACCAGAAGACCGACCTGGTGACCGGCCCATTACCCACCAACTGGTTCACGTAGGCAAACATGCGTCCACCCGGGCCGCCCGCCGGCTGGGGTGGTTTGTCGGCCACCCCCGACAAGCCAACGTAGGGAGCCAGCATTACCAGAAAGTGATACTCCTGCGCCGCGTTTCCGTTCTGGTCGAAATTGGAGGCATACACCGGCTGCTTGCCGGCGTAGTCGTCCACATACAGATTCAGCCCCAAGGTTAACTGCTTCTCGTTGTTAACATCCTTCGTCCGCTGTGCGGAACCCTTGGCCTTGGACAACGCGGGCAACAGCATCCCTGCCAGAATCGCGATGATGGCGATGACGACCAGCAGTTCGATGAGAGTGAAACCGCCCCGTCCGGCGGTTGGCCGGGGAAGCGAGGAGCTTGCGTTCATAATCGCCATATGCGCCTTCGGTGTCTGTGCTGCGAGTCTCCACTTCCAGACGCCGGAAGCGACGGAAAATTGAATTGCGCCTTGAAAATCTTCCGAACGCGCATTAGGAGCTGCCTAATGAAACAACCCTCCCCGCAGCGAACCTATTTCAAGGAGGTCCGCCTGCGCCAGTTGCGGGCGCTGCTGGAGCTGTCCCGGCAGCGGAGCTTTGCCAAGGCCGCCGCCGTGCTGGGCCTGGCCACGCCTTCAGTCTGGCAGCAGGTGCGCGCGCTGGAGACCGGTTTCGGCGTGGCGCTCGTGACGGTGCAGGGCCAGCAGGTGGACCTGACCGAAGCGGGGCGACAGCTCGTGGACCTGAGCGCGCCGATCGTCGAGGGGTTCGAGTCGCTGAAGGCCGTGTTCCTGGACCGGCAGAAGCGGCTGGTCCGGCGGCTCACGGTGGCCACCACGGCCAGTCTGGTCGCGCATGAGCTGTGCGAGCCGTTGCAAACCTACCGGCAGCTTCATCCCGAGGTGCGGCTGACAGTGATTGACCGGCCTTCTCCCGCCGCCCGCAGCGCGTTTGAACAAGGCCAGGCGGACATCGCGCTGATCGGGGAGCTGGCCGAAACGGCCACCGATGCGAAGTATGAAGCCACTCGCCTGACTGCCTACCCGTTCAAGCTGATCTGCGCGCAAGGCCACCCGTTGATGGCTCCGAAGCGTCTCACCTTGAGCCAGCTCGCCCGCCATCCCCTGGTGCTCCCCGGCGAAGGGACCAACTCACGCGTGCGAGTGGAGGAAGTGTTCCAACGCGCGGGCCTGACGGCGAAGCTCGACGTGGTGATGACGGCGAGTTCCATGCCCGTGCTGGTCAACTACGTGAGCATGGGCTTCGGCATCTCCATCGCCTCGGTGAGTCCCGCGATCTTGCAGGAGGCCCGGGCAGGCAAGGCGGATTACGCGGGGCTGGAATTCCGCAACCTCACCCACCTGTTCGGCGAGGAACGAGTGGTCCTGCTGGCCCGGCGCGGCCGCCTGGAACTGCCGCATGTGAAGGCATTCCAGGAAATCCTGCTGGCGGCACACTGGGTCGGCAAGCCGCAGTGACATCGTGGCGGCGGGCATCTTGCCTGCCGTAGAGGGCGGCGTCCCGCCGCCCGGGAATGGCCCCACCTCATGTTGATAAGCTGGGAAGTTCGGTTCTCCGCTATTTTCGATGGAACAGGGAGGCGGGCAGGGAAATTCCAAGCTCCAAGTCTCAAGCTCCAAAGAAACTCCAAACCCCAAATTCCAATCGTTCAGCGCGCCACGCGGCCACCCTTGCCACGTTGGTTCGGCCCTTGGTTCAAAGACTGGTGCGGCCCGGCTGGCCCGTCCAGGCGCCTGGCAACGCTTCTCTTTGAAATTTGGGGTTTGGCGCTTCTTTGGATTTTGGAATTTGGGAATTGGAGCTTTTCCACACGCCAATCCACTGGAAGCAGCGAAGAGTCGAAAGTTCGCAGCATGTGCAGCTAAGCGGCGTTCTCTCCGCCGGGCGGGACGCCCGGCTTTACGGCAGGCAGGATGCCTGCCACCACTTCTCCCGGCGAATTTCGCCACCCTTTTCCGCGTCCGCCAGTCGTGCTTATTAGACTCTTCACGCTCCGCTCCCACCTGCGCACCGCGCTGGCACTCGGAGCACTCCTTGCCCTTGGCACCCTGTCCGCCGCCCCGTTCCCCGCCGCGGTGACCGAGGACGCCGTGGATTTCGCCGCGTGCCGTTTGCTGCTGGAGAACAGCACCGAACCAGCCGACGCCACCGCGATCCGCGAACTCCTCGGGCTGGGCCCGGTCAAGGAAACCGCCAGTTCACGCCCCTCCCGTTCCACCAAAACCAGCGGCGCACCGCAGTATCTGCTCGTCTTCAAACAGCCCGTGGCCATCGGCACCGTGCTGGGTGGAATTGGCGAACTAAAGCTGCTGACGGCCGCCGCCGCGCTGCCACCCGAGCCGACTCGCGCGTCCGACTGGACCACGGTGGAAGTGCAACCCAGCCAGTCCGCGCCGCGCCTGGCTCCCTTGCCGCCCGGCACCAAGACCCGCGCGCTGCTCGTGACCGTGCCCTCGCCGCGTGACACGCGCCAGTCACCCTTCCTGCGCCTGCTCGCCCCGCGCCTCGCCAACCACACACCCGCGGCCGTCGCAAACGCGGAGTCCGAACACACCGCCACCTCGCAGGCCGCCCCGCCCTACACTTACGACGCCGGCCACATCACGCGCGGCCACGGCGAGTGGGTCAACTCCGGCAAGGACGACAAGGGCATCAACTCGCACGCGCCGATCACCGATCTCCAGCCTGCGTGGTTCATCCTCTCGTGGCCGGAAGCCCGGCGCGTGGATGGCGTGCTCTTGCAGGACAATTTCACCACCTTCGAACTTCAGGTCTTCACCGGCCCCTCCGGCATCAACGCCGTGGCCGCCACCGAGAGCGAGTGGAAGACCATCCGCAAGTTCAAGGCCTCGCGCGAAGGTTCGCAACGGTGGCTGACCTTCGATCCCGTCCAGACCCGCGCGCTCCGTCTGGTCATCAGCAAGGTCGAAGGGCAGGAACCCGCCATCGCACGGCTCGCGAGTTTCTCGGTCTTCACTGACCTCGGCGAACAAGCCGCTCCCGCCATCGTGAAGCCCCTCTCCGCCGAGCCGCCCTTGCAGATCAATTACGAGATCGCCCAGGCCGGCCGCGTGACCATCGTCGTGGACCGCCCGGACGGCACGCGCGTCCGCAATCTGCTCGCCAACACCGTGCAACCCGCCGGCAAAAACTCCGTGACGTGGGACCTCAAGGACGAGCAGGGCAGCTATGTGCCGCCCGGCGACTATCGCTGGAAGGCCATTACGCACCCGCCGCTGGAACTGCGCTACGAGATGACCGCCTATCCAAATCTGGGTAGCTACTTCCCCGAACGGCCCGCCTGGCTCACCGGGGCGAGCGGTTCCGGCGGCTGGCTGGCGGACCACACGCCCCCGCGCACGGCCTGCGTGGCGGGTGACCGCGTCTATCTCGGCGCGCCCGTGGCGGAGAGCGGCGTGTCCTTGATCGAGTGCGATCTCGAAGGCCGCAAGCACTGGGGCCACCATTCCTTCGAGGGTTTCACCGGCTCGTGGCTGCTGGCCAGCGATGGCAAGACGATCTTCAACCTCGCGCCCGCCCACAACTTCGCCAAGGCCGGCATGGACAAGAATACCGAGGCCATCTGGGCCGTGGACATCGCGACCAAGAAGGTCCGCACGCTGGCCATGCTGCAACCCACCGCCGAGCGCAAACGCGGAGCGCAGGGGCTTGCCGCGCATGATGGCAAGGTCTTCGTGGCCGTGCATGGCGCGGAGAACTGGTTCCAGAACGCCGCCGGGGCCTCGGATGTGGACCTGCAAAACTCGCTGCCCACCTATCCCGTGGCCCGCAAGCCGCGCGCGGCGCACGAGATGGTGCCGGATCAGCGCACGGACTTTCTCCGCCTCTTCCGTCTCAAGGACCAGCCGCCCGGTTTCGGACCCAACCACGGCCTGGTCTATCTGGAGACGACCCGGAACCCCACGCGCCAGCAGCATGTCATGCTCGCGTTTGCCAAGCCCGTGTCCATCGGCAGCCTCGTGTTTCCGCCGCCGGCCAAGGAAGACAAGATGCAGTTCACCCTCGCGGTGCTGAAGCCTTCCGCGCCCTACCCGCCGCGTCCCGACGAACGCGCCGACTGGGTGAACGTGCCGCTCTCCGACACCAACCTCTGGGCGGTCGTGCCCCTGCCCGCCGGCACCACCACCCGCGCGCTGCGCATGACCTTCACCCGTGGCGGTGGCGGCGCGCACGACGACCTCCTTGCGGATGTGGAGGAGAAGAAAGGCGCGCCCGCGCTGGATCTCGCGGACAAGCCGGCCGCGAAGAAGACCGGCTTCGCGGCCGCGGACGACGGCCTGTGGCAGCGCAAACTCGAAGGCGTGAAGCTCCTGGGCCGCCGCTTTGAAAATCTTTTCGCCACCGCCAAGGTCCGCGTGAACTCCGGCAGGCTGCTGGCCGACGGCACCTGGGACGCGGAACGCACCGAGCCGCTCAGCGCCGCCGATCCTGGCATCTACGCGCTCGAATGGAAGGCCCCGCAATCGTTGCGCGGTCTGGCGCTGCGCGAGGTGGACGGCGCGGTGACCGAGGTCGATGTCTTCACTGGTGCGGACGGCGCGCCCGTGGACATCAAGTCGGATGCGGGCTGGGAAAAGGTCGCCACCTACCGGCAGCCGCTCCGGGACTATTACAGCGGCCGCGAGAGCAACAACGGTTACGCCCGTTACCTCGATGGCTATGTGGACTTCGGCCGCGAGGTCAGCACGCGCGCCGTGCGCTTGCGCGTGGTGAAGCAGTGGGACACGAAAGATCACTACCCCAGCGGCATCCGCGAAGACCTCGGCGGGCAGACGCTCGATACCAAGCGCTGCCGCATCTTCGGCGTCGCGGCCTTGCGCTACCTCGGCGGCGAACCGGCGGTGGACCCGCAGGTCACCGAGCGCATCGAGATGCTCGACGGCGAGACCGGCAAGGTCGTGAAGGAAGTCCACGTCCCGGGCATCGCCGAGGCCAGCGGCGAGTGGTCGCGCGGCAACCTGCTCGCGGTGAATTCACGCGGCGACGTCTTCACCGTCTCGAACGAGAAGCTCGTGCAGGTGGACTTCAACACCGGCGCGCACCGCGTGCTGGTGAGCGACTTGAAGAAGCCCTCCGCGCTCGCCTGCGACCGCGCGGGCAACTTCTATATCTTCGACTCCGCGAAGGAGCGGAAGACCATCCGCGTGTATGACCCGAGCGGGAAGTTCCTCCGCGAGATCGGCGAGGCGGGCGGCTATTCGCGCGGCCCGTGGAACGTGAACCGCATGGACCACATCACCGCGCTCGCGGTGGACGCGCGCGACCAGGTGTGGGCCGTGAGCTTCAACTACTGGCCCAAGCGCATCACGCAGTGGAGCGCGGACGGGAAGTTTCAGAAGGAGTTCCTTGGCCCCACGGAATACGGCGGCGGCGGCCAGCTCGACCCCGGTGACAAGCGCCGGCTCTTCTACGGCCCGTTGGAGTTCGAGCTGGACTGGGCCACCGGCAAGACGCGCCTCAAGAACCTGCTTTCCCTCGACGGCCACGGCGCGAGCGACTCGCCCATCTATGTGGGCAAGCGCCTCTACCTCGTGAACACCCGGCCCGGTGGTCACGGCCCCTCGCAGCAGTGCGGCATGGTCTATCTGCACGAGGGCGACCGCGCGCGGCTCGTGGCGGCGGTGGGCATCGCGGGCCAGTGCAAGCCGATGCTCGATCCACGCCTGGTGAAGGCCTTCGGCGGCAAGGTGCTCATGGATTACGTCTGCGCGTGGAGCGACCTGAACGGCGATGAGCAGGTGCAGCCCGAGGAAGTCCAGCTCTGGCCCAAGCCCAAGAACTTCCGCGCGGTCTTCGATTCCCAGCTCGGCGTGCAGGCGGGGACGATGGGTTTCCGTGTAAAGGAAACCCGCTCCAACGGCGTGCCAGTGTATGAGCGCGCGGACCTGCCGGCCATCTGGGACGGCGTGGCCGTGCGCCTCGACAACGGGAACTTCTACCACTTCGAGGACGACGCCTCCAAGCAGGTCTGCGCCGTGCAAACCCCCGACGGCAAGGTGCTCTGGAGCTACAAGACCGAGGGCGTGGGCACGCACGCGCTGACCCGCGCGAAGCCCTGGCACCCGGCGCAGATTGTCTGCCACTTTGGGTTCGCCGGCCACGCCACCGCGCACGCGGGCGACCTCGGCGAGTTCCTCGTCTTCAACTCGAACGTCGGCGTGTTCGACATCATGACGGCGGACGGGCTGTTCGCCGGGCAGATCTTCCGCGACATCCGCGATCCGAAGGCGCTGCCGTGGAGCGGCACGAACGTCGCGCGCGGGATGCGCATGGATGACTTCACGCCCGGCCAGGAGCACTTCCAAGGCTACTTCACGCGCACGGCGGACAACAAGTATTACGCGGTCGCGGGCCACAACCACGCGAGCGTCGTCGAGGTGGCCGGGCTGGACCGCTTCAAGCGCTTCGGCGGCACGCTGGCCATCGGCGGCAAGGACCTGGCGGCCACGCAGGCGTGGGAGCGCAGCCGCGAGGCACGCGTGCTCTATGCGCGTTCCCCCGTGCTCGATGCCTACCTGATGTCCGCGCCCAAGCTCGACGGCAAGCTCAACGACTGGGGCCCCGTCAGCGCCGAGTTGGACCGCGACGCGAAGTTCCGCGTCGGCTACGACGAGCAGAACCTCTACCTCGCCTACGAGGTGAACCGCCGCGGCCCGCTCAAGAACCAGGGCCAGCAGTGGGACCGCCTCTTCAAGACCGGCGCGAGCGTGGACCTGCAGATCGCCGCCGACCCCGGCGCGAACCCCGACCGCAAGGCCCCCGTGCCCGGCGACCAGCGTCTGCTGCTCACGTTGATGGGCGAGAAGCCCACCGCGATCCTGTATCAGGCCGTCGTGCCCGGCACGCCGCCGGACAAGGCGTGGCAGGTGGTCAGCCCGGTGCATTCCGCCACCTTTGACCGCGTGGTGAAGCTCGACTCCGTGCGCTTCGCCGTCGAGGACACGGACAACAGCTACACCCTCGAAGCCGCCATCCCGCTCTCCGCCCTCGGCCTGAAGATCACGCCCGGCCTCCGTCTCAAGATGGACTGGGGCATCCTGGTCAGCGGTCCCGACGGCACGGAAGTCCTGCGCCGCGAGTATTGGGCGAACAAGGCCACCCAGATCACCGCCGACGCCCCGAGCGAAGCCGAGCTGCACCCCGAACTCTGGGGCCACGTCCGTTTCCACTCCGAACGCCTCGCCGCCCTCGACCCCACGGCGAAGAAGAAGGACAAGTCGGTGGAGGACTTGCTGAATGATTTGAAGTGACCAAAGCCAGCATAGTTCAGTTTCGGGCACCAGACCGGCACTTGCCTCCCTGCGGGCGGATGACTAGTTTCCCAGCATGAGCACCGTTCTGGAAATTGAAACGGCCATCGCCAAGCTGACCGCCGAGGAATGGCGCGAGCTGCGCGGCTGGGTGCTCACGCGTCCTGAATCGGCCACCCCGATCCAGCCCAAGACCGGGGCCGAGCTGGCCCGGTTGTGGCGGAGCCGCTTCCATCTCGCCACCCACGAAGCCGACGAGCTGGCGGTGGATCTTGAGAACAGCCGTCCACCCGCACGGCAAGCCCCTCCCGTGTGGGAATAGTGCTCGACAGCTCGGTGCTCATCGCCGCCGAACGGGGCCGGTTCGACCTGCCCGGGTTGCTGGCCGCTCATCCGGCCGAACCTTTCCTGATCGCCGCCATCACCGCCTCTGAACTCCTGCATGGGTGTGAACGGGCTGGCACTCCGGGCGTCAGGGAGCGACGAGTGCGGTTTGTGGAAGGTGTGCTGCAGGACTTTGCGATTCTTCCCTTCACCCTGGCCGAAGCGCGAGAACATGCCCGGATCTGGGCGCGTCTCGCTGCCATCGGAACCCTCATTGGCGAGCGTGATCTGCAAATTGCTGCCACCGCATTAGCGAACAAATTTGATCTGGCAACGCTCAATCGCGGCGAATTCGTTCGCTTGCCCGGACTTGCGCTGATTGATTTGACGCCCTTCATCCTCACGCCGCGTCCAAGCTGACGCGACATCTCCGACCCATGATCCGAACCACTCTGACCGGCACCTTCCTCCTCACCGCGCTGAACCTGCTGGCCGCCGAGAAGCCGCAGCTCCTCGAAGCGGAGGACCACAAGCCCAAGGCTGCGGCGGTCTATGCGGACTCGCGGGCGTCGGGAAAGAAGTCCGTCATCGCGCTGCTGCCGGCGGGCGGGCGGGTGTTCGAGTTTGGGAAGGATCTGCCGGCGGGGGATTACGTCGCGACGGCGTGGCTCGAGGCGGTGCCGGCGAGCCTGCTGCACACGCTGGCGGTCACGTTCAAGGCGGATGGCGGGGCGCGCGTGATTGACCAGGCGCAGCTTGATGCCCGGCCTGGTTTCCGTCCGTTTCAACTGC